>JAYOMW010000001.1:0-9060 GCA_038121045.1 Opitutia bacterium
GAAGTCAGGTCGTACAGGCTCGGCGGGCGAAAACCCTGAGACAGTCCGGCAAAAAGAAATTGCGCTTTCGCTATCTCCTTGCTTGTCCGAATGGATCCGATCCATTCGTCGTAAGTTTTTGTTTCGGGCGCTTGAACCGTCGAAGGGTCACTGTTCTTGAGGTAGTAGCGGTCGAGTTCGGCCCGGACGGAAGAAAAACGAATGCCCGGCTCGAAGATCCACCCGGATGCGGATTCGTACTGGTCGTTCAAGTACAAGGCATATCGTTCGTACTGTGCATCGGCGGCGAGGGCCCCCTGAACCAGGTCGGAGCCTCGAACTTGCAAGTCATCGAATTTATAGCCACCGGAAACAAGAGACTCGCGATGCCATTCGGCTCCATAGGCAATTCTTCCACCCCATGGGTCGTCGGCTTCCATTCGGACCGAAAGACCCAAGTCATCAAGATCAAAATGTTGGAAATCACCGCCATTGGTGACCGCTTTCATGCGAGTTCTTTCCTGCCCGTGTTGGTGCATGCCAAGGGTGACGATTCCCTTGTCGGCCCACCCGCCGGCATCTTCCCAGGAGAACTGTCCGAAATAAAGATTTCGTTCCTGATCGAGGCGCCGCCAAATCTCCGACCCGGGCGAAAGACCTTCCCAAGTCAACCCATCCACTGTCTTGTGAGTACGCGGTACGTCGTTCATGAAGCTTCGCTGAATGCCCAGGGTCATCCTTGCGTCCTCGTTTAGCCTTCGGGAAAGCCGAAAATTCGTTCCCCGGGAATCATAACCGGTGTTTACTTGCTTGCCTACCTCCTTGCCCCCTTCCAGATCCCCGAAAGAACGCTCTGCATGAGACAGCTCGGCAAACCAGTCCGGACTCGAGACGGTGCCGTTGATTCCAGCCGACCAAGAGCGTTCGGCCGAGGACAATCTGCCGAAAAAATTTCCACCTTGAACCATCCCTTCGCTCGAAAAGCTTGGCTGGGCGGACAAAACGTTCACCACTCCGCCTATGGCATCCGCTCCGTGGATGATGCCGTTGGGGCCACGGACGACTTCAATCCGCTCCGCTCCGAGCATTTCAACCGTGCTCCAATACTGGTTCGGCCCGGAGCGCATGGCTGAATGATTGAGCCGGATGCCGTCCACAAGGAGGACGTTATGGTATCCGGTTAGTCCGCGCAGGTAAGGGGAGGATTGCCCTAATGCGGTTTTTTGAACCATCACCGAGGGTAATCCGGCCAAAGCTTCGGGCATGGTTCTGGCCTTATGCAGAAGTCGGTTTACCTTCAACCTGTCAGTCGACCATGGCGAGTTGGCCCATGGCTCGGCAAATCCACCCTTGGCGGTGACGACCATGGGGGACAGTTCTTCGGTCACGTTGGATTCGGATTGGGCCCAAGCTTCCCGAGTAAAAAAAACGCTCAAAGCGAACAAAAACAAGCAAGGTGCATTCCTCAATAAAGATTCAGAGGGCATGCCAATTTGATTCAAACGGAAACGGACCATTAAAAAGGAGAATAAAACGAGGTTTCTGCAGTTCTGTCAATTTTCATGGAGTCGTTGTCTTGAGGCGTCGATCTGTGGAGAGAGCAAGAAAAATCAAGGAGCTCATGCCTATCAAAATGACCGAGGTCCATCCCACCTGACCGGGTCCGAGCGTGGTGATAATCCAATAACCGACAAAAGGCGCCGGTACGCCTCTTACTCCGGTAAAAAAACTGTGAATGCTCATGTAACTTGATTCCCTTCCTGCCGGAGCTACTCTCGTGACCCACAGGGTCCAAGCCATCGTCCCTCCACCCGTGGCCCATCCGATCAAGGCGGAGGCAAGCCCAAGGAAAACAAAGTCCTGGGTTTGGAAGTAAAGGAACAATCCGACGAGAAAAAACAGGTTGATTGCGATACGAACTAAGGCGAGGTTGAACCGGTCGAAGGCCCAACCCCACATTGGTATGCTGGCGACTCGGGTGACCAAGGGAACGACCAAAGTAATGGCAAGAACCACGGTGTTGCTCGCATCGATGCCATAGACGGGGTTTGCCAAGTACTCCACCCGGAGGGGAATGGTGACAAGGTTCCCGATGCCCATAAGCATCCACCCGGTCAGCATCCAGAAAAAAAGCCGGTCTTTCAAGGCATGCCTGAGATCCTCTGACAATCCTCCGCTGTCAGATTTCAAGGGAACCGAGGGAATCTTCAGATGAAAGTAAGCCGTGAACGTACAAAACAGAAATATGACCACCGCGCCGGGCCTGAAGTGATTCAGGTTCTGGTCAAGTATCCAACCGATGGTCAGGGCGGTGCCGGCCCCGACGACGGCGGAAAGCATCAGGTTGCCGGATATTTTGCGCCCCCTTTGCCCGGAGGGGTAGTTGCGGGAGTAAATGTGAACCATCAAGGATGGTACTTGGCCGGCCAAAACACAGGCAAGGAGGAGCCAACCGGCATAAACCCAGGCCGAGTTTGCCGTAGCGGAAAGAAGGATCCCGACCGCCGCACCCAGCATGAGAAGGGCGCAAATCCGGCTGACTGGAAGTTTGCTTTTTCCTATCAGCAGGAGAAATCCGGGTGCCAGCAGAAAACCAAGGCACGATCCTCCGGCAATCAACGACTTTGCATGATCGGATGCTTCGAAGTGGCGTATTGCGACCAAGAGGGCCGTGGCGGAAAAGCTTGCCTCCACGATACCGTTGAAAAAGTTACGCCTTAGATCGTATTTTTGGGTCGTTTCGGCAATCCCTTCTTCCGAATCCAAGGCATCCTCGGTCATGATTCGCCTTCCTTTGCTAGCTCAAAGGCTTCATCTTTCCGCAATGGTTTTGTATTGGTATTGATGAACTTTGGTTTGTTAGTTGCTTTGTTTACCAAGCATATTGCCAGCCGAGAGTCCAGATGGAGTCAAGCTCGAGTTGCACTCCGCTGGCTTTCTGATCGAGCGGGGTTTCCCATTCGGCGGCGAAGCGGTGACCCTTCAATCCGCCGTCAATGAAGTAATAGTTGAATCCAAGACCAAGAGTGGTTCGATCGTTCCCTTGGTGGCTGGGCACGTAGCCAGGGGACATATTCCTCATCATCATGGTGACATCCTTGTCCTGGCCGTCCAGGTCATCTTGGCTTGTGTGATCCAACTTGGCGGAAACGCTTAGATAATCCGAAACTTTTCTTGCCCCCCAAAGGCTTGCTTCGAAGCGATTTCCCAAGGAGTAGCCTCGATCGTTGTCATCTAGCCTCAAGGTTCCGCCGATTTGCGCTCCCCAAGAGTAGTCGTCCGATTGTCCGAGGAAGGTAAGAGCCGGCAAAAGGTCCCAAGTTCCTGACCCTAGCTGCATGCCATAGGGCATGATGGTTCCGTCGACCCTTTTTTCGTCGATCGCTCCGGAGGGAAGGCTGATTCCAAGATTGAGGTGCACTCTTCTCCCGCCTTCAAGTCTGGCCAAATCGTAGAGACCGCTTACCTTTACGTCACCCAATCCGCTTGTTTCCATGGGAGCCATCGAGGCCCCCTGCATGCTCATCTCGTTGTCGAGATAGTTGAGCATTCCCATGAGCGTCCACTGGTCCGAAATGGCGTGCATTGTCCCGAACATATGCATGTCCATGGTCATCTTTTTTGGTAACATCATGGCGTTGAATCCATATTTTGAGCTAGCCCCCATGGCAGTGACTTTAGAGGATCCGTCCAAAAGCCCTTCCATGTCCATGGTCATGTACCGGTAAGAGATCATCCATTCGCCCATTTTGTGCATGTGGTCGCCCATCACGGAAATGGGGGCATGTCCATCGGGTCGGGCGGCGGTCCAGTTGCCGTCGTGAGCTAGGGCAGGGCAGGTTAGGGCAACAAGAGAAAGAATTTTCAGAAATATTTTGTTCATAATAGTTTAAAATTTGAAAAGGGTATTCGATTGAAAGGTTGACGAACGCAACAGGCGAGAAAACCGTACTTCCTCGAAATGAAAGAAGCGTTTCGTCAGAATATAAAAAAGGAGAGCTAAACAAAAAGCCGGGGTGGCGGTGTCTCCGTTTTCTCGAATACGGGCAAGGGAGTTTGCGGTGCAACCGAAGACTGATTCGGGACCAATGGATTGAAGAATGAAACTGTATAGCTAACTCCTTTATCAAGGGGGATTTTTTCCAAAGATTGACCGACGGACGATAAAGCTTCTTTGGGCGAAGTTCCTTGGTCGGTCACGAACTCGCAACCCTCGCACCTGTGCTGGCCATCCAATACACGTTCCGCTGACACCAAAAGCGAATTCGTTTCCTCGTAAAATTGATCGAACATGTTTGCCCAAACACCAACCTGAAAAAGCCCAAGAGAAAGGCCGCTAGCTGTGAAAGCCGCGAAAAAGCTCAGGACTAAAGTAGACGATCTGATCATTCGAAAGAAGGCGAATTCTGCCTTTCGAAAGTGAACATTCAAGCTGAAAAGCCCGAAAGATCATCAATAGAAAATGCGCTCGATCGTCCAGTAACAACCAATGAATCCTATGACAGCGGATCCTGGTATTACGAAAAAGATCTGGTATCGGTCGGCTTGTTTAATCAATGATCCGACTCCAAATGATTTTGTAAGCGTGCTTTCGTATTGCAAGCTTAGGCAGACCGTCGCTAAACCGACGAACCAAAAGACCAGGCAAGCGGATGGGTTCAACGCTCCCTCAAAAAAGAGGATGGCAATCGCCCCGATCAGGAAAAAGTTGAAGCAGACCGGAGAAAGAAATTTTGCCGACGGGGCTTTTTCGAGAGCAGACAAAAATCGAAGCAAAGCCATGAAGATTAGAATAACGGCAACTTGTCCGAAATCTACCCCGATAGTAAATCCAAGGAGTTCGGCGATGAAAGAAGGAGACTCAGGGTTCAGGCTTGAAACGCCCGCAAAACCCAAGCCGTGAATCAGGCCGAAAATGAAAACGGTCGCTATTCGAAAAGAAAAAACAAGGGCAAATTTTCGTTGTAGAACGTTCTCAACGGCGAGGAAGGCAATGCTCAAGGCAATGAGCGGCTCTACGATGGAAGGACTGATGACGATAAAGTTAAGCGAGGCCAAGGCAATCGTGATTGTGTGGGCGATGGTGAAGGCGGTTACTTGCAAAAGCAGTGGCTTGGTTTTTCTGCTGAATAAGAAAAGACCGATTACGAATAAAACGTGGTCCAATCCATCGGGCAGAACATGAACGAATCCCTTTCTCAAAAAAGAATAGAAGGTGCTCAAAGTATCATTGGCGTGATTGCCGGCTTGGTGCTCAAGAGCAAGAGGAGTTTTTTCACCTTTTGAAAAGGAAGGAAGGTCGAGCGAAAAGCTTTCCTCCCCCGGCCATAGAACATTGACTCTTCTAAGAGGCTTTCCGTCTACGACGTTGGTGAAGATCAAGTCATAGTCAGCCGAATCCAACGCCTTGATTTGATACGTTCTCAAGTCCTGCGAAAGTTTCCTTTCGAAAGTTCCCCGCAGTACGACGATATCTCCTTCGAGAATAATGGTCTCATGTTCCTTGGTCAGAAAATCGAATCGAAAATTCGGAAAAAACCATTCTTCGGGGCCAAACCTGACCCGCAAAGTATTTTTCATGAGAGTGTTTGCTTGATCCTTGAGCTTCTGGCGTTCCTGCTCGGAAAGTTTATCATAGGCCTTCTTGAGAAGGAAATCCACTTCCTCCGGGTCTTCGGCGAAGCATCTGGGATCAACATCGACAAGGATAACGGCTTTCCCCTCACTTTCGAACGAACCAATGACCGGAATATCGGGAATCGGATGAGCCCAACAAAAAAGAGGGCAAAGCAGTAATAAAATCGAAGTCGAAAAAATCTTCATGACTTAAAAAGAATATGGAGTAGACGAAAAGCTCTATCAAAAAAAAATTAAAAAGAAGGTAATTCTTTCTTGATAAATTTAATGACATTTATTGATTGGGGGGTTCATTATCAACCCAATCTCATTCACTATATGAAAAAATTATTCGCAGTTTTCGCTTCATTGGCTCTTGCAGGTTCAGTCTTCGCAGGTTGCCCGTCCAAAGCCTTCAAAGCCAAGCTCGTTGGTTTTGACAAAGAATCCAAAACCTTGACGCTCAAAGCCGGCAAGAAGGATGTCAAAGTCAAGGTCGGCAGCAAGACCGAGATGGCCGGTTTCGATTGCCCAACCAAGCTTGCCGCCGGTGCTTCGCTTGAAATACATGGCTGCAACTGCGCCACAAAAAAGGGCCAAGTTCAAGAAGCAACCAAGGTAGCCGTTGCCGGCAAGAAGAAAGGAAAGAAGAAAGATTCCTGAATTTTTCCATTCTACTTTTTACAAAGCCTCTGGGAGACCGGAGGCTTTTTTTTTGTTCGGCCCATTTGTGGATTCGAGTATGTACGCAAGAAGAGGTGATCCTAACCCTTGATCGCGAAGCGCCCGCTCTTTGCATCATCCCTATGAGCTGGATATCCCATCTTCTTGAGAATTTGCCAAGCCAACCCACCTTTCGGTCCCAACCCCCAGCCTAATCCAAAACAAAGGCAGGCAACCAACACCATGGCCCCGGCGATGGAGCAATCCAGCCATCGGGCCAAAAAGAAACCACCAGTGGAATAAAGCACGGAGAGAGGAAGCGAAGAAAACAAAATAGCGGGCATTCTCGAAAAGAAGAAACCAGCCGTCACCGATGGAAAAATAAGCATGGAGATCACGAGGATCACCCCGACCGCTTCGAAGGCGGAAACGATCGTGAGGGCAAGCAGGAGCATCAACCCGTAATGGATCAAGGCAACCGGCAACCCCAAGGTTTTAGCCAGGGTAAAATCGAAACTGGTGACCATCAATGGTCTGTAAAAAAGAGTAACCGAGACGACGACCAGAAGGGTTACTGCGGCCATTGACACGATGGGCCGGGCACCCAAGTCCACGCCCGCTATGGAGAGCTTGTCCGCCAGAGGAACCAAGCCAATCTCGCCATACAACATACAATCGGCATCCATATGGGCATTTGTTCCGTATATTGCGATGAGTAGTATGCCGAAGGCAAAAAAGGCGGTAAAGGTAAGCCCAAGGGCGGCGTCGGGTTTCAAAATGGATTTTTTTTGCAGCCACTCTATGCAGAAACTACATAGCATCCCGGCCAGGCAAGCGCCGAAAAACATCGGGAACAAGGCTCTGGATTGCATGATGATAAAGGCTAGGGCCAAACCGGGCAAGATGCCATGGCTGATGGCGTCTCCCATCAGGGCGAGCTTGCGGACAACGATAAAAGAACCAACCAATCCACAGGCCAGAGAGACGAGGATACCCATTGTTATGATTTGCCCGTTCCAGGCAATTTCAGCCTGATTGGACCAAGGCGTGACAAAAGTGTCGATCAGATCAAAATCCGGAATTAAAGGTTCTCTTGCCTGCTTGTTTGCACTCATTTCAAGCGATGAATCCACGATCAATGTCTTGTTGGCTGGGGATGAGTTTGCCGTGCGGATCTTTTCTGGGGTTGGATAAAATGCGCTCGATCCGGCGAACGGTTTCTTCACCCAGGACATGCTCGATTTTCTCGGCATCGTCATGCACGTGATCCGGAGCGTAGCGAGCTTCATTCGTGAGGTACAATTCCCAAAGCCGATGATTCCTTACGATTCGGCAGGCCTTTCCCCAACCCTTGGGCGTCAAGGACAGCATGGTCGGTTTGAGCGGGGCGGATTTTTCTCCTTTTGCGGAATGAAGCGTTGCATATTGTTTGGCAAGCAAAGCTTTTACTTCACGATGGGCTTGGGGCATGCTCGTCCTTCTTCGCTTGGCCAACTGGCCGACCGAAATAATGTCCTTTTGAAAATCGAGGGATTCGAGTTCCTGATAAACCGCTTTCAAGGTGTTCTCCAAGGCAATTCTCTGGTTTCTGTTTCGGGCCGCGAGCCATTTGAAAAACAGGCCGTTTTGAGGGTGCAAAAAAAGCGTCGAAACAAAAAAAGCAGTCGATGCCAAGACGATGAGCGGACCGGTCGGCAGTTGGTTGCCGAGAAACGATAGAAATGCCCCGCTTACCCCTGCCGCGCATCCAAGCAGGGCAGACCAAATCAACATCGTCTTCATCTTGTCGGTGATCAAGGACGCCGTGGCCGCCGGGATGATCAACAGTGCGGAAACCAAAACCACCCCGACGACTTGAAGGGACGTGATGACGGCAAAGGCAAGCAGCAGCCACAATGCGAATTGAAGAAAATCGACGGGCAAGCCGATCGAACGGGCAAATTCGGAATCAAATCCGGCGATCAATAATTCCTTGTATAGAAACACGCTCAGCATGAGGATCAACAGGAAAGAAAAAGCCATGGTCCATAGATCGGACGAAGAAAGGCCCGCGACCTGGCCAAAAAGGTATTTGTCGATGCCCGATTGATTCCCGAACTCCATTTTTTGGATTCTCGTAAGCATGCAAATACCCAAGGCGTAAAAACCAGACAGCACGAGCCCTAGGGCGCTGTCTTGACTGATGCGGCTTGTTTTTTTGAGGAGCGAGATCAGGGCAACGCCCAAAAAACCAGCCACGGTCGCGCCCGCAAGAATGGCCCATGAATCCTTTGATTGGCTCCATAGAAAGCCCGTCGCCACTCCGGGGAGTACGGCATGGGAAAGCGTGTCCCCGAAAAGGGAAAGCCTTCGTGTTACGATAAGGCTCCCCATTGTGCCGCAGTTCACACCCATGAGGATCGCACCCAGAAGAACCATCCTCACGGATTTGTCCGACAAGGAAAGAAAGCGATGGCTTCTTTCAAGCAAACTGTCCCCCTGAGAACCGATTTGTTCTCCTTGCAAGGGGAGGGCAAAGAGAAAGAGCAATACGCAACAAAACCCAACCCGGCTGGCAATCCGGAACCTTGGCCGTGGTCTTTCGAGTTTGCTTGCGCTTCTCATTGGCGTTTTGATTCAGGAAGGATCGGCTTCCCGCTCATATTCCTTCACTCCCGCCGATTGGTCCGCCACTTCCGTAAAGATGGTCAGCCTGCCGCCATAGGTCTTTTGCAGAAGATCGCGCGTGAAGGTCTTTTTCACCTCACCGTTGGCGACCAGTCGCATGTTGAGCAAAATCAGTCGGTCAAAGTATTCCTTCGC
>JAYOMW010000001.1:9160-30670 GCA_038121045.1 Opitutia bacterium
CATTCGCAAGCAATCTCACGGTCCTTTTTCCCAATCCGTTTCAGCCACCCGACGTGAGCGTACCTGCCCATCAGGACCACGTCGAGAACCGACACCGGGAAGTCCCAATCGACCGATTCTCTTTGGGGGACGTAGCCTACGCGGCCATATGACTTTTGGGCAGGCTTTCCAAAAATCTTCACCCATCCCCCGTTGGAGGGAACCATCCCCATGATGGTTTTGATCAAGGTGGATTTTCCAGCGCCGTTGGGACCGATGATTCCGGTCAGGGTTCCTTCGGCAACTTCAAGGTCAATGCCGTAGAGAACCGGCTTTCGATGATAGGAAACGGTGAGGTCGTGGATTTCCAAAGGCTTGGAGTCCGGCGGATTCATGGCTGATTCCGGGAACCAAGCGCCTCCACGATGGTCGATACGTTGTGAACCATCATTCCTCCCCAACTGTTCAGCTTAAAGCTTTTGCCGTCGGGTCCGATGGCCGATTCGCCGGGGGAGCCCAGAGCATCGGAAAACAATTCTCCTCCGATGAAGACGCCGCTCTCTTTTGCTATTTCATTCATGGCAGCCGGGTTTACGCTGGACTCCACGAAGATGGCCGGGATGTTCTGTTGCTTAATGAAATCAACCAAGTTCGCCCGGTCGGCCAATCCCGCCTCCACGCTCGTCGACATGCCTTGCAGAGCAATTACTTCAAGTCCGAGATCCTTGCCAAAATAGCGGAAGGCATCATGACTGGTGACGAGCTTTCGACTTGCTTGAGGAATTCCCGCCACTTGGTCCAAAGTCCAAATTCTTATCTCCTCGATTTCATCAAACAGATTCCTTGCGTTTTTCCTGATCTCCACTTCGAATCCGGGATCAAGCTCGATCAATTTTTTCATCACAGTGTGGACACAAATCGACCAAATTTCAGGCGAGAACCAAACATGCGGATCCGTATGTCCGTCCTTTCTCTCTTCGCCATCGTGCAGGAGCAGTGACTTAGGTATTTCGGAAGTTGCCGCAACCGAGGTGATTCCCCTCCTGTCCGCCTGTTCGAGAGCCTGAGCCATGCGCCCCTCGAGCAGCAACCCGTGGAAGACGATCAAGTCGGCTTTGGCGAGAGAGCTCAAGTCCCGGGAAGTTGGTTTGTAGAGGTGCGGGTCCACGCCCGGTCCCATGAGGGAGATCACCTTGACCTGTTTTCCGGCAAGCGAGTGGACCAAGTCGGACAGGTGGGTCGTCGTCACGACGACCACCGGAACCTCGTTTTCCATTGCAGGCTTATCCGAGCAACTGCCAACCGCCAGCATTGCGATTGCAGCGCAAAGCTTCCATGCAAACAAGCTTGGGCAGGTAAAGTTTTTAGTGTGGGTAGTAAAAGAATCTATTTTGATAAGTCAAAGTATGTGGAAGTTTTCCCTTGAGTCAATCCGGCAAAAAGGAGAGTCTCGCTTCTGATGCCAAGTCCAACGGTCGAAAACTACCTGAAGCAAATCCTGATGATTTCTTTGGAAAGCCACAAGAGAGAGGTTCCCATGGGGTTGATATCGGACTCTCTGAAAGTAACTCCGGGAACCGCCACCTCCATGGTCAAGAATTTGGAAAAGGAAGGGTGGTTGAGTTACCAGTCGCGCAAAGGCGTCAAGCTCACCTTCTCAGGGAGAAAACTTGGAATGAACATCCTGCGTCGCCATCGGTTGCTTGAAACTTTTTTGGTCGAAACGCTGGGTTTGGACTGGAGTGAAATTCATGACGAGGCGGAGGAGTTGGAGCACTCGATCTCGGAAAAAGTTCTAGAACGATTGGATGACTTTTTGGGCAGGCCAAGGCATGACCCGCACGGTCATCCCATTCCGACCAAAGGGGGAGTCATTCAAATCCACAAGAACCGTTCCCTGCTCGATTGCGAGGAAGGAATGACCGTTACGATTGACTCAATTGACGACCAGGAAAAGAATTTCCTCAAGTATGCCCGCTCAAAGCATCTTGTGCCTGGAAGCAAAATCAAAATTCTTTCCCGGGAAGAAGTTGCGAATGCAATGGAGTTGAAGGTCGGGAAAAGAAATCCTTTTTCAATCGGTTTTCAAGCCGCCGAGAAAATCCTTGTGTCCGCGTGAGGGATTCGCTCCGGGTCGAATTTTAAAAATGGGATTGCCCCAAAGAGCGTTTCTTTCAAGAATCAGCCATTCCCCTTTTCCAACCTCATCATCGATAACCCCGAAATCCAATCGTTATGCCACGACCCGTGACTTTGTTTACCGGCCAATGGGCCGACTTATCTTTCTCGAACCTTGCTGAAAAAGCAGCAGAAATGGGCTATGACGGCCTGGAACTTGCCTGTTGGGGCGATCACTTCGACGTGGACAAGGCGGCAATCTCCAAAAAGTACTGCGAGGAAAGATGGGAGATTCTTTCCGATCACGGGCTGACCTGCTTTGCCATTTCGAGTCACCTGGTCGGACAGGCCGTTTGTGATCTCATAGACGAAAGGCACAAGGCAATCTTGCCTCCGGATGTCTGGGGTGACGGGGAACCGGAAAAAGTCCGCAAACGGGCCGCCAAGAAACTGGCCAAGACCGCGAAGGCATGCAGAAATTTCATCAATGCCAAGCCCGGCCGCAAAAAGAAAGATGATTTTCCCGCCGTCGTAAACGGCTTCACCGGATCAAGCATATGGCATTCGATTTACGCTTTCCCTCCGACGGATCAAGCCTATTGGGAAAAAGGGTTTCAAGACTTTGCCAAGCGGTTCGGACCGATCTTGGAAGAATTCGAGAAGCATGACGTCAACTTCGCCTTGGAAGTTCACCCGACTGAGATCGCTTTCGACATAGCAAGTGCCGAGCGTGCGTTGCGAGCTGTTAAAAACCACAAGCGTTTCGGCTTTAACTATGACCCGTCTCACTTGGGATACCAAGGGGTGGATTACGTCAAGTTCATCCGAACTTTTTCTGACCGCATTTACCATGCCCACATGAAGGATGCCTGGTGGGGTCACGGGGATGGCACGGTCGGCGTTTTCGGCGGTCACACGACCTTTGCCGACCCAAGGAGACATTGGGATTTTCGTTCCGTAGGCCGAGGCGACGTCGACTTCGAGGAAATTATCGTTGCCTTGAACGACATTGGATACGCCGGGCCTCTCTCCATCGAGTGGGAGGACAGTCGCATGGATCGCTTTCATGGAGCGGCCGAATCATGCGAATTCATCAAGGATCTTGATTTCAAGCCAAACGAAATGGCCTTCGACTCCGCCTTCGACAAGGAAAACCAGTAAGAAACAGGCTGGCTTCGGGACAACCTTAAAACAGAATTACAAAACGAGTTATGAAACGAAAGTTACGCATGGGAATGGTGGGTGGCGGAAGAGGTGCCTTTATTGGAGGCGTTCACCGCCGAGCCGCCGCATTGGATGGAGAGATCGAACTGGTAGCGGGGGCCTTCTCTTCGGATCCCAAGAAATCCGCTTTGTCCGGCAAGGACTTCTACTTGAAACCTTCGAGGGTTTACGCCTCCTATCAGGAAATGGCGGAAAAAGAAAAGGCTCTTCCCGAAAACGAACGCATCGATTTTGTTACGATCGTAGTTCAGAACTACCTGCACTTCGACGTCGCCAAGACTTTTTTGGAAGCCGGTTTCAACGTGATCTGCGACAAACCCGTTACTCTCGATCTTGAGCAGGCTCGTGAGTTGAGCAAAATCATCAAAAAGTCGAAAAAGGTCTTTGCTCTCACTCACAACTACACCGGGTATCCTATGGTCAAGCTTGCCCGCCAGATGATTCGCAAAGGCGAGTTGGGCGAGCTTATCAAAGTCGTGTGCGAGTATCCCCAAGGGTATGCCATCACAGCTCTTACTGGGGAAGACAAAGCAATTGCCAATTGGCGGGCCAATCCGAAGATTGCGGGAATTTCAAACTGCATGGGAGATATCGGAACTCATGCCGAGAATCTGGTCCACTACGTCACTGGCTTGGAAATTGACCGTTTGTGCGCCGATTTGTCCGTCAATATCCCAGGCCGTACTTTGGATGACGATGGAAACGTATTGGTACGCTTCAAGGGCGGAGCCCGAGGGATCATTTATGCCTCTCAGGTTTCCAATGGCGACGAGAATGATCTTAACATCCGGGTCTACGGGACCAAGAAATCCTTGGAATGGCATCAGGAAGAGCCCAATGATTTGATCGTCAAGGACGCTCGCGCGCCGAGGCAAATTTACCGACGTGGAAATGATTACGTGACCGGGGCTGCGGCGGACAACACCCGTATCCCATTCGGGCACCCGGAAGGATTCATCGAGGCCTTCGCTAACGTTTACAATGCCGCGGCCGTGGCCATCCGTGATGAGATTGCGGGCAAGTATCCCCGCAAGTCCGGTTACGACTATCCGGATATTCGCGATGGCATTATCGGGATGGCGTTCATCGAGACCGTCGTCAAGAGTTCCAAGTCCAAGGAAAAGTGGGTCAAGTTTCCCGCCGTCCCCAAGTAAGCGGAGAGCAATCGCATGGCAAAGAAAATTGGAATCATCGGCGCAGGAGGCATGTTGCAATATCATGCCGCGGGCTTCAAGGCGGCGGGCGGGCAACTCCACGCAATATGCGACATGAATCAGGAAGCGGCCAAAAGAGCCGCGAGTACTTACGACGTGCCGAACGTATTTGCGGATTCGCAAAAAATGCTCGAGGAATTGCAGGATCTGGACGCGGTTAGCATCATTACGCCCAATCGTACTCATAGACCCCTTGCTCTCCAAGCACTGCAGGCAGGCAAACACGTCTTTTGCGAAAAGCCTCCCGCCCTGAATGCGTCCGAGGTCAAGCAGATGAAGGAAGCGGCCGAAAACGCAGGCAAAACCCTCATGTTCAATTTCAACAACCGGGCTCGCCCTGAATCCTACGCCCTGCGGGAGTACATAGATGCGGGAGAGGTCGGAGCAATCAATTCTGCCCAGGCAAAGTGGATCCGTCGTACCGGCATTCCCGGCTTCGGAGGTTGGTTTACCAACAAGGAGCTTTCAGGCGGCGGTCCCTTGATCGACCTTCTTCATATGGTCGACTTGGCTTTGTATTACATGGACTATCCGCAACCCTCTTGCGTGCTTGCCCAGACCTTCGACGATTTTATTCAAGACAAGAAATTCAAAGGTCCCTGGGGAATACCGGATGTGGCCGACGGAGTAACCGACGTCGAGAGCGCAGCCCACGGTTTCGTTCGTTTTCAAACCGGTCAGGTGTTGAGTTTCCAAATTTCTTGGGCGGAAATGAACAAGCGCGAGGAGGTCTCCGTAACCTTCCAGGGAAAAAAGGCGGGAGGCATGATCCGTCGCCTGTTTGGTGCGGACGGGCTTGATGAAACTGCAATCGACGACTGTGAGCTCTACGTGCAGGAGCACGGCCGTTCCGTCAACAGATCGATTGTCACCGAGCCAAACGAAGACATGGGCAGGATTCGCTCGGCCGAAAACTTCGTCCGTTCGATCAATGGGGAAGAAGACCCACTTAACACCCCGGACCAAGCCTTGGCCTTGATGAAGATCATTGATGCGACCTATGAATCGGCCCAAACGGGCAGGCCGGTTGACGTGACTTGATCAATTCGGATTGTAACCTCTTTGGGTTTTCTTTATTCAACCAACTTTAATTATGGGTAAACAATACAACAAATTGATCAAGCGTCGTCGCCGGACCGCTTACTTAGCGCGCAGAAAAGCCGCCTTGAGCCAAGAAAAGCCAAAGTCCAAGAGACCTGCCAAGTCAGCTCCGTCTCGGACGACCCGCAAGCCTGCCGCGAAAAAAGCTCCGGCTAAGGTCGAAGAACAGGAAGAACTTGCCGAAAAAGCAAATGCCGAGGACATTCTTGGAGCCGAAGCCGAGGAAACGGCTAGCGAGCCGGAAGTAGCGGAACCGCAAGCCGAAGCTGCCGCAGAAGCGGATGCTCCGGAAGAGACCGAATCCGCAGACGAAAGTGCCGAAGAGGCCGAGGAAGCTCCTGAGTCCGAAGAGTCACAAGGCGATGAGCCGGAAGCGGCGGACGGGACCGAAGAGAAGTAATCCGTTTCTCTCGCCCGTGAAGAGAGTTCGCAAGCTTTTGGCTGCCGGCGTGGTGTTGGTTCTTTTGCCATCTCTTTATTCGGAAACAAAAATTTCCTCGATCAGCGAGGCCTATTGGACGGAAAACGACTTTTTGCGTATTCCCGAGTATTTCACCGGGAAAGAATATTTCGGCAAACAGGTCGTCGTACGGACGGACAAAGATCGAGCCGGTTTGTATTTCGTTCTTGAACTGAATCACCCCCTTGCAAACCTTCCGGAAAACTCAAGTGTTCTTATCCGGGTAATTCGCTCCGATCATCCGGAAGCCAAACTGTACAAACTCGTACTTCCTCGCAAGACGACCGAAAGAAGTGAAATCTTGTTGGGCATAACGGGGAGTGACTGGAATTCTTCCAAGATCAAGCCCGTTGCTTGGAGAATTGAATTGCAGGACCAAAACGGAAAACTCCTTGCCGCAAAGCAAAGCTTCCTTTGGGGGCACGGAAAGTAAAGAAGAAGGTTTCTCTTTGACGAAGTGGAAGCCACTGGTCGGGGAGCACCCAATAAGCCGTCTCGGCTTGGAAGAGACCTTGTTGGGGGGGCAGTCTTTTTCGTGGACTGCGACGTCGGAATCCTCATGGAAAGGGGCAATCGGAAAATCGGTCGTTGAGCTTCGTTTGTCCAACGACCGTCTGACCTGGAGAACGGGAAGCAAGCATCCGTTTAACGAGAAAAAGCTACGGAACTACCTTTGGATGGAGCCTGGTTATGCCGCGGCCATTGATTCTTTGCCTTGGCGCAGTGATCCGGTTTTGGATCGATGCATGAAAAAACTGCCCGGATTGCGCATTTTGCGTCAACCCATGGATGAAGTTCTTTTCGTTTTCCTGCTTAGCTCGGTGAAGAGTATTCCCCAAATCAAGGAGATGAAAGAACTGGTGGCCCGAAAATACGGAGAACCACTGGAGCTTGACCACTGGAGTTTCCCCGGGTGGGAAAGGCTTGCGGAAGTTTCGGAAGAAGAATTGCGTGGATTGAAAATGGGTTACCGGGCCAAGTACGTGCAAGGAGTCGCCCGCCAAATTGTCAACACGCCATCCTTGCTCCGAGATATTGTCGAGCAACCGTGGCAAGAAGCGAAGTCCAAACTCTTGGGCTTGCCAGGAGTCGGGCCAAAGGTAGCCGACTGCTGTCTCCTCTTCGGTGCTTCGAGAACGAACGCATTTCCCGTAGACACATGGATTTCAAAGACTTTGGAAAAACGTTATGGCTTGGTCGGATGGAGCAATAGTCAGCAAGCTCACTTTGCGTACAAGCATTTTGGAAAACATGCCGGACTCGCTCAGCAATTTCTTTTTTCAGGGGAGAGGCTGGGTCTCCATGAAAAGTCCTGAAGTGCTCATCGAGCCGGTTTTCTAGAAATCGGCTCGGGGAACGGCCTCAAGCAATTCCTTCGTGTAATCGGATTGAGGGTTTTCGTAAACCTCATTGGCCAAACCGAATTCCTCGATGCGTCCTTGCCTCATGACGGCGATTTCGTCCGACATGAACTTCACCACGCTGAGGTCGTGGGAAATGAATAAGTAAGTGAGTTTCCGTTTGTCTTGAAGCTGTCTCAAAAGATTCAGAACCTGGGCCTGTACGGATACGTCCATGGCGCTCACGCATTCGTCGCAGACAACGAATTCTGGCTCAACCGCCAGAGCCCGGGCTACGCTTATGCGCTGCCTTTGCCCTCCCGAGAACTCGTGTGGGTAGCGCAAGAGAAACTCGGATCCAAGCCCTACTTCCTCAAGGAGCGAAACGACCCGGTCGCGCCGCTCCACGCGGTTTGATCCGATCTTGTGAACGAGCAGGGGTTCAATGAGGGTTTGTTCGATCGTTTGTCTGGGGTTGAGAGAGGCATAGGGATCCTGAAAAATGATCTGCATGCGTTTTCGGTACTCGAGCATGTCCGATTGGGTAAGGCCGATCAGTTCCGTGCCGTCATATTGGACGGAACCCGCGGTTGGTTGCTGAAGGCGGAGGATGGCCCGACCAAGCGTGGTCTTTCCGCATCCCGACTCCCCGACCAAGCCGAGAGTCCGTCCTTTGGGGACGTCGAGATCGACCTCGTTCACCGCCTTGACAGTCTCGCGGGGTTTGCCGAGAAAACCTCCTCCCGAATGGAAGTGTACGCTGATCCCTTTTACTTTGAGAAGAAGCTCGGGAGAGACCTCGTCGCGCGTGTCGGAAGATGGTTCTTTTTCAAGCGTGGCGAGACGTAGCGCAGCGTCCGGACGTTCGCTAAGAATCGGACCTGCCTCGCTCTCCTCGGTATTGAGGAAGTCATCCACGGTGGGCAGGATCCGATATTTGGTATCGAGCGTCGGTCTGCAAGCCAACAATCCTTTTACGTAAGGGTGGGACGGATTTTGGAAAATTTCCCGTACTTTCCCCTGTTCCACAATCTTTCCCCGGTACATGACCACCACGCGGTCGGCCACGTCGGCCACAACACCTAGATCATGAGTCACGAAAAGCACGGCTATGCCGAGATCGTCTCTCAAATCCCGCAGGATTTTCAGGATGCGGGCTTGCACGGTAACATCGAGCGCGGTGGTCGGTTCGTCGGCAAGAAGAAGGTCAGGGTTCGTTGCCAAAGACATGGCGATCATGACGCGTTGACGCATGCCGCCCGAAAATTCGTGTGGGTAGGAACGAGCTCTTTGTTCGGCATCGCGTATCCCGACCTTCTTCATCATCTCGATGGCCCGGCTCTCGGCTTGTTCACGGGAAACTTTCTCGTGAATGAGGATGGGTTCGGCCACTTGATCGATGATTCTCAAGTACGGGTTCAGGCAACTCATGGGATCCTGAAACACCATGGATATTCGTTTCCCCCGGATGGCCCGGAGCAAGGGCGGAGGCAACCCGATCAACTCCTGCCCGTCGAAGGTCACCGAGCCCCCTTCGACCTTGGCCGGAGGCTGGGGCAAAAGACCAAGCATGGTGTGGCAGGTAACGGACTTGCCCGAACCGGATTCCCCCACGACGCCCACGATTTCCTTTTTGTCGATGGAGAAGCTGACGTCGTCCACCGCCCGGGTCGTGCCTGCTCGGGTATGGAAATAGGTTTTCAGATTCTTTACGTCGAGCAAGCTCATCAGTCTTTGGCGGCCTTTACGTCGAGGGCGTCCCGAAGCCCGTCGCCGAGAAAATTTAGGGAAAAGAGGGTGAGGGAAAAAAAGAGGCCGGGGAGCAGAAGCAATTGAATTTCGGTTTCCAGGAAATTGGCTCCTTCCTTGATCAGGACTCCCCATGAACTGTTCGGTGATTCCACCCCTAAGCCGAGGAAGGAAAGTATGGCCTCGTACATGATGAAACCCGGCACGGTGAGGGTGGAGTACACCACGGTGGGCCCGAGGACGTTGGGAATCACGTGACGGAAGAGTATGCGAACCTTACCATAACCGAGAGCCACGGCGGCTTCCACGAATTCGCGCTCCTTGATGCTCATTACCTGGGCCCGCACGATTCGGGAAAGAGTGAGCCAGCCAAGCAGTCCGAGGGCGAAAAACAGGGGAACGACGTTGGTCAGGCGGGCGGTGAAGTCCTTGTCCCACCCGAAGTGATCGACGATCCACTTGGTCGCTTCCCCCGACCAGTCGCTCAAGGTTGCCTGCAGAACGATCACGAGAACCAAAAAGGGAATGGCCAGAAGGGTGTCCACAATGCGCATCATGATTGCATCCGTCTTCCCTCCGGCAAACCCCGAAATCGCCCCATAGACGATTCCTATGGCGACGGAAACGGCGGTGGCGATCAGGCCTACCAAAATGGAAACTTGCCCGCCGTAAAGGATGCGGGCAAAAAGGTCGCGTCCGAGTGCATCGGTGCCGAACCAGTGCTCGCTTGAGGAGGGTGCGAACTTGTTGACGAGGTTCACCTGGTTTGGATCCGGACAAAACCATGCGAAAACAAAACAAAGGAAAAACATGATGCCGATGACCCAAAGCCCTCCCATGGCAAACTTGTTTTTTGTCATGCGGGCCCGGGCGTCCTTCCATAGGGAGGAACCTTGCGGGATCGTGGATGCTTTTTGGGCCATGGTTCTATTCGGTATCGCCGGCCAGGCGAACGCGGGGATCCAGAAAACCCGTGAGGAGGTCGGCGAGGAGGTTCATGACGACAATGAGAAAGCCAAAGAAGAGGGATAGACCCAGGAGAAGAAACTCGTCACGCGTGGTGGCTGCATTGACGAAATGTTGTCCCATGCCGGGAACCTGAAAGATCGTCTCCACGATAAAGGAACCGCTGATCAAGGCGGCGAAAGCCGGGCCCAAGTAGGCAACTGCGGGAAGGAGACCACCCCTTAGCGTATGCTTGAGAATGACCTTGGTCGGTGACACCCCCTTGGCATGAGCCGTTCGAACGAAATCCTGGGACAGCACTTCGAGTATGCCGCCTCGTGACAGGCGAGCCAAGTACGCCGCGGAAACAAGGCCAAGGGTAAAGGCGGGCAGAAGAACGTCCTGGAGGTTGCCCCAACCGGCCACCTTCAGGCCCGGAACGTGAGCGGCGACGTAGATTTGCAAAAGAGGACCGATGGTGAAGGAAGGAACGCAAATCCCGATCATGGCCACGGCCATGCAGGTCCAATCGACCCAACTGTTCCTGCGCACGGCCGAAAGTACGCCGATGGGTACGCCGATTCCTATGGCGAATCCCAGTGCGCAGAGCCCCAAGAGGAGGGAGTTGGGGAAGGACTGAGCGATGATGTCGCCCACTGGTCTTCCCTTGCTTGTGGAGACGCCGAAAGAACCTTCCGTGATGATGTTCTTGGGATAAACGAAGTACTGTTTCCAAAGGGGTTGGTCCAGACCATAGAGCTTGCGGATGTTGGCCTTGGTCTCGGCCGAGACGTTTTTTTCGGAAGTGAAAGGTTCGCCCGGCATGGCCTTGGCCAGGAAAAAGGTAATCGTATAAAGGGCCAGAAGCACGAGCATACCCTGGAACAAGCGACCTATGAGAAAGCGGAACATGGCTTCAATCTTTCTTGGTTACCGATCCTGGTTCCAAGCGCAGGAACTTGTAAGGATGGTTGTCCAGGAGGAGGGGACTCCACCCCTTCACGTCGGGATGGAGGAGGTAGTTGCGGGTATACCAGTACACCGGAAGGATGGGGCGTTCCCGGAGAAAGAGAGCCTCGGCCTGGGCGAGCAAGGCGTAACGTTTGGATGGATCGCCCGTTTGAGCGGCTTTGCCGAGGATAGCCTCAAACTCTTCGTTGTGCCAACCGGTGCGGTTGTTTCCGCCATCCTTCATCCACATGTCGAGAAAAGTCAGAGGATCCATGTAATCGCCTATCCAGCCACCGGCGGCCAGATCGTAATCCTTGTCGAACATCGCGGTGATGTATGAGGTCCACTCCATTTGTTTGATTTTGATGGTGGCCCCAAGGTGTTCTTTCCACATGGCTTGCAAGGCTTCGGCCGTCATCTTGGAAGACTCTTTGTCGGTGGTGAGGAATTCCATGTCCGGAAGACCTTTTCCGCCCGGGTAACCGGCCTCGGCGAGTAATTTGCGGGCAAGCTCGGGATCAAAGGCAACGACGTCGGAGGCCGGGTAGTCGCCGAAAGGAGGCACCAGCCCGGCGGCAGGTTTCTGGCCGCCTTTGAGAACGTTGTCGATGAGGGATTTCTGGTTGAGCGAAAGAGAGAAAGCAAGGCGCACCCTGGGATCGGTGAAGGGCTTGTTGGATACGTTGGTCCGAATGAAGTAGGTTCCGAGATAAAGTTCGCTGCGAACGTGCTCGGGGTAGTTTTCCCGTGAATGCTCGATGAGCTCCGGGGCAATGGTATAAGTCACGTGCATCTGACCGTCGTAATACATCCGGTCCTCCGTGTAGAGGTTGGTGATGGGAAGAAAGCGCACCCCGTTTATGCCGACGTTTTCCTTGTCCCAGTAAAGCGGGTTGCGGGTTACCTCGATGTGATCGTTGAACTTCCATGACTTGAGAACGAAAGCTCCGTTGCAGACCAAGTTGTCCGGTTTGGTCCAGTCTGTGAAGCGGTCTCCTATTTTTCCGTGCTTCAGTACGATATGTCGGGGCACGGGATACCAAGTGTAATGCTTTGTGATTTCGGGTAGAAATGGGATGGGCGAATTAAGCGCCACCCTCAAAGTATGATCGTCGGGTGCGGAAGCTCCGAAGTCAATGAGTGGCCAAAGGTCCTTCAATTGGTCTTTCCCGAGCTTCCCCCGATTGCTTTTCTCAAAATCGAGGTTCTTTCTGATGAGCTTGCTGCGGATTTCGAGAGAAACGCTTTCGGGCCATTTGAAAAGATCGGGCTTGAGCAGAAGGTTTTCCAGTTGGCTTGCGTTCAGTTTGTCCAGTCCGATGAAATTAAACGAACCTTCCGCTGCCTTTTCGTTTGGCCCGAAATTAATTTCTTTGAGCGAGTCCCACCATTCCTTGCTAAAGTTGGCGTCGTTGCGCGAAAGGAGGTAAGAGCGCTGGGACTTGTGATAGGGCTCGGCATCCCTGATATAATATAGCATGAAGGAATAGTCGGATGCCAGGGCAGGGGTAAGCAGCCGGCGAAAGGAAAAGAGAAAGTCTTGGGCGGTGAGAGGTTTTCCGTCGGACCACCGGGCATCCTTGCGAAGTTCGAAAACCCATTCGTCAGGCTGTTCTTCGTTAACGGGATACCATTTGGTGGCAACGCCGGGCAAGGCGACCCCGTCTTTGGAGGGATGGGCCTCCACCAGGCCTTCGAAAAGGGAACGGATCACGTTGCTTTCCAAAACGCCGCTCACGATGTGCGGATCGAGACCCTTGGGTTCTCCGCTGTTCCCCATGATGAGTATACCCTCTTCGGAAGCCACTTCCACGCTGCTGCGCGACTCGCATGACCAAAGGAAGCAACAGGCGAAGATAGCCAGCGCGCCTCGAAGGGGTTCGCGCGGAATCCTGTGAATCCGCGGTATCCACACAATTGCCAGAATGGAAGAAAAGGACATGTTCAATTCAAGAAAAGGGAAATGGAACCGTTCGGCAAGATGAAGATTTGTCTTTGATCAATTGATTCGGGCGTGTAGGTATGGAAGCCAGACATGCGAGATTATTTTATCAGAAGATTGCTTTTGATTCCGCCGACCCTGCTTGGCGTGACCTTGCTTGTCTTCACCATAACGCGCTTCGTTCCGGGCGGACCGATGGAGCGAGCCTTGCAGGAAGCCCAAAAAGCGACCGAGGGAGGTGGCTCGTCAAGTGGCCAAATCGGAGGAGGGATGAGCGAGGAGCAGGTGGAGGAACTGGAGGAGGAATACGGTTTCGATAAGCCAATCATTCAGGCTTATCTGCAATGGCTGGGAATTCTTCCCCGGGAGCGCCGCCTGAGCAAGTCGGAATTCAGGGAACTGGGCAAGGACAAGGTAGGGGGTGATTTCGTCGGCGATTCGAACAACACCTTGGTCTTGCTCAAGGGCAGTGGCAGGCAAGCGAAGGTGAGCCGCAACGGGGCGGTGGTGACTTCGGCAACCTACTTGGACAATAACCGGCCGATTGCCCCAGATGGTTGGGAAGTCCGTCTTGAAACGGCGGCTGACAGAAAAGAGAGATGGTCCCGCCGATCGGGTGAAGACCTCTCCAAAGCCCCTGGGAATTACGATGACAGAGCCATCGTATACAAGACCCGTTTTGCCGGTTTGCTCCAGGGAGACCTCGGAAGATCGACCGATTTCGGCGATCCGGTCTGGAACCTGATCAAAGGACGGATTCCCGTTGCCTTGTACTTCGGAATCTTGACTGCTTTCATTACTTATGGTGTGTGTCTTCCGCTCGGGATCCTCAAGGCGATCCGGCATCGCACCATGATCGACAACTTAACCTCCGTTCTTATTTTCGTGGGCTACGCCATTCCCGGTTTCGCCCTTGGCGCTCTTATGCTAGTCTACTTGGGGGCGAGGGGAGGGTGGTTTCCCCTTTTCGGGCTGACCGACCCGAATTTCGACGACATGGAGACATGGGACCAGTTCGTCGACCTGCTTCATCACACCGCGCTGCCTCTGCTCTGTTACGTGGTGGGCGGCTTCGCCTGGCTTACCATGATGATGAAGAATAACCTCATGGACAACTTGGCCGCAGACTACGTCAGGACGGCGGTCGCCAAAGGCGTGTCGTTCCGAAGCGCCGTTTTCAAGCATGCCTTCCGCAATTCGTTTATTCCCATCGCCTCCACCCTCGGACAACTGATCACCATCTTGGTCAGCGGGAGCATCCTGATCGAGTCCGTTTTCGATATACAGGGGTTTGGGCTTCTGCAGTATCAGGCTCTTTTGGGCAGAGATCAAACGGTGATCATGGGAACCCTGACCATAGCCGCTATCCTCCTTGTCTTGGGCAACATCCTTTCCGACCTGATCGTGGCCATGGTGGACCCGCGGGTTAAGTTCAACTGACCGACTCGTGCTCCGCTTGTTAGGCAGACTTTTTTGGATGGGGGCTCTTCTTGGAGCCGTGGGGGAGATTTGGGCCATTGAGTTCCCGACCGTTCGCTTCCCTTTCACGCTCAGCCGTGGGGTCGGTTTTTTGGGCTTGGATCTGGAGGGAGGCGCCATCTTTCCTTGGTTCGGTTGGCTGGTCACCGCCTTGTTTTTGCTTCTGGGAATTTTCTCCGAGATCGCCTTCGCGAGGGGTTTTTCCTTCACCCCCATTACCTTGCGCCGGATTGAGCGTTTCAAGTCCATCAAGCGAGGGTATTACTCGCTAATCGTGATCCTTGCCTTGGCCGCGGTGGCGTCCCTCGACCATCTTTTGGTCGGCAATGAAGCCTTGATCGTCCAGCGGGACGGCGAATGGCATTGGCCTGCATTTTCCCGTCAATTGGAAAAAGGGGAAGCTTTCGGCCTGACGGGTGACGAGGCCCAAAGCCCTCCGGATTACCGGGATTTGCAAAGAAGGTTTTCCGATGCCGGGAAAGGAGACTGGGTTCTCATGCCTCTCCTGCCCTATGCTTCCACGGGGGACACCGTGACCGCGGTTTCGACTGCCCTGGAAGTTTCTTCCGATGGCTTTGCCACGGTGGGGGGCCAACCGTTCTCCGGATTGGCGTCCCAAGTCTACGACTTGGCCCGTCCCGAGCGCATGCATTTGCGGTTCCGTTTTCGGGACGGCCTCAAGGATGGTCCCGCTGATGGATGGGACGAGCAGAGAAACCGCATTTACGGCGCTCTCTATGAGAAAGGAGAACTTGCGCCGGGTTCGGAGTCTTGGAACGGGAAAGGAGAGTTGGCTCCTTTTCTGGCTTTGGAATCGAGCGGGCTCAGGCAGGTTCATTTCCCGCCTTCCCCTCCAACCATAGGAGATGGACACACTCACTTGCTTGGAACGAGTTCCAAGGGCTACGACGTGCTTGCTTACCTCTTTGGCGGCTTACAAGTAAACTTCAAGGCCGCCCTGGTCTATATTCCTTTGGTCTACGCCCTTGGCATCTCGATTGGCCTTCTCATGGGCTTTTTCGGGGGAGCCTTCGACTTGATCGTACAAAGGCTGATCGAGATCCTTTCCAACATCCCTTTCCTTTTCGTGGTGATGATCGCCAGTACGGCCATTCCCGAGGGCCTCAAGGAAAACGCGGGCCTCTGGATCATCATTGGAATTCTGCTCCTTTTCGGTTGGATGGGAATGACCTATCTGATGCGTACGGCCGCCCTGAAAGAGAAAGCCCGCGACTACATCGCGGCAAGCCGAGTCATCGGTGCCTCGACCCCGAGGATTCTTTTCAGGCACCTCCTTCCCAACTCGGTGGCGATTATCGTGACCTTGGTTCCGTTTTCCATTTCCAGCCTCGTGCTTGCCCTGACCTCCTTGGACTACCTCGGTTTTGGCTTGCCCGCGAAATACGCAACCTGGGGACAGCTTTTGCGGGACGGACTGGAGAATCTTTCCGCTCCCTGGCTGGTTACTTCGGCCTTCCTTGTTCTGGTTGGCCTGCTTATCCTCATCACTTTCGTGGGGGAGGCCGTGCGGGAAGCCTTCGACCCCAAGAAATTCAGTTATTACCGTTGAGATGAACACGAACGTCCTCATATCGGCCTGCCTCCTTGCCCTCTTGTTTGTTCAGAGCTGTCAACCCCCTGGGGAGGAAGCGGCTATGGAGGCCGATTTTCAAAAGTGGTACCCGGAATACAACCGCTACGTTCGCGACTGGCTTGGCAAGCAGGTCGAGGAGATTGAATCCGACCTTGAAAAATTGGAAGAGGAAATTGCCACCGAAGAGGACCCTGCCCGCAAGAAAAAGCTCCAGGAAACCAAGGAGTCCAAAACCAAGCTCCTCGTCCGCATGCATTCACGGCTCGAGATTGGGGACTACTTTCAGTTCAAGGAGAAGGCTGATCTGCCTGAAGATCTCGAGTGGAAAAACGGCTCGGAACAGCCGGAGATCGGTGATCCGGAATCGAAAAAGGGCGGCGCGTTCCGCTACTTCATCTCTTCCTTCCCTCCCACGATCCGTCCGTTCGGCCCGAATTCCAACAACTCTTTCCGGGGAGAACTGTATGACAACGTCGAGGTCGCGCTGGTCGAGCTTCATCCCGGGACCGGAGAGATTATGCCGGGAGTGGCCAAGGAATGGGCCTTGAGTTCCGACCAGAAAACGGTTTTCTTCCGCCTCGATCCCGATGCCAAGTACAACGACGGCGTCCCCGTGAAGGCGGTGGATTTCATGTGGTGGGTATACCTGCGCGCTTCGGACAACGTGGTCACCCCCTGGTTCAAACAGTACATTCGGGAGCAGTGGTCCCAATTCACTTTGTATGGCGACGACCTGATTGCGATTTCTCTTCCCGAGCCCAAACCCAAGCTCGCCTACTTCGCCAGCTTGCCTCCCTCGGCTCCTCACTTTTACAAAGAATACGGCCCCGATTACAAGGAGCGCTATCAATGGAGAGTGCCGCCCACTACCGCCGCCTACACGGTCAAGCCCGAGGACTTGGTCAAGGGTGTTTCCATCACTCTAAGCAGGGTGGACGATTGGTGGGCCGCCGACAAGAAATTCTACCGTTACCGTTTCAACGCCGACCGGATCCGCTATACGGTGGTGAGGGATAGCTCCAAGGCGTGGGAGCTTTTCCGGGCCGGGGAAATCGATTACTTCCCCATCACTTTGCCCGAGTATTGGTACCAAAAATCGGAAATGCCTCCCGTTTTCGACGGATATGTCGAGCGCTACACTTGGTACAACCAGTTCCCCCGGATTCCCTGGTCCCTCTACCTTAATTGCGCTCAGGCGCCTCTTGATGACCATGACGTGCGTCTCGGCATAAGTCATGCCACCAACTGGCAGAAAGTGATCGACGTGATTTTCCGGGGGGACGCCTCCCGCCTTCCCGGTTGGACCAAGGGCTATGGACGATTCGACAACCCCGAGATCATGGCCCGCCCTTTTTCCGTCGTCAAGGCTCGCGAGTACTTTGCGAAGGCCGGTTACGTCAAGGAGGATGAAAACGGCATTCTGATGAAAGAAAACGGGGAGCGTCTGGAAGTGGCTCTGACTTTCTCCAACATTCCCGTCCGGGCCAAGATGATGGGCATACTCAAGGAGGAGGCTCTCAAGGCGGGACTCAAGTTCATTCTCGATGGTCTTGACCATACCGTGGTCTACAAGAAGGAGATGCAGAAGAAACATCAGGCCGTCTTTTCCGCCTGGGGATTCCAACCGCCTTATCCACGTTACTATGAGTACTTTCATTCGAGCAACGCTTTCGACGACAAGGGCAACCTCAAGCACAACACCAACAACGTGTTCTCTTTTGCGGACGAGCGAATGGATCAGTTGGCGGTGGCCTTCCGCAATGCCCGGACCGAGGACGAGTTGGAGGAGTATGCTCATGAAATGCAGCAGATCATCCACGACTCGGGGGTCTACGTGCCTGGTTACATGACCGAGTTCGCGAGGGTCGGGTGTTGGCGTTGGGTTCGTTGGCCTGATTGTGAATTCACCGAGTTTTGTCCACCCAGAACCTACGTACCCTTTGAGAGCTACGTCTATTGGATAGACGGAGATCTTAAAAAGGAAACCGAAGAAGCGAGGAGATCCGGAAGAAAGTTCCCCGAGGTCCAGGCAGTCAAGCAGAGATACCGGATCACTGCCGAGTCGAAAGGAGAACGGCGGTGAGCAATCTGTTGGAGATTGAGAACCTTGAGGCGGGCTTCGACACCGAGCATGGTCTGGTGAAGGCAGTCGACGGCCTGTCCTTCGAGTTGGAAAAAGGGCGCACCCTGGGCATCGTGGGCGAGTCGGGCTGCGGCAAGACGGTAACCGCCATGTCGATCGTCGATCTTTTGCCTAAACCGGCCGGGAAAATATTGGAAGGTAGCATACGCTTCAAGGGCCGGGAATTGCGCGGTGCCGAACCGGATGTGATGTATGATGTTCGGGGGGACGACGTGGGCGTTGTTTTTCAAGAACCGATGACCGCCTTGAACCCAGTCCAGCGGGTGGGAAGGCAAATCATCGAGTCTCTCCTGCTCCATCGTGATTTGACCAAGGCAGAAGCTCTCTGCAAGGCGGTTGAACTGCTTGATGCGGTTGGCATTCCTTCCCCCGACAGGCGCATTTCCGATTACCCTCACCAACTCTCGGGAGGCATGCGCCAAAGGGTGATGATAGCGATCGCCCTGTGTTGCGACCCGGACCTGCTGATTGCCGACGAACCGACCACCGCTCTCGACGTCACCGTGCAGGCTCAAATTTTGGAACTCATGTCCGAGATGCAAAAGGAGCGGGGCATGGCGACCTTGCTCATCACCCATGACCTCGGGGTCATTGCCGAGCAATGCGACGAGGTGGTGGTGATGTACGCGGGAAGAATTGTCGAACGGGCTTCCGTGAAGGACTTGTTCGCCGAACCCAAACATGCCTACACCAAAGGCCTTCTCTCCTCGATTCCACGTTTGACCAACGAACGCAAAAGCAAGCTCAGGACGATTAGCGGGCAGGTTGCCTCCATTCAGGATTTCGTTGCGGGTTGCCGGTTTTGCCAACGCATGGGCCGCACGGGAGATACCTTGATCAAACGCCCTGCCTACGAAGATCTGGGAAGTGGCCGCTTTCTTGAAACCTGTCCCGAATGCACCTGAAACATGAGCGAGCCAATATCTAAGGAAGAGCAAATCCTCAAGGTGGAGGGGCTGAAGATGCATTTTCCGGTCAGAGGGGGCATTCTTTATCGTCAGACCGGATCCGTAAAGGCCGTGGATGGGGTGGATCTGTCCATCCGTCACGGCGAGACTCTCGGCTTGGTCGGCGAATCGGGTTGCGGAAAGTCGACCCTTGGAAAATGCATCGTCCGCCTTCTCAAACCCACCGCCGGAAAGGTTCTTTTCAAAGGAACGGATCTTACCGATATGTCGCAATCGTCCTTGCGCCCCTACCGGCAGGATTTCCAAATGGTTTTTCAGGACCCGGCGGAATCGCTCGATGCACGCATGTCGGTCGGTGAGCTTATTTCCGAACCCATGGTCATTCAGAAAATCGGGACCCGGGGGGACAGGGTTCGTCGGGTCGAGGAACTGCTTGATTTAGTCGGTCTTCCCAAAAAGGCCGCCCAGAAGTTTTCTTTCGAGTTTTCGGGCGGTCAGCGTCAGCGCATCGGTATTGCCCGGGCCCTTGCGGTCAGCCCGGACCTTTTGGTTTTGGACGAACCCGTATCGGCGTTGGACGTCTCGGTTCAAAGTCAGGTCCTCAACCTGCTCATGGATTTGCAAAACGAATTGGGGTTGAGTTATTTGTTCATCGCTCACGACTTGGCCGTGGTCAAGCATGTGTCCGACGTTATCGCGGTCATGTACTTGGGCAAAATCGTAGAAATCGCGCCTGCGGAAGAGCTTTATGCGAACCCGCTTCACGCCTACACCAAGGCTCTCATCTCGGCGATTCCGGTTCCAGACCCAAGTGTCGACAGAAAGCGGATTGTCATTCCCGGAGACGTTCCTTCTCCGATCGATCCACCTCCCGGATGCGCTTTTGGTCATCGGGTCAATGCCGAGAATTATCAGGCCAGTGTGGATGCTCCGCTTGGACTCAAGGAAGTGGCGGATGGCCACTGGGTTTTGGATTGTCCATGCTGCGTAAGTGGACAAGGTCAATGAGCGGACGAAAATAGGGTTTGGAAAAAAGACTTGCGGGACTCCCCGTCTGAGGCTTTTATCAGTTTTTTACTGCCCTTGACTGCTATCAATCAAAAGTTCGACTTCATGAAGTTAGCCAGCCTTTTTTGCTTGGTCTGCCTTGCGGTTGGCTTTGTTTCCGGCCAAAACCCGGCCGACATGCCTCTCAGGCAGGTCATTTCGGAGGCCCAGGCAATGATTGGCAAAGGGGATTTTGCAGGAGCCTCCCCATTTCTGGACGAACTAGAGGTTCGTTTTGAGGACGAAAAGGATCCCGAGGTGGAAAAAATTCTCCAACAATTTGGTTTTGTTCGGGGCATCGGTTATCTGCAAAGTTTTGGCAAGACCGGCAATCAGGATTTTTTGGGTAAGGCTGCCAGTGCCTTTGGTTTTTTCGCGGAAAAATTTCCCAACGATCCCAAGGCCGTCATGGCCATGATGAGAAGAACCGACTGCCTGAGGGCGTTGCACGAGTGGAAAGAGGCGGCACGGGTCATTGAAACCCTGTTGGACCCCAGCAAGCCTTACAAGAAACAAATCCTCAAGAGAAGCGAGTTGCTGAACTTGTATTTCGGTCGGGCACAATGTTACCACATCGTACAGGATTGGGCTCAGGGGGAACCGGCATTCCGGGACTTGCTCAAATTCGCGGACTTGGCCAAGGACGAAGATCGTTCGGCTTACGCGGTTTCATGCCTGACCGAGATGTTCGTCGTTACCAAGCGGATCGACGAAGTTTTTCCTCTTCTTCCTCGGCTTTCCGGGGACACGCCCGCTCGCTATGATTTGAGGCTGAACGTCAACCTGATGCAGGGTGCGTCTCAACTTACGGATGGGGGCAAGCACGTCGAGGCGTCCTTGTTCTACGCCTTGACCATGACCACCGAGGAGATCAAGGCTTTTTACGCGGACCGAGAAAAGCGTCTTCAAACCGAGGTTTCCCAAATCGAGCAATTTTTGGCACTCAAGGCCGCGGTTCTGCCGAAAAGACGGCTAAGTATTCTTAAGGACAAATCCAATGACTTGTCGATGAAACTGACCAACGCAAAGAGCCAATTGGAGTTGGTCAACAAAACCCCTTCTTTCACGACCACGCTTCGTTGGAGAAAAGCCGAAAACTATCAGGTAACCAAGAGGGATTGGGAATCTTTTTGGGCGTTCTACTGGCTCTACAAGGACTTTCCGAAGCACCAAAGCGTGGAGAGTTTCATTTACGCCGCTTTTGCCTCGGCAAACACGGTCAAGCACCGCGAAAAATCAATCGAGCTTGGCGAGGAGTACCTGAAAAACGAGACATGGATGCAGTTCAGGCCGGACGTCACGTTCATCATGGCCAA
>JAYOMW010000001.1:30770-41935 GCA_038121045.1 Opitutia bacterium
ACGTCTATGCGAATGGCGAAGGTTTCTTCATGTGGTTCAATGGTTCGATTTGGAAAATTACCGACAAGGTGGGTGGCGGCAGAACCGTCAGCACCGGAGAAGAAAACATTAACGACAAATGGACGAATAGCGGAAAAGCCAGCCATTATCCGGACAAGTCCAACGAGAAGGATGCCCTCTTTCGATTGGCCGTCGCTTATCAGGGCGCCCAGGACGACAACCCGAACGCCATTCGGTTGTTCGAGCAATTCGTCCGTGACTTTCCTGACGACAAGGAGATACCCGCCGCCTACTTGAGCTTGGGAGATCTTGCCATCAGCGAGGTCAAGCAGGATGAACAGCCAACCTTCGAGCAAATTTCCAAAGCCCGCGAAAGCTACAAGCTTGTCCGCGAAAAGACCGAGGACATGCGGCTAGTGACCGACGCCACTTTCAACGAAGGTGGATTACTGGAAAGAATTGCGAACAACCCGGAGGGTTTGGTTAATCATTACCTCACTTTTGACAAGAATGAGGACGAGTCCTTGCAATCATCGGAATTTACTGCGGCAAAAATTCAGACCGACGGTTCTTTTTCCGATTTCGACCTGAATGGCGACAAAGCCATCGATTACGGCGAATTGTTCGAACTTGCGACGCTTGTTTGCTACGCCCAGATGGAGGCTCTTTACAGAGAGTACAACGATAAACACTCGGACTCCGAAGGAGCCCGGGTTTCGCAGGCTACCGAAAAAATCGGATTTGCCTGTGAAAAGCAAGGCCGTCCGTCTGAGATGCTCAAAATGTACTACGAGGATATCAGGAAGTTCGGAAATGATCCGAACAACGTGGGCGTAGATGGCATTCTCAAGAAGTATGCCGCAAAATACAAGGAGTACGATGACTTGTACGGCAAGACGTTGGATCTTCTTGAGAAACTGCAAACGCCTGCTCAGCCCGTTAGCTTTACTTACCGGAGCCGAAAGGGCGTCGAGGAAACCATTTCCGGCACCATGGAGGAAATTCTCCAAGACAGGAAAAAATTGCTTCCATACCTCTCTTCCACCTTCGAGGGAATGGATGCCGATATTTCCACCGAAGTCGCCAAATTCAGGACTGCGATTTTCGTCAATCCAGATTACGCATCCAAATTCAAGGGCTACCTCAAGAAATACAAAAGTCTCAGGAGCAATTTCCCCGAGAATCTTTCTCCGAAGACTGCTTTTGCCACCCTTTTCAGGGAAGCGGCATCCGGTGGGCAGCGAGCCTTGGAGTTGCGTATGCGGGCCACGCTGGACAGAGTAGGCTCCACAGCTGCCGGGAACTACTCACCCCAGAGAAGCGACTTTCCCGTAGCGAGCCCCGGGGTTCTTGTTTGGATGGCCGAAAAGCTCATTGCCCAAAATTCGACCGCGGATGCCGTAGCGGCCATGGAACGTTTGACCCAGGTTTTCGGGGATACCGGTGGCGAATTTCTTTTTGACGCCCACTACATGCTTGGTCAAGCAAGGCAAAAAGAGAGAAATTTCGCCAAGGCGGCCGATCATTATGAACTCGCTCTGGCCAATTCATGGGGACATGAGAAGGCCAACGACGCCCGCGTAAGGAAAGGCGAGTCCCTCCTTGAAGTCGGCAAGTCAACCAAAGACGATTCTGCCTTGAATAGGGCTTTTGCTTCTTTTAGCGAGGTCAGAAGCGATACCGACACCCCCTTGGAGGAACGGGCCAAGTCTTCTTACATGATGGGTGAATGCAAGAAGGCCTTGAAGCAATACCCCGACGCAGCCTTCCTTTATCTCGAAACCACTTTGAGTTTTCCAAGTGCCGTCAATTGGATTCCCAAAGCTTTTGATCAGGCCATCAGTTGCTACGAGCAAACCGGTCAGGTTGACCAAATCGGCAAATTGAACAAGCAGTACGTTGCCTGGCAAAGAAAGTTTCTCAAATGACCAAGTACCTTTTGGCGCTCCTTTTTGTTTTTTCGGCCACCTCCCATGGTCAGAACAAGACGCCCGATTTTTTCAGGGTTCATCAGGGAGCGTTGCCCGTCAAGGTTTATTACGGAACCAACCCTAGGAACATGAGCTTGCTTGGCATCGATGGTTCCAAGGGGATCATCTACGCCAAGCTCGAAGGGGCAGGGCAATTGCAGTTGGAACTTCGTGGTTTGAAGAAGCAAAACATCTCCCGTTTTGAATTCGCCTGGCCGAAAGACACCATGAAGGCCCTCGATCTTTTGACCAACGAGCAATACGACCCGAGACTCCTTCCCGGTCTTAGGCCGGTCATGTACAAGATCATGCTGTTTCTTGAAATTCCTCAGGAATTCTTTCTCGTCCACGACGCCTGCTTGGCCTATGTCCAAGCCTTGGTGGCGATGGAGCAATTCGACGAGGCCTTTTACGTCTTGTCCCGGATTAACCTTACCAAGCTCGATGAATTCGGTTACCGGGAGTTTTCGGAGGAAGCCTTGAATTTGGCTGGAAAGATGATTTCGGCGGACGCCAAATCCGCCCAATCTGCCCGGGCCCTTTTGCAAAAGGTAAGCATAAGGGACAATACGGGGGATCATGCCTCTTACTTGAAACTCGCCGATTCCCTCCGAGCTCAGGGTCTCTACACCGATGCCATCTCGGAATACGCTAGGTTGTCGCCCATCGTTAAGAAATCGCCCGGTAGTCCATATAATGAAATCCTCCGAATTTGGCCGGTTTATTGTTACGTCAAACTGTATGAGCAATACGCCAAAGCTGCGGTCAAGGACAAGAGGTATCATGCATATGCATCAAAATATTTTAATACGGCCCTGCAAACCATCAAGAAAATCGATGAGAAGCCACCACCCAGGCAATCAGGCGAGTATTCTCTCTACAAATTGGTGCGAGCTCTGATCCGCGTACAATACGCAAGAAGGTACGAGGCTCAAGGTAACGAGTACAAAGCTGCGGACGAGTATCGCCAATCGGTGCTTGAGGTGACCGAAGGCATCATCTCGGCTCGGGTTGGTTTGGATTGGTTGCCGGAATCCCTCATGATGGCTGGGGACGCTTACGAAAAACTGAAACTTTTTGAATCGGCTGGAAACGTATACAAGCAAGTTGAGATGTTCTACAAATCAACCAAGTGGGAACGCCTGAGCAAAGAGAGGCTCGCCCAACTGCCCTCCGAATAAAATTTCAATCCTTGGTTGACCCCTGACTAGCACTTGGCAATCATATCCGAATATAAAACACAAATCATTATGAACAAAGGTTATAACCGTTTACTTTTCATTTTCACCCTGGCCTTCCTTGTGCTTTGTCCTGAATTGTTGGTTACGGCTGCTCAAGCCCAAACCAAGAGCTTCGGTACCCAATTGATGGAATCGCTGGGTTGGACTTTTCTTATCCCTTTCGCAATTATGGTTCTCGGAGGTATAACCCTGAGTATCTACAATGGCATTGCCATTCGGAAGGGGGCTTTCGTCAAAGCGGAAGTTGTGCAACCGATCATGCAGGAACTTCAGAACCTCAACATTGACGGAGCGATTGCGCTTTGCGAACAATACAAGTTGCCCGTTACCGCAGTAATGAAAGGCGGATTGGTTCGGATTCAAGACGACGAACTCGATATAGAGTCCATTGAAAAAGGCCTCGAGGAAACTTCCGGTCTTGAGCTTGCCAAGCCTTTTACTTGGATCAACTTGCTTAACACAATCGGTTCGATCGCTCCTATGGTCGGTCTGCTCGGAACGGTTGTTGGTATGATCGGAGCCTTTACCGTTTTGCAAGATTCCGGAATGGGAGGAGAGTCCAGTCAAAAGATGGCCGGAAATATCGGTAGTGCCCTTTGGACGACGGCATCTGGTCTCGTTGTGGCCATTCCAACCTTGATTGCCTACTTTATCTACAAAACCAAGTTCGGAACAATTGTAGCCGAGGTCAACCGCGTCGCCGGCGAAATGGTTTTTACCCTTGTTCGAGCAGCTCGAGGTGGATTTGAAGATGGCGAAGGAGAAGGCGGGGAGTATTACGAAGAAGCCGTTGATCCTGGCATTCCTGCTCCCGGTGCTCCTCCGATGCCTCCCGCTTGATTTTGCTTTCGTTTCTCAACCGTTAGCCTAAAGGTTCCAACGAGAAGATGAAAGGATTTAAGCCGCCGGAGACCAACGATGCTCCCGATCTCACTCCAATGATCGACGTGGTCTTTCTTCTCATTGTCTTCTTCATGGTCGTTGCCCAAAGGATGTCAGAACAGTATATCGAGTTGTCCGCCTTGGCTGTCGCGGGAAATTCGACTGTAAAGGAGCAACCGCCACCCAGAACAATCATAAGCATAGACGAGACGCCTGAAGGACAAAAGTACTATTGGGGGGAAGCCGAAATCGATCTTTCGCAGGTCTCCACTGTGGTTAAAAAAAATCCGGAATGGAAGGTTTTCTTGCGAGTCCATCCGAAAGTAACCCATGCGGTGGTTCAGGACGTGATGAAGGAAGTTGGCAATGCCGGACAAGCCGACATTATTTTCGGCACCTGGCAGGTCGCTACGGGACCACCATCGTAAAGATACTAGGAAGGAACAAATGGAAGCTCTTAAGAAAATTTTGAATGACGAAGATACGGTGGATTTGACCCCGATGATCGATGTTACTTTTCTTCTGCTCATCTACTTTATGGTAACCACCATGCTCAAACAGCCGGAGGCCGAACTGTCCATTCAGTTGCCCGGCAAACCGCAGAGTAGCGACCTCAAGCCGATGGAAATGTGCAAGGTAAAGATTGGGGACGAAGGCGAAGTTTACCTGAACGGATCCGAAATTGAAGATGGAATGGATTTGGAAATGCCTGATCTAGTCGGAAATCTCAAGCAACAGAAGGCTATGCGAGATCAATTGATCAGCTCCGGCGCCAAGACCAAGGCAGAAGCCGAGTTGAAGGTACAGATCGATTCATCTGGGATTGCAGAGCATCAGGCTGCCATCAGTGTTCTGAATGCTTGTTCCGAAGCAGGCGTGAACAAGGTTACTTTTGGTTTTTAGTTCTCTCGTAACTGGTAGTCTATGTCACCGGTGGTTACTAAATTTCTTCATACCCGAATGCGGGTCGACGATTTGGACAAGACCGTGGCGTTTTATGAGAAAGTTTTTGGTTTGGAGGTTTCGCGCCGCCATGAATCACCCAGAGGTTCGAAACTTGTTTTTCTTTCCGTCCCGAATAGCGAGGAGGAAATTGAGCTTACCTATTTCCCCGGTTCTGGTTCAGTACATGTGCAAGAGGACTTGATGCATCTTGCTTTCGAGGTGGACAGCATGGATGACTTTGCCAACCACTTGGAGAAAGTCGGATATTCGTTCAGTGATGGCCCAACCAAGAGTTCGTCCGGTTCAGTCTTTGCCTTTGTGGATGCCCCTGAAGGCTATGAGGTTGAAGTGATTGAAAAGCCCGGAGCTTGACTTTCCTGCGGGCAAGGGGAGGAAATGAAGGGCCCTGTCCGCACTGTCGTTCTTATGGGCGTATCGGGGTGCGGGAAATCACTTGTCGGCCAAGCGTTGGCATTGAAATTGGGCGTGAAGTTTATTGAGGGTGACGAATTCCATACACCCGAGAACAAAAAAAAGATGGGTGCGGGAATTGCCTTGAACGATGGAGACCGCTGGGGTTGGTTGAGAAAACTTGGAGATCTTGCAAGCAACAACGAGGAGCCATTGATCATCAGTTGTTCGGCTCTGAAGAGAAGTTACCGTGAGCTCCTTGGTTCCAAGGGCGCCGATCTTATCTTTGTTCACCTGCATGCTCATAGGGAAGTCATTGAATCTCGAATCGAGGCTCGAAAAGGGCATTTCTTCAACCCGGGACTTTTGGCTAGTCAGTTTGATACCTTGGAACCCTTGGAGCCTGACGAGCAAGGCTTTGAAGTAAACGTTGCCAATTCCGAGCACTTAGTACTTGCCGAAATCATTTCTCGTCTAGACGATTGGCAGTTATGAATAAATGGATGAATTCAACAGCAATCAAATTATCGGCGGTCCTTGCTCTGCTTTTTGTTTTGGGATGCCAACGACAAATCATCCTTTTCGACGGAAAGAATCTTGATAATTGGGAGAGAACGGACTTTGCGGGCAAGGGCGACGTACGAATCGATGAAAATGGCAGCCTGGTCCTTGAAATGGGAGCGGAATTAAGCGGTGTGCGCTGGAAGGGAAAGACCGAGTTGCCCAAGATTGATTACGAGGTCACTCTTCAAGCCAAACGCACGATGGGCAGCGATTTCTTTTGTGGGCTCACTTTTCCTTTCAAGGAATCCCATGCCACCTTGGTTCTCGGCGGTTGGGGAGGATCTTTGATAGGTATTTCAAGCTTGGACGACTTCGACGCATCGGAGAACGAAACGGGTGACGCGTATGTCTTCGAGGACAAAAAATGGTACGACGTCAGGCTTCGTGTAACGGAGGAAAAACTGCAGGTCTGGTTGAATGACAAAATGGTAATCGATACGGATGTCGAAGGACGTAAGGTAAGCATGCGCTTCGGGGAGATCGAGATGTCCGTGCCCTTTGGAATTTGTACCTATGCCACGACCGGAGTGATCCGTGACGTCAAGATCAGGAAACTGTGAACCCTTGAGCTTGCCAAAGTCACCCGATTAAGCGGGTGATGATTTTCATAGAATGAATTTTGGAAATCCCGTGGAAGGTTAAAGCGAAGTTAGAACTTTCGGTATTTGCCTTCGAGATGGGGGTTGGCTTCGGGCAGGTTGGTGACCTTCATTTTCTTGGCGTTCCAGTTCAGGCGTTTGCCCGGAAACTGACAGGCGACCACTCCGAGGCAAAGGGACTCGGCGAGTGGGCCGGCATAGTCGAATCCAGCCAAAGTCTTGTCCTTGCCTTCGATGGCATCGAGAAACTGAGTGTAGTGGTCGACTCCTTGGATGTCAGGCTTGGGGACGTTCTTGAGGATCGATTCCGGATAGAAGGTGGGCATCGAGCAATGGGGAAGAACCATGCGCCCTGCCTCGCCCACGAAGACCGCGCCCTGCTTGGGCAGTTCGTCGCCATTGGGCAGAATCAGATCGGGGTTGTTCTTGTCTCGGGGCGAGTCCGTCCCGTCCCACCAGGTGAAGGTAAAATCATCGGTGGTGTATTTGGACGGAGCGAAGCCGTATCGTACCTTATTCTTTTCCGCATGACCGAAACCGTTGGGTTGCCGGCAATCCGCTTCCACCCACAAGGGGTCCTTTAAGTCCAAAGCTTTGAAGGGAGTATCGAAGATATGGATGCCCATGTCGCCGAGCGTACCGCAACCGAAGTCGATGAGCTTGCGCCACTGTCCGGGGTGATAAACCTTGCCGACGTAATCATGAACGGGAGCGGTGCCCAGCCAAAGGTTCCAGTCCAGTGAGTCCGGGATTTCAGATTTTTCATTGAAGGGTTCTCCGTCGTATCCCAATGTCTTGAAGTACCAGAAATAAACTTTGCTGATCTTCCCGAGAATTCCCTTGCGCAGGTAATGACGGGTCAAGCGGTAGGCTTCACGGGATTGATTTTGGATCCCCATTTGGGTGGTCAGACCCTTTTTCTTGGCGAACTTTGCGAGGTGACGGGCTTCGGATAGTTTGTGCGTGAGTGGCTTCTGAGTGTAGACGTGCTTCCCAAGTTCCATGGCCGCCAGGGTGGCTGGGTAATGGGTGTGATCGGGCGTGGAGATGGAAACCGCATCGACCTTGTCCCCCAATTCGGCAAGCATTTCACGGTAGTCTTGAAAAGCCGTGGCGCTTTTGAATTGTTTCGACCAGGTATCGATCTTCCCATGCTTGTAATCAACGTCGCATAACCCGAGCACCTCCACGTGCTTGTGCTTGGCCAAGTAAGCCGTATCCACACGTCCCTTGCCGCCCGTTCCTATATGGGCGGTGCAAATTTTGCCGTTGGGTGAATTGGCCCGCAACCCGGAGGGCAGGATAAAGAAGCTGCCTACGGCTCCCGAAGTTTTGATGAAGTCTCTGCGTGAAGTGTTTTTCATGGTGATTTAGTCTGTTTTACCAAAATATATGTTGTCTGCTTGAAGAACTTTGCCTTACGATTTTTTGCTTAGCAAGAATGGAAGGGGTGATCTTACTTCTTTGGCGTCAGGGTCCTTCTTTTTCAAATCTTTTATCCTGACAAAAAATCGAACATTTCTTTGGCTTGAAGTTGTTATCCTTCGTCAAATCACCTATTGTAAGTTGCGTGAAAGTACTTTTTCGTCCCCTTCTTTTCGCAATGACCGCAGCGATCGCCTCTGGTGCGGCAACCAGACCGGACTATCTCAAGCACAGGTTGCTTTCGGAGATCAAGACGGTTGCACCTGGTCAGACTTTCACGGTGGCCCTCTTTCTTGATCACGACGACGACTTTCATACTTACTGGAAAAACCCGGGTACGGTCGGGCTTGCGACTTCCTTGACCTGGGATCTTCCCGATGGATTCAAGGCCGGTCCCATCCAGTGGCAAGTTCCCGAAAAAGTGAAAATGGTCTCTTACGATGCCCACGGTTACAACAGGGATGCCACGCTTCTTGTTGAAATTACCGCCCCCGATGCCTTGCCTGAAGAGGGGATCGAGCTCAAGGCAAAGGCCGTATGGATGGTTTGTGGGCCGGAACCCAAGTTATGTTGCAACATGGGTTTCAAAAACCTCTCCCTCAAACTGAAGACTGCAAAGTCACCGGACTGGGATGCGGACGGCCGCAAGCGGATCGAGGAGGCTCGGCGTCTTCTGCCAAAGGTAATCGACGGATGGGAGCATGCCGCAAAACGGATTGGAGAGAAAGTGGAACTGACCGTTCGGAGCACCAAGGGTTTGTCCGTGCGTCCGGATGACAAGCTCTACTTTTATTCCGAATCGAACCATTTTACCACGCTCGCGCAGCAGCGAAACCAAGTGGAGGGCAACGAGCTAACCGTGACTCTTCCCGTAGCCGATTATGCTCCGGAGAAACTGGGTAAGCTAGTTGGGCTCTTGTTCCATCCCGAAGGATGGCCCGGCACGAACGGAAAAAAGTACATGCCCGTCTCCTTGCCCTTGGAGTAGGGGCCCTCGTTCCCCGGTTACTTTTTGACGGCGGGTTTCACGTTGATTACGTCGCCTCCTGTAGGCTGCCCTTTTCCGTGGCAGACCATGTCGAGGAACTCGAGGTAAGCGGAGTGGGTTTCCTTGTCCCGTGATTGCGGGTTGAAGAGAATGCCTTTGGCGGGGACGTGACCCATGAAATCGACGTAGACCATTTTGCTCCAGACCTTGTTCTTCTTGAGGGCGGACTGTATGTCTCGCCCTTGGCTGGCCGGTGTGGCGGGATGTTCTCTTTTGCCTCCGTATAATACGAAGCCGGGAGGATCGCCGGCTCCAACCTCCTTTATGAGGTCGGGCGGAAGGAAGGGACTGTTTCCGAACCAGCCCACAATATTGAGTTTCTTAGGCTTATGCTTGGCGTAGGCGGGCCATTTCCAATTCTTTTGGTAGGCAATCCATGCGCTGATGTAGCCACCGGCCGAAGCCCCCGTAGAGACGATTTTGGTTGGATCGCCACCATATTTTTTTGCATTGGCCTGGATATGGGCAACGGCCATCGCGGTGTCCATGGCGCAATCGTCCTTGGTGACGGGTTCGCCTTTGCCGACCAAACGGTAGTTGGGGGAGACCACGATGCAACCCTTGGACATGTAAAGTTTGATCATATCCTTGTTGCAATAGGCCTTGCTCCCGTTCTTGAACCCTCCGCCGTGAATGGTGAAGACGATGGGCGCGTTCTTGAACTTGGTGTTCCAATAGACGTCCAAGACGTTGCGCTCGTGAGGGCCGTAAGATATGTCCTTGTCCGCCTTGAACTCGGCCGAAAGGCTTGATGAAAACAAGGCGAGGACCGTGATGGTGAAGGTTGTGATTTTCATGTTTCTGATTTGGGTATACGAAGTTGAAAGTCCGAAGTTTCGTCAGTTGGCCAAAACGTTCGCGATTTCTTTACGGGTCCGTTCGAAGTCGGGTTTCCCTTCCTTCATGGAGTAATGGAGACGTTTGGTTACGGTTGCTCCGTTGGCATGGACGCTGAGCAGGCGGATCTGATGGTTGCCGTCGCTCAGGTCACCGATTCGGACGCGGAATTCACCGTCCGGGCTGAGAACCGAGGTCCAAGTCGTGGCGTCGTAGTCCTTGTTCACCATGTAACCACGTTGTCCCTTGTTCTCCCGGTCGTTGTAGGCGATCATGGCTACGGCGGGAATGGCCGAACCGATGGTTCCATGAATGTGAATCTTTCCTTCGGAGTGGGAAACGGCGAGTTTCCGGTACTTGGCCCCGGGAGCCGCCTTGCATTGTTTGGTCGTTTGGCTGAAGAGGGGGTGCACGAGCAGACGCAGGGCGCTCGAATGGGTGAGGAAGGATCCCTTTCCTTCGTTTCGCCACTCTTTGCGGTAGGTGTAGTTGCCCGCCCCCATGAGGGCGGTTCCCCGTATCGATTCTTCCTTGGTGGCATGGTTGTGGGGGAGGGACATGCCGTGTCCGAGTTCGTGGATGGCCCCGCCGATGTAGGTGGTATTGAAGCGGGCGAGGGTGAAGGGTTCGTAGCCCCGGTGCTCCTTGACTTGCAGAATTGTTTTGGTGGGGTCGGGCCGGAGGCCGTTGATGGAGAGCCAATCCATGTCGGCGGTGAAGCAGAGACCGTAGATATGATTGGCCCCCATTCCGTAGTAGGGGGAATAGATGGTGACTTTCTTGTCCTCGGTCCGAGAAAGACCGCAGACGATCAGGATGGTCTCTTCCCTATGATTGATTCCCCTGGCTTGGAGCGCTTGAAAAACTTCCGTCCGGATCTTGCTACCCGAATTGTAAGTATACGAACCGTCGTCCTTTGAGTTGCCTCGAACTTCATGAAGTTTGAGCATCCCTTTTTCCCGTTCGAGTCCCAACTCGACTTTCCCGTATCCCAATCGTTTCATTTCGGTTCGGTAAAAGTCCTGGATGTCGTTCATGATGCCATTCCAACGCTTGGCATGATCGTTGAGCGGTTGACGGTCCTTGGGGTAAAAGTAAACGACGCGCAATTTCTTTCCCCCGTTCTTTTCCTCTTTTCCCTTCCAAGAACGCACGGCATTGAGGATGTACTTGGCTTGTTCGGGTTGGGTATCCACCGTCATCCAATCGAAGGAATCTTCTTTCTTAGCCGAGTCGGACGAAA
>JAYOMW010000001.1:42035-64654 GCA_038121045.1 Opitutia bacterium
AACGCCAAGGTCAAACTGGTCTTCAAGAATCCGGATTCTCTTCCCCATAACCTGATCCTGTGTACGCCGGGCAAGAAGAAGGGGGGAGACAAGGGACAAGAGGTAATCGATGCGGTTTTGAAACTCGGTGACAAAGGAGTGGAGATGGACTGGGAACCGAAGGGGCACCCGCGCATTCTCGCTAGTTCCGGAATGGTCCAACCCAAGAAGGAAACCACGATCTACTTCAAAGCCCCCAAGAAGGAGGGAGACTACCCTTACATTTGCACTTTCCCCGGACACTTTCAGCTCATGAATGGCATCATGGGAGTGAGCAAGTTGGCCAACCCCATCACCAACCTTAATTATAAATTCTATCATGGCAGTTGGGACAAGATGCCTGATTTTTCGAAACTCGAGCCCAAGAAAACGGGAGTTTTGGCCAATGGGCTTTTTGACATATCGCCCCGTGACCGGAATGATGACTTTGGATTCGTCTTTACCGGTGAAATCGAGTGCCCCAAGGAAGGCAAATACTCCTTCACTACTTCTTCCGATGACGGGTCCCTCTTGTTGATCGATGGCCAACTCGTCGTGAATAACGATGGCATTCACGGAGTGAAGAGTGCCTCGGGTTCGGTAAAGCTGAAAGAGGGTAAACACCGGATCGAGGTGCGTTTCTTCGAGAAGGGTGGAGGAGAGGAGCTTTCCGTCGCCTGGTCGGGTCCCGGCATCAAGACGCAAGCTCTTTCGAGAAAGGCTCCCGGCGGCGGGGGAGCCGTAGGTATGCTCATCGAGCCTCCTGAGGGCGAAGCTTCCATTTATCGGAATTTTATAAACGGGGCCGGTCCGCGGGCAATCGGTGTGGGTTACCATGAGGGCGTGAACCTGGCCTTTGACGCCAACAACATGCGCCTGGCCATGATCTGGCAGGGAGACTTCATTGACGGGGCGCGTCACTGGAACGGGAGAGGGCAGGGCTACCAACCGCCTGCCGGGGATGCCGTGGTCAACCTGCCCGAGGGAGTGGCCATCGCCGATCTTGAAAGCGCCGATGCCGAGTGGCCCAAGGCCCAGTACCGGACCAAGGATCTGCGCTTTCGGGGCTACCACCTCGACAAGATGCAAAGGCCCACTTTCAAGTACGAGCGGGGCGAAGTAACAATCGAGGATAAACCGATGCCCATAGCGGGTGCATCCGAGGACGATGCCGGAGCGATCAAGCGCATCATCAAACTCAAGGCCAAGGATGCGCCCAAGAACCTTTACTTCCGGCTGGCCCAGGGGAGCTTTGAAAAGAAGGGAAAATCATTCAAGGGCGATGAGCTAGCAATATCCGTAAAGGGTGGAGAGCCCCTTGCTCAAGGCGGTGAACTGCGTGTCCCGATCGTTTTCAAAGGAGGGAGCGCTCAGCTCGAAGTGACCTATTCTTGGGGCGAATAATTGAGAGAACTCAAACATCTATATAAACTCTGTCATGAATAAGTTTATCCTTTTGTTGCCTTTCCTATGCTTCGTTTTTTCGGTTGTTATCGCGGATGATCATTCGGATAAGCTTCCGGAGGAGCCGGATTATTATCCGATTACCACGATTCCCTTGCCCGAGGGGGAAGTGATCGAGGTGAGCGGGATCGACGTCCTGCCTGGAAATAAGGTAGCCATCGCTTCGCGGCGTGGGGATGTCTTTGTCGGCGAGGATGTCTTTGGCGAAGACCCCGAACCCACTTGGACTCTTTTTGCTCGCGGGCTTCACGAGGTCTTGGGAATCGCATGGAAGGATGGTTGGCTTTACCTGACCCAGCGCCCAGAAGTTTCGCGTATCAAGGATAGCGATGGGGACGGCCGGGCCGACGTTTTCGAAACCCTTGGCGATGGCTGGGGAATCAATGGCGACTACCACGAGTATGCTTTTGGTAGTCGGCACGACAAAAACGGGGACATTTGGGTTGTTCTTTGCCTGACTGGCTCTGGCAATGCGGACGACAAAAGTCCCTTTCGCGGGTGGTGCATGCGGGTGACTCCGGATGGGAAGACCATTCCCACCGGCTATGGTATCCGATCCCCCGGCGGAATCGGGTTCAATCACTTGGGAGACGTTTTTTACTGCGACAACCAAGGCTTGTGGAATGGTTCGAGTTCGCTCAAGCACCTCCGCCCGGGTGGGTTTCAGGGGAACCCCGTTGGTAACAAGTATTTCGCTTTGACCGACGCACTGGGTCCCAGACCACCGGATCCGCAATCCAAAAGCAGGATTGAGATCGAGCGCCAAAAGGTTCCGGATCTTGTTCCACCACCTGTCGTCCTTCCACATGGAAAAATGGGGAATTCCCCGGCGGGTATCGAATGTGACCAGACGGGCGGAAAATTCGGTCCCTTCACGAACCAACTTTTCGTTTCCGAACAGACCCATTCCAAGATTCACCGGGTCTTTCTTGAGAAAGTAAACGGGTTTTACCAGGGGGCCGCCTTTCCTTTCGTCAAAGGTTTTGGGTCGGGTAATATTGTGGCCCGTTTCGCCGCCGACGGAAGCATGTTCACCGGCGGGACCAACCGGGGATGGGGATCGCATGGCAAGAACCCCTTTTCCTTCCAACGGGTGAACTGGACCGGCAAGGTTCCGTTCGAGGTCCATGAGATGAGGGTCAAGCCCAATGGGTTCGAGCTCACCTTCACCAAGGCGGCCGATGTCAAGACTTTGGCCGACGTATCGTCCTACGCAATGGAGTCTTACACCTATATTTATCAGTCGGGCTATGGGAGCCCGGTGGTAGACAAGTCCGTTCCCGTCGTTAAAAAGGCGGTTCCAGCCAAAGACGGCAAGAGCGTCCGATTAACCGTCGATGGTATGGTCAAAGGCAACGTTCACGAATTGAAAATGCCGGGCATTCGTCTCAAGGGGAGGGGGCACCCCCTTCTCCACGACGTGGCGTACTACACCCTTAACGAGATCCCGGAGAAATAGCGACGGGCAAGAGCTTGGCGAACTGCTCTTTTTCCTCTATGTCCTTGGCGTTTCTTTTTTCCAATGAAATCCTTGCGAACGCAAAGCGTAAAAGGGTCCAAAGACATTTTCTCATGAGCTCACTTTTTTGCCTATGGGTTGAGCACGGGAGGCATTTTGCGTGCAAATCTGCAGTCTGTTCTTTCAAGTTCGGAAACCGTTTTCTTTCGTAGCTTGCGAAGAAGATTCAGGTGATTGTCCTTCATGGCTAGGTTAATCAATTCATCGGGGTCCTTCTTCATGTCGTACAATTCTTCGGTTTCTCCGGGCAGAAGGTTACGAATGTATTTGTAGCGGTCGGTGCGCAGGGAGACCCACCAGGGAACGCGTTGCTTTTGGTAGATTGGATCGTCTTTCATATCAATCACCTCGTTGCAGTCTTCCCCAAAGCTCATTCCCGTATGGGCGAGCAGAAGGGGGCTCTTCCAGTCCTTCCGCTCCGGTTGTTCCAGAAGAGGAGTGAGGTCGCGTCCGTGCATTTTCCATGGCAGTTCAAGTCCGGCGGTCTTGAAGAAGGTGGGAACCAAGTCGGCTCCGCCGACCGGTTTGGGACAGACTTTTCCAGACGGAAACTTTTTCGGCATGCTCACGATGAGCGGTCCTCGGATTGTCCCGTCGTAGGGAGCCAATTTCATTTGAAAGCCCTTCTGTCCCCAAGCGATTCCCTGGTCGGCCCCGAATACGATGAGGGTGTTTTCGTACTGACCGGTTTCCCTGAGGGCCTTGATCAGTTTGCCGACCCCTTCGTCGATCGCGAGAACTCCCTGGTTGTATTGTCTCTCGAGGGAATGAATGTCGGTGCCGTGAATGAATTTTCCATTTACGGTGCGTCCGGAGAACCGGCCCGCCTTGAGTATGGGCAAGCCATTTGGTCCCTTGACCCATTGTTCCTTGTTTCTGGAGTATTCGGGCTTTCCTTTTCTCGGAGGATATATGTCCTTGGGGATTTTTACCTTTGCACCGGGGTAGTCATCGAAGTGACGCTTGGCCGGGGTGAAGGGCCCGTGGACTGCCCCGTAGCAGACCCACAGGTAGAAAGGTTTGTCCTTCTTTTTCCCATGCCCGCCCCGGATGTATTCCTCGGCCCACTTGGTGTAATTGTCGGTCGAGTACCCCTGGGTCATGACCGGTTCGGGCCCGTTGGTCTGGATCAATTGTTCCTTGAAATAGTTGCCTGCATTGTTGGGGAAAGCGGGACGGTTCCAAACTTTTTGAAAGTCCCAGTCACGTCCGAAGCCATTGTCCGTACCGGTGTGCCATTTCCCGATCTGCGCGGTCTGGTATCCGTTCTTCCTGAATACGGCCGGCCAGAAAGGGCACTTTTCGGAGTCGTAGGAACTGCCCGGATATTCGCCTTCCATGCGCATGGACTTGACACCGTAGGTCTGATGGCCGGTGAGCAGGGTGGCACGCGCTCCCATGCACCAAGACCCCATGTAGCAATGGGCGAAGCGGATCCCTTTGTCGGCAAGCGAGTCGATATTCGGAGTCCTGACCCAATCGGGGGCTTCCGGATAACAACTTACGCTCCGATGAGACTGGTCGTCGGTGAAGATGAAAAGGATGTTTGGCTTTTTTTGGGTTTCCATGGCAAGCAAGGCGAGAGCGGGCCAAAGAAAAAGCAAGAGCGTGAGGGCGATGGTTTTGAAGGTCATCTTGGGTGTGAGGGTTTCGAAAAGTTGCGGAGCACAAAGGGTTCTATTCATTCGAACCGCTGCTTGTCGAAGAAAATGGTCCTCTTTTCAATCTTCCCTGCAGACAAGGCGGAAGCCTGTATGCGAGGTCGACGAGTCAGGGGTGTTTCTCGTCCGGGCACCCACCCGGTAGCGGTTGCAATAGGAATCGTGACACAGAAAAGAGCCTCCTTTGATAACTTTCTCGGTACCTTCCTGTGGTCCGGTCGGGTTCTTGGTGTAGGCCGTTTGACGCCAGGTGGGATGAAACCAGTCGGAGGTCCATTCCCAGACGTTGCCCGAGGAGTTGTGCAACCCGAAGCCGTTGCCCGGAAAACTTTTCGCCGGAGCGGTCCATAAGTGCCCGTCCTCGCCCGTATTCGTGTCGGGGAACTTCCCTTGCCAAATGTTACACTGGTGCTTCCCCTTTGGCAAAAGCTCATCTCCCCAAGGATAGCGCTTTTGGTCGAGCCCTCCGCGAGCCGCTTTTTCCCATTCAGCTTCAGTGGGGAGTCTTTTGCCTGCCCACTCGGCATAGGCGGACGCATCATTCCAACTGACGTGAACCACCGGATGGTCTCCAAGTTTTCGTACGTTCGTGCCCGGCCCTCCCGGTTTGCGCCAGTCCGCCTTTTCGACCTTCGCCCACCAATGCATTCCGACCACCGTTTCGAACCGCTTGCGTTTGAGCTGGGCCTTGGGGATTTGCCCCATGAAAACGATGGACCACCCGAATGTTTCAGCCTCGGTCAGGTATCCTGTTTCCTCGACGAAGGTTTCGAACTCCGAGTTGGTCACGCAGCAACGATCGATCCAATACTCATCCAGTTCGAATTCCCGGATTGGGCCCTCGCCGTCGCTTGCCCAGCATTCCGGACCCTCCGCGCCCATTCGGAACGAGCCGGAAGGGATCCGGGCCATGTTCTTGGTGGAGGCTTTCTTCGAGCAAGACTTCGTCTTCGCTTGAACAGATGGAACGGAAACTTGCGTGCGTTCCGGATGAGACGGAGGGGAGCAACAGGGTTGACCGTTCACTCTGTTTGAATTTCCTTGGCTATTTTATTTCGAACGCATTGCATCACTCGAAAGGCATTTGCTTGAATTCAAGTTCTTGCAAGCCTTTTTGGATATGAGCGTTTTGATGAAGGAGGCGCCAAATGAGCTGAGTGGAGTAGTTCTCGAACATCAAAAGAACAAGTCCCTTGTCGATTCCGAGGTAACTTTTGGCAATCCAAGGCTGCTCGCCTTTGGCTTTGGTTGCGTAGCTGTAGGCGTCGTAGAGTCCGTATTCTCCGATTAGGCCGGGAATCTTGTACATATGGTCGAGAGCCGCGATTGATTCTTTCGGTGTGAAGGGCAGGAAGGAGAGGGCACCGTAGGGTGCCACCGTACCGTCTTCGACAAGTTTGTGCCCGACCCCGATCGGATGGGAGCCGTACAAACCACTGTAACCGGTCGATGGACTGATCGATGCCGACATTCCCCACGAGTTCGGTCCGAGACCCTTGATGCGATGAGCATTGTCGATCGCGTATTGCCGGGCGGCCAAACCAGCGTGGCGGGAATTATCAAACCAATCTCGGTCCAATTTGTCGCGCAGGTTTCTAAAGTCGATGAAAGCGTGCGTCCATTGGTAAGTAAAAGCGGCGCCCGTACCACAGAAGATGAAGGTTTCACCTTTGTAGCGTCCCTTGTAGGTTTTCATCGCGTAGTAAGAATCCGCTCCCGTTGCGAAGTCCCGATTGGGAGAACCAGCAGCCAAAATATAGAGAAAAATGTGTTCACTGTAAGCGGACCATCCTCCGAACATGCCCTCCTTGTTGATTCCCGGAGGAACTTTGGCGGGCAGGTCTTCGGGGTAGCAGGCAAGGTAAGGATGCTTGGTCTCCGGATTGGTGAACCACTTCCAATTCATTTCGGCGTAGAGCTCGTTGGTCAAGGTTTCGATTTCCCCGCCAAAATATTCGGCGGCGACCAAGGCTCCCAAAAGCATGGTTCCCGCAGAGGCGTTGCTGAGCTCGATGTTATGGGAATCCTTCCATCCGCGCTTGCCAGTGTCAGGATCGATGAAGTGGTACCAAAATCCATTGATGCGCTTGAGGTTTTTGAGCGTCTTGAGGGTAATGAGGATTCGTTTTTCGCCTTCTTTTCTGGTTATCCATCCCCGTTCCACGCCGATTACGATGGCTGCGAAATAAAAGCCCTGATGCTCGATGGGAATGGGGCTGTATTTATTTAGTCCGACATAATCCCCGTTGGACATGCCATAGGTCGGGCTCTTCGGGTCGGAGTTCCATTCTTCCCAAAAGAAATCGAAACAGCCGCGCAGTTCCCTTTCCATCAGAGGGCTAAGTTTTTGCGGAGTGGATGCTACGGGGAAGAGGGTGTTTTTTCCCAATGCGGAAGTAGGACCACAAAGTATTCCAATCAATAGCAAAGGAATGAAAAAGCGGCTTAAAGTCTTGGCTTTCATTAAACGACCCCAAGCATCTCTTTGGGCTATGGACATGAGCTGTGGGAGTTTTAAGGCCTGTTGTATTATGAGCTCCTGAGTTTTGTAGCAATTGTGGCAATTAGAATACTTAGGCATAGTATTTTGTCGTTTCTGAAGGTGGATCATAGTCTTGCAACTAGTAAAGTTTTTCTAGTAGATTTGTGACATGACGAATGCAAGCGTCAGGGAGGAATTTTTCAAGAGCCTTGCCCATGACAACCAAATTATAAAAGTTTTCGATCTTTTGCCCGAGATAGCTTTTTATCTGAAGGACAGGAAGAGTCGTTTTGTGGCTCTCAACCGGAAGACTTGCGAATATTTGGGTGTGTCTCGCGAAGAGGATGCTTTGGGAAAGACCGATATGGATTTTTTCCCCAAGGATAGAGCGGATGTTTTTCTTTTGGATGATTTCGAAGTGATTCAAAGCGGTCAACCGATCGAAAACCGAATACAGCCTCATCCCCACGAGAAAATCGAGCGGGTGATGGTAACCAGTAAAATTCCACTGCGAAACCAGAAAGATGAGGTGATCGGTTTGGCCGGTTTTTCGCGCGAATTGGAGCGATTGAGGGGAGGTTCTGGTTCGGTCGATCAATTTGCCGAGGCTCTCGAGCACCTGAAAAAGAATTTTAATACTCAGGTGAATACTTCTGAACTAGCCAAAATTGCCGGCATGTCGGTCAGCCAGTTCGAACGCCGTTTTCGGAGGGGTTTGGGTTCTTCCCCTAGACAGTATTTGTTGAGATTTCGGGTCGATTCAGCGGCCAGGTTGTTGACTTTCACAAACTGGTCTATCGCTCGGATTTCGGAGGAATGCGGATTTCACGATCATGCTCACTTTACTCGGAGCTTCAAAAAGATGATGAACATGACTCCTCTTAATTTTCGCAAAAGACAGAAGGGGGAATAACTTTCCGGCCTTTCGGCTCAAACCAGTTTGATTGCCGAGAAAACGATCTTGGCGGGCAACCAATATTTGGAATCTTGTCGCGAGATGAATAGCCCTTCGTGTTTTTGAAAGAGCTTTTCGATGGAGCTCCAATCTTGGGGACTGCTGCTTCCTTCCTTGGAGTAATAAACCCATCCGCCTTGGCCTTTCTTGGCGAGTGACGACCAATCCTTGACGGTTTTCAAGGCGATGCCCAACTCCGCTTCGTCAATTCGGTTGTCCTTGTTGAGGTCGAAACTCTCAATGGAAGAGAGGTTGTCCCGAAGGAGTTGTTTGACCCGATCTTCCTGTGAAGAGCCCCGCTCTTTCTCGGGGGCGGCGATTGACTTGGGTTCAGGCGTCAGTCTTTTTTTTTTGTGCCTCTGCCGCTTCTTTGCCTTGTTCAAGCAATTCGGCGGCCTCGGTTGGATTCTCCGATAATTTCCCAAGGAATTCAGGCAGTTCGATACCTACGTTCTTGGTGATTTGATGAAGAGGTGGAAGAGCTCCGACAAGGCCGGAAACGAAATTCGCGGTGTCGTTCTTTCCACCTTCTCCCTTTCCTGAGTCCCAAACGGTTACGGAATCAATCTTAAGGTTGGATATGGCTTTGACTTGTTCCGCAACCAATTGTGGGAGTTGCTCGGTGACCAACAGCGTACTTGCCAAATCGGCTCCTCCGGCGGCTTTTACGATTCGGTCGAAACCCTCCGCCTTGCTTTGCAGGGCGGCCAAGGTTCCTCTTGCTTCCGCCTCCATCATGGACTGAATACCGTCCGCTTCTCCCTTCTTGAGCCGGCGAATTTTTTCCGCATCCGCTTCTGCCAAGGTTTCGATCTTCATCTTTTCGATTTCAGCAGGGATTACGATATTTGCGTGCTGGCTGGCTTGTTCGCGCGCCGCCCGGGCTTTTTCGGCCTCGGTTTCGGCAGCATAGGCCTCCTGAAAGGCTTGGGCGGACTTAACCTTTTCCGCGGCTACGGCGATTCTTTCGGCTTCCGCTTCTTGTTCCCGTCTTGCGGCATCGGATTGCGCCACCTTGATTTTCGCCAAGTTTTCACCCTCGGTTGCGGTTGCTTGAGCGCTTGCAACTTGAATCCTTCGTTCGCGCTCGGCTTCAGCTGATCCGATCTCACCGTCTCTTTCGCGCTCGGCTACGCTTACTTTTGCTTCATTGATTGCCCGGGCCGAAGCTTCCTTGCCCAGAGCGTCAATATATCCGGATTCATCGGTAATGTCCTTGATGTTTACGTTGATCAACTTGAGTCCGATTTTCTTGAGTTCAACCTCGACCCCATTCGTGATTTTTTCGATCAAGAGGTCTCGGTTGGAATTGACTTCCTCAATGTCCATGGTCGCGATCACAACCCGCATTTGGCCGAAAATGATATCACTCGCTTGTTCTCGTATGGCCTGCATATTAAGACCGAGCAAGCGTTCGGCCGCATTTTCCATGACTCCGGGCTCAGTGGAAATACCAACCGTAAAAGTGGAGGGTGTGTTTACCCGGATGTTTTGTTTGGAAAGGGCCCCGGTCAGAGATATGTCAATGGGAATCGGAGTGAGGTCGAGCCATTGAAAATCCTGAATGACCGGCCAAACGAACGCCGCGCCACCGTGAACACAATTTGAGGAACGGCCCCCTTTGGTTTTACCGTAAACGACCAAGACTTTGTCCGATGGACAACGCTTGTATCGTTGTACCCAAAAGAAAAGGGTACCGAGTAAAATTACCGCTGCGGAAGTGATCAGGATGAGAGGGAACATGACTTAGCTTTTGTTGTAGGTTTACAGCGAAAGATTCTCCGCTTCAGGATTTTGTCTTTGATTCGTTTTCAAGGGGTTCGACCAAGATGGTTTGTTGGTCCACCAATTCCGTTACTCGCACGGCGACTCGGTTGCCTATTTTCTTTTCGTGGTCGGTAACGGATTGAACGATTTTCAGCCGGCCTTGTACCATGACTTCGACTTGACCAATTCCTTTTCGGTTGGGGGGTACGGGCAAGTAGACCGAACCGACTTGGCCGATTGCATTCGAATAATCCAAGGTGCCTTCCTGACGAAGGCTGTGCAGGTAGGCCATAAGGTAGAAAACCATGGCCAAAAACGCCGCACCCACCAAGGCCGAAACAACGGTCGTGACTCCCAACCCAAACCCGGCCTCCGTCATGGAGGCGCCTGTCCAACCAAAACCGGTGAAAAAGGCCCCGATCGTACGAATGGAAAGGATTCCGGAGGCTCCTCCTTCTCCGCCATCCGCCAAGTCCACGTCCGCTTCGAGACCGTCCATATCTCCTCCGATTAGCGAGAGAACCAATTGGATCGACAAAACCAGACTCGAGACCGCTCCAATCGCCACAAAGGTTTGCATGGGTGCGGAGAGATTTTGCCAATAGTCGATCATCAGGTTGCTTGAGGAGGCGTCGGGTAAGAGAAAAAATTAAGTTATCAGAAGCAAAGGAATAAGGTTTCGGGAGCTGTTGAGTAAAGCAAATATTTTCCACGTCCTTAGAATATCTTATCGCCGGGAAATAAATCCATTATAAAAAAACAGGGAATTTAGAATGATCAATCGGCTCCACTTGCTTTGGTTTTTTCGATGAGCAGTGGAATGAGCATCGAGCCCAATGCGGAGGCGACGAAAAGATAGGCCCCCCATTCTATGGTGGCTTCGGATCCTCCGGGGAGCGTTTTGACGGTGAGGATCAGGAGCGCCAAAAAGAGGACCTCGACCATGGAGAATTTGCTGAGTCGGGCCGTCCATTTCACCATGGACGATAAGGACTTAGGTTTGTCTTGATACACGGTGGCCAACCAATACAGGCAAAGCTTGAAGACGGGGAAAGCCACCGAAAAGAGTCCGAGGACAAGGGCGAGAAAGAAATTGTTGGTCTGATAAAGGTCCCGAATGGCTCCGACGATCGAGTAGGTCACGGTCTCGGTGGCTTCTTCGTCCCAAAGCTCGACCAACCAAGTGAATTCTCCTGCTCTTGGTTCAATCGAGAGGGTCGGGGCGACCAATCCAATTCCAAGGGCGGCCGACGACAGTATGATGAGCAAACGGATTTGTAACACCTGGAAGAGAAAGATTTACCTCATCAATTCGATTAATTCCTTCAACGACGCTCCTTGTGGAAGAACCTGAATGTTGATCCTTTTGACTGCGTTGGTCGAAGTTTTCGAAAGCTTTCTTTTGTTGAGCCCAACTTTCAGTTCATCGAGTTTGATTTCAATCCGTCCTGCCAAATCGTCGTCGACCGCATCTTCATCTTCGATCACCACCTCGAAAAAGCCTCCTTTTTCATTTCGAATGCGGGCCGCCTTGATGGCCTCGTCCGTGGAGATGGTTTTCCCCCCTAAGTCGGACCAATCGAAATCAAGGGAAAGGCCCGACCAATCCGCGATCAGGGAATCGTCCTTTTCTTCGCTTTGAAAGACTTGGTTTCCCTTCCAAAGAATACGGTACTTGATATCGGGCCCGTTTTCTCCGGCATCCCATGGGTCCCCTTCAGGGTTGGTCGATTCAAGCTCGATTTCCGAAGCGAAGACATAATAGGTGGTTCCTTCCGTCAAGTCGGCTCCCTCGTCAAGCTTCTTGCTCTGACTTTGATTTCCCTCCCCTTGGTCCGAATTGTCGGGCAGGGCGAAAAACAACGCGAAACTAGCGACGATTAAAATAGGAATCGCCAAATGCAACCAAGGTCTTCGGGGGGAATCGGAGTCAGTTAGGTTCGACATGGATACCTTATGCAAAACATTGCATTAAGAAAAAAGGAAGACGAAAATACACGCAGCTGAAATTAGAGGATGCTTTAGCCTTCGGTACCAATCTCGATCGAAGCGATTGATTCGACCATGAAGCCAAAGCCTTTTTGCAAATCTTTCTTAAAACGCCTGCCTTCTTCGAGGTAAATCTCAAGGCCCGAATCACTGAATTCGGGTAATTGGAAACGGGGAAGGGGAGGGTGCGAAAGTTCATCGTAAACCGAGACGATTGAATCGATGGGCAACATGGCGTGAAGGTCATCGACCTTTGGCTTGGCCATCCAATCTTCGGAAGTCAGGGGCAGAGCATCGACAAGCTTGGGCGCATCCAAATCAAGCATGTTTCCGGTCCATTCCAGAACTTCCCCTCTTTGGCTTGAAGAAGCCAAGAGGTCGGCAGGTTCGGAAGGTGGGGAAGGTTGATTTTCTCTCCATAAAAAAAGAAAGAAAGCGCAGGCGATGCAAGTGAATGCAAGGGCGTAAGTTGGAGAATACAGCAGGGAGCGCTTTTTTTCAACGGATCGGTCTTCTGCAATGGGTTTTTGCCGAAGGACGTTCAAAGTATTGCTGATTTCCTTCCCGACGGAGTCCTTGAGTTCGTCGTTCGCCTTCTCTTCGATTGCCTCGTCCCGCAACCTGTGGAGGACTTTCTTTTCTTTTTCGTCCATGGAGGAGAATCCAAGTATTTCAAACAGGGTTTTCATAGTTGTCCTTCAATTGATCGGAGAACGTCGACAGCTTTTTACGGGCCCGGTGAAGCATTACCTTGGTGGCGATTTTTCCTTTGCCCAAGACTTGGGCCACTTCCTCGATGGACAGGTCTTCGGCATAATGAAGGCGCAAGACGGCATAGGCATCTGCGGAAAGTCGATCCTTGGCCAATTGCCAAAGCGGACCGAAGGAGATAGGTTCGGTTTGCGCAGATACTTCAGGCGAGTGGTCCGGAAGCGAAATTTCCGCTTTACGAGTCCGTAGTCGAATTTCATTGAGCGCGAGACGGCGGGCAATGGTGAAAAGCCAGGGAAGGAAAGGGCGGTTTTCATCGTATTGCTCGATCTTGCGATAAGCTCGCAGAAAAGTTTCCTGAGCAACGTCATCGGAAGAACCGTGGGGAAGGTAGCCGAGGAGAAACCGCTGGATTCCACCCCAATGTCTGTGGACCAACTCATCAAAGGCGGGTAATTGCCCGGATTGGGCGAGGGAAGCGAGCTCTTCGTCCGATTTAGAAGAGTCTGCGGTGGAGGAAGCTTGGCTGATTGTCGAGCAGATCAACAGGATTCTTGTCTTCAGGGCTTGGATTAATCAGTCACGACTTTAAGTTGGGAACCTTCTTTCTTCGCCATCTTTTCGCGGATTTTTTTCAGAAGAAAGGCAGAATCAACCTCAAGGCGCAGCCCCACGATTCGCTTTTCCCGCGAAACGGAAGCTTTTAGGTGGGGGAGAATTTCATCGAGTTTAGGATCGATCTCTATGCCGGAGCTCAAGGCCAGCAAACTCGAACCTCCCCGCAGTAGGTTTTCAAGGTGCTCGGCCGTTTCCTCGCTTTCAGCTTGCATGGCCATGACCATGCGCATTGCCGATTGTTCTTCGCTCATGGCGAATCCGACAAGATTGGCTTTTTTCATGATAGCCGCTTCCGGAGCGGATACGGGTTGCCCATCACGCAAAATGGCAAGAACTTTGGGAACCCGAACCGTCATGATTGCCATCGGGTTTTTCACCATGCCCGAAAGATGGGACATCATGGGGTTGTTTTTCTGACCCTGCTTTTGGCCGGAAAGTACGTCGAGGCCAGGGCCGAGTAACTTGTGGTTCGAGGCCGCCAGGATGGAATCGGGGCCGAGGGAACAAAAGGCGCCTTTTTTGAAAGAATACAAGGTCTTGTCTCCTTTTTTCTGAACGGAAACGTTTTCATTCAGCCCCGCAAAACCTTCGATTTGCGCTGAATTGAATCCGCCTTTGGCGATGATGACGCCTTCGTTTTTTTTGCCCGAACCGTACGCCGTTGCAGTGCCTAGTTTTTCAAGGTCGAGCCCCAAGACCGCTTTTATACCGTTGAGCTTTCGGGTGAACTCAGGATCTTTCTGCGCCTCGGCCATGAGGGCGGAACCCATCTTTGAGTTGAGGATGGATTGAAAGTCAAGATGGAGGACCCAATTGGCTTCCTTGGAGATGAGGTCCGGGTTGGGTGTCGATCCAAGCAAGCAATGAAATGCTGTGGCAAGGAGAGCAATGAGAAGGGGAAGTTTCTTTTTCATTTGATAAGAGGTTGAGCTGTCGAAGTGATGCTAATCGTTTCCCAAAGTTACACCCGAACAACCAATAAGGTTACCTTCTTATCGAAAAAAAGTTTATTTGTCCGGATGCTCCTTCAGTAAATCTTCGGGCTTGTAGAGGCCGATGAAGCTTTTTACCTCTTTGCGGACTCTCGCGACGTCGCTTTCCCCTATGGCGCTCGCCTTGTTTCCGAAAGCGTTGCGTGTGTAGGTCAAGACCGATGCGATTTCTTCGTCGTTGAGAAGTTGCTCGAAGGGGGTCATCGGGACCTGCCCAGGGTATTTTCTTCCGTTTACTTCGATCGGCCCCATCAGACCCTTGAGGGTAAGCTTGATCAGTCGGTCTGGGTCACCCGTCACCCAGGAAGAACCGATCAAAGGAGGAAGTCCCGAGTCGGGCAAACCTTTGCCGTCTGCCTGATGGCAGGTCACGCAATGGGCCTCTCGGTTGAAAACCTCGGCTCCTTTTACGAACAAATCGGCATCTTTTTTCGATAGGTGTTTGGGCGGACTCACCTTTGTTTTGTCGGTTTCGACGGGAGCCGGGGCATTTTCGAGAACACCCCTCGCGTAATCGTAGGTTGTTTTATACTGCTTGTGAACCTCGTTGCTTTCGGCTCTTTTCAGGATTTCCAATCCGGTTTTTCTGTCCACGAAAGAGGCGGCCACGACTGCCTCCATCCTGACCCGACCGTGCGAATCGCCTGCGGCTTTGAGGAGCAACTTTTTGCGGTTTGTGAAAAAGGGATTCCTGTCCATGTTGAACCGCAGGACACGCACGGCGGCGGAACGGATCCGGTGGTCGGAGGATTCGATCAACTTGCGCAGAAGCTCAAAATTGGTTTGTTTGGCCCCCCAAGTTACCCAAAGAGCTTCCAGCTTGAGCCGTTCGTCCGCGTCCCTGGGCAATGCGTCCACCCATTTCAAGGTAGCCTTGACGACTTCATCGGCCTTACGGCTGCGAAGCTCGCGTCGGGTACGGTAGCGCGAGCGGTATTCGGGGAGTTTGAGGTTCTCGAGAAGCTCCGGGATCGAGGCTCCGTCGATCTTGGCAGGTTTGACGAGAGGTCGGGAGGGGTAGGTGACCCGGTAAATACGCCCATGGGTGTGGTCTCGGTTGGGATCCCGGGCGCTGTGTTGCATGTGGCCGATCAGAGCGTTTTGCCAATCCACCACGTAAAGAGAGCCGTCGGGGGCAAACTCCAAGTCGGTCGGTCGGAAGTTCAAGTCTTTGGACAAGAGCAAGTCTTGGCGGTATTGAGTCGTGAAGCCCGGGTCCTCGTCGATCATTTGGTGCTGTTTGATACCGAGGAAACCGATGTTGTTGTTGATCAGGACATCACCTTGAACTTCATCGGGAAAGTGCCTGCTTGATACGAATTCGACTCCCGAAGTCGGACGGACCTGATTGGATTTCAAGATGCTGGGGGCCTTCATGTTGGCTCCGTAGCGGGCCTTGACCATGCCCGGAAGCATCCACGAAAAACTTGTCCCCGAGGTGTGAAGGAAGAGGTCCTGTCCATAGTCATCAAAAGCCAAACCCCATGGATTGGGGATGCTGAACTGGGAATAGCGGATGATGGTCTTTTTTTGCGGACTGTAGCGATAGAAACCACCGTTGGTTCCCCTTTGCGGTCCGAATGCGGATTCGACGTTGCTGTGCAGGAATACCCCTTCGCACATGATGAAGGCGCCCGATGGGTCGGCGCAAAAGGCGGAGATGGCATGGTGGGTGTCGTGGTCGTCGAAGCCGGAGAGCATGACTTCGCGCTCATCGTAGCGGTCGTCTCCATCGGTGTCACGCAGGCGGATCAGGCTTCCGCTTTGGGAGACGTAGACCCCGTCGTGGGAGATCTCGAATCCGATCGGGATATGGAGATCATCCGCGAAATTGATCTGCTTGTCCGCCTTGCCGTCGTTGTCGGTATCTTCGAAAATAATCAGTTTGTCTTGGGGAAGAGGGTCTCCGATTCGGTAATGCGGATAACTTGCCATCGTCGAGACCCAAAGTCGCCCTTTGTTGTCAAAGGCCATTTGAACGGGGTTGGCCAAATCGGGGAAACGTTCTTCGTCGGCAAACAATTCGATTTTGTAGCCTTCCGCCACCTGGATCTTGGTTTTGGCTTCCGGTCCTGGAACGTAATCCAAATAACCGTTCTTCCCGTTTTTGTTATTGGGGACATAGTTGGTCTCAACGGCAGGTAATTTTGAGGTCTTGGCGTCCTCCTTTGCGACGTCGAACTTTTTTCCTTTGACGGTGGCCCAGATGGCCCGATCCCGGATTTCGGTATATTCACGGGTCTTTTTAAGTTCGAAGGGATAATTTTTCGGGCCGAATGGATTGTAGCGTCGACCATAAACGTGAACGCCATTGGGGACTTTATAGTCGTTGAGCCAAAAATAATTTTTGTCCATGACGGCTTTGTGGGCGCTGGGTCGAAACTTGGATTCGGGTTTTGCCTTTTGGAAAAGGGAGTCGGCAAGAAAGCCCGCAAGCTTGCGGTAGCCCAAGTCGTTCAAGAGGGCGCCGTCCACGGTGTGAGGTTTGCCGTCGGCGTACCATGCGTTGGAGGGACTGAAGGCATCGACGAACAAAACTTTGTTTTGCTTGGCGACTTGACGCATTCCTTCCACGTAAAGGATCAGGTTGGCGTTTTGCCTAGATCCGGAAGTTACGCCGGGCATGGGCTGAAGGGCTGTCGGTGAAATCAGGGCAAGCTTCGGAGCGCTCTTTCCATTGTATTTTTGGGAGAGAGTATGCTTGAGGAAGGCATCGAGTTCCTTTTTGAACCGTCCCAACTCGCGTTTCCCGTCAAAAGACGAATTGAAGCCGAAGAAGGCAAGCACGACGTCCGTCTCGAGACGGGTGAGCCACTGATCGGGAGTTTCGAAGTGGCCTTTGGGGCCGGAGGAGGCCTGAAGCTTTTTGTGGATGAGTTCCTTGGCTCCCGGGAAGGCATATTGCCCGTCTTGCCCTCTTCCGGGATGGGGTCTGAAACCCGGAGTGTTGCCTTCGTCGCAAAGATTGCGGATGGTCAGATCGAGGGCAGGAAAGCGAAGATGGAGTTCCGTCTCGAAATGGCCGTAGTGAACCATTCGCGAGCCCATGCCGGCGCCCACAAGAGAAATGCGGTCACCCTTCTTGAGCTCGAGGGTGGCATGAACATTGGCGGCAATGGCGAACGAGAATGCAAGCGGGACAAAGATTCGGAACAGTTGAACGATCATGATTTAATTCGTTTGTTTTTATGAGACGGGCAAGAGTAAATGATGCTTATTACATAGCGTTTCTCAAATGAATTTTTAAGGGAAAAGAAGCAAATTTCGGTGTTTTTATCAAAGATCTCGCGACTTTGTTGCCAAAGTGCCAAGTTTGCCTGAAAAGTATTTTCTTCTCAGGCGATGATGGGTTTCGCGACGTGTCCGTGAACGTCGGTCAGCCGGAAGTATCGCCCTTGGTATTTGAAGGTCAACCGTTCATGGTCGATCCCCAGCAGGTGCAGAATGGTGGCATGGAAATCATGCACGTGAACGCCGTTCTCGGCGACGCTGTAGGAGTAGTCGTCCGATTGTCCGTAAGTCAGTCCGCCTTTTACGCCGCCCCCGGCGAGCCAAGTGGAGAAATTCCGGGGGTGATGATCACGCCCAAAGTTCGAGCTGTTGAATTTTCCCTGACAATAATTGGTCCGACCGAATTCACCTCCCCAAATCACGAGGGTGTCCTTGAGCAATCCGCGTTGTTTCAAGTCCGCCACCAAGGCATAAGAAGCTTGGTCGGTTTCCTTGCATTGCCGCTTGATTCCGCCGGGCAAGCCCCCGTGTTGGTCCCAACCCGGGTGGTAAAGTTGGATGAAGCGCACCCCCTTTTCGGCGAGCCTGCGCGCCAGGAGGCAATTGGCGGGGAAAGTTCCCGGTTTGCGGGCGTCTTCCCCGTAGAGCTTGAAAGTGGAATCGGGCTCCTTTGCCAGATCGGTGACCTCCGGGATGGAGCTTTGCATGCGGAAGCCCATTTCGTACTGGGCGATTTTGGTTTCCAGTCCAACGTCACCCGTCCGCTGCAGCTGGATTTCATGGAGCTCCTTCAGACGGTCGAGCATGTTCCGCCTGATCCGTGTGGAAATGCCTTGTGGACTGTTCAAGTAGAGGATTGCGTCTTTGTCGGCGCGAAAGCGCGTGCCGGCGTGCTTGCCAGGAAGAAAACCGCTGCCCCAAAGCCGCGAGACGAGAGGCTGTCCACCTTTGTTCTTGGTCACCAACGTAACGAAGCTGGGAAGGTTCTCGTTCATCGATCCCAACCCGTAGGAGAGCCAGGCGCCCATGCTGGGCCGACCCGGAAATTGAGAGCCCGTTTGCATGAAGGTCACGCCCGGGCCATGGTTGATAGCCTCGGTGTACATGGAATTTATGATACACATGTCGTCGACGGCTTTCGCGGTGTGGGGTAGGAGTTCGCTGATCCATTGCCCACTCTGGCCATGCTGGGAAAACTTGAAAGGCGAACCGACGAGGGGAAGGCTTGCCTGGTTTCCGGACATTCCGGTGAGGCGTTGGCCCTTGCGCACGGAGTCGGGCAACTCCTTGCCGGTCTCCTTGTTCAAGCGGGGCTTGTGGTCGAAAAGATCGATCTGAGAGGGGCCGCCTGACTGGAAGAGATAGATCACCCGTTTGGCCTTGGCTGGATAATGCAGTCCTTTTCCGGATTCGGCGTGGAGCATGTTGGCCAAGGCCAACCCGCCGAGTCCTCCCCCAAAGCGCTGGAGGAAATTGCGGCGGGGCATGCCGAGGGAGGGTTCCTTTCCGGTGCAGAGGGTAGGGGCTTTCATGGTCATCCTTATCGTTTGGAGAGGGTTTCGTCGAAATTCATGAGGGTGGAAACGAAATTTGTCACAGCGGCCAACAAAGCGTGGTTTTTGGTTTTGGCCCGGTAGTAGCCAACCTCCAGAAACTTTTTCGTTTCCTTTTCGTCCTGGAAGAACTCTCTTTGGTCGCGCAAGAGGCGCAACAGGATAGTGGTTTCCTTTTTGTCCGGATACCTGCTAGTCAGCTGACGGAAAGCCTCGGTCGCCAACTTGTCGAGATCCTCTTCCCCGTGCTTTTCAATGAGCTTGTCCGCGGTGGCCCGGGCCGCTTCGACAAACTGCGTGCCGTTGAGAAGGATGAGGGCTTGAGAGGCGGAGTCTGTCCGTTCCCGGCGGACCGTGCAGACATCGCGTTTGGAAGCGTCCAAAGCCATCATGACGGGGGCTGGGCCGGTCCGTTTCCAAAAAGTGTAGAGGCTCCGGCGGTAGACGTTTGGAGCCCCGTCCGGGTTGATGGGCTTGAACGAAACCTTGAGGTCGTAAGGTCGGGCTCCCGCCCCACCGACTTTTTTGTGAAGGAGACCGGACTGAGCCAAAAGGCCGTCACGAATCATTTCCGCAGGCAGACGGTAGGCGGGCGCCCGGCTGAGGAGAAGGTTTTCGGGATCTTCTTCCTTGGCTTTCGGGAGGATCCGGCTTTCCTGCCGGTAGGTATGAGAGAGGACCATGGACTTGAGCAAACGGCGCAAGTCCCAGCCCGAGTTCACGAAGTCGCGGGCCAGCCAATCCAAAAGCCGGGGATGGGTAGGGGGCTTGCCCTGCATTCCGAAATCCTCGGAGGTGGAAACCAGTCCGCGCCCAAAGATCATTTGCCAGTAGCGGTTCACCGTTACGCGGGCCAAAAGAGGGTGGTCGGACGAGGTGAGCCACTTGGCCAAGCCGAGCCGGTTTTTCGGGGCGCCCTCGGGGAGGGGAGGAAGAACTTGAGGCGTCGCTCTCTTCACGACTTCGCCCCGTTCCGAGTAGAGTCCTCGTTCAAGGACATGCGTTTCGCGCAAGCCTGGCATTTCCTTCATCACCATGATCTCGGTGAGCCTTTGGCGCTGATCCCCGAAACTCTTTCTCTCGTTGTAAAGTGAGTGTCGGGCGGATACGGCGGGATCGTGGACGGCTTGCAGGAAAATCGATTTCTTTACGTCTTCTCCGTTGTCTTCGGCAAGTCCGGCCAGGCATGAGATTTCGGAAGCGGTGATGACACGGTCGAACAGATAGAACTCGTCGAGCATCCCGTTCTTGAAACCGCGGTCGCGCATTCTCTGGGCAAAGCCGAGAAAGGGATCGCCTCCCCCGGTGATTTCGCGCGTCAGGTGATCCTTGATCACGTCGACTTTAGCGGCCTTTGCGTTTTCATAAAGTTTCAAGCCCTTCGCCCGGCTCGAACCGTCGTAAGTAAGCCCGACATGGGTCCATTCGTTGAGGGCGAGGCGGTTTTGGGAGCGGATGCGAATGGCGTTACCCGGCCAAAAGTGGATGAGGGCCGAGGAAAGCCTGCCGTCCTCAATCAAGACTTCGTACCCCCGGCTGGCCGCATCGGTCCACGCCTTGGAGCGGCGGGCGATGACCGCCCGGTCGAGCAATTGAGTCGGCTTTGCCCAGAAAGCCATGCTGAAGGATTGGTGACGGTTGAAGTCGCCGAATCCGGATGGGAAATGCAGGACGTCGTCCCCGGTGAATTGAATCCCTTTTCCGAGCTTCCCTTCCACTTCCTTGTTGTTTTCGTTGGTGTTGGCGGCCTTTGCGGGGTTGGCTTCGTTGGGGTACTGGTTTCCTTCCCGTTCGTCGAACGAGAGGTAAGCGAGAGGAGCGCCCCACTCGATTTTGGATTTGCGTTGGATCTTCCATTTTTCCAATAGATGATTTTCGATTCTTCTTACATTTTCATTCGATAAGGCTTCCGAAAATATCAGTACCTCTCCAAACTCCCCGTTCCAGTTGTAGTTGCCTCCGTGATTGCGGTCACGACCAAGGCGACTTGCGATAACGTCACCGGTTGTTCTTAGGGATACCACTGCCAGGGAGTTTGGGTAATTTGAATAGGAAGAAGCTTCCAATCCATTAATGCGCAAGCTTCCATTTCGAATGTTTTGGTGCGTGTGCTGAGGATGCCAAAATTTGTTTCCGTTCGAGTAAAAATGATGAGCGGATGAATGGCACAAGGGCGAACCGGAATTACCCGCGGTTTTGCTCATTACCCAGAAGACGGTACGAATATTTTTGATCTCCTCGAATTGATGATAGTCGTTGCTCTTGGAATGATACTTCATGACTTTCATTCCACTTGGATTATGCGTCACTACCTTGGGAGATGCATGCTTTTTGGCATCATTTTCATTTCCGCTTTTATCATGCCAATTGCTTGCCGTCTGATTTAGATCACTGGCGTCCAACCATAGGCTTGGTTTTAGTGAAAGCACATCGAGGTTTTCGTCCGTTTTTTCTATGGGAGGGAGAGCTGTGGAAAAGTAGGTGGCGCGTCCCATGATTTCAACTTGTATTTTCTTTTTCCAATATGTGAACGCCTGTTTGGCTTCATTGGATTTTAAGACCTTCTCAAGATTTGCTTCCGCTTGCCTGATCTTCTCGTCGCTCGGCAAATCCCCGAGCTCGAGTGTGGGGGTGGGTACGGATCCGGTGAAATAAGAATAAAGCCCCGCCTCGTCGATATTGTTGAAAAAGGCGGAGAGGGAGAAATAGTCCTTTTGGGTCACGGGGTCGTACTTGTGGTCGTGGCAACGGGTGCATTCCAAAGTCAGACCGAGAAAGGCCGTGCCGAAGGTATGCACCCGGTCGGTCACGTACTCGATGCGGAATTCTTCAGGCACGCTTCCCCCTTCGACTTTTTGCGGGTGCAAACGGTTAAAGCAGGTGGCGAGGATCTGGTCCCGGGTGGCGTTGGGAATGAGGTCTCCGGCGACTTGCTCGGTGACGAAGTGGTCGTAGGGTTGGTTCTTGCGGAAGGATTGAATGACCCAATCCCTCCAGGGCCAGACGTTTCGGTTGCGGTCGACCTGATACCCGTAGGTATCGGAATAGCGCGCCACGTCGAGCCACTCCGAAGTCATGCGTTCGGCGTACTCATCGGAATCCATCAGGCGGTCGACGACTTTCCCATAGGCATCTTCGGAAGTGTCGGCCATGAAGGCATCGACCTGATCGATGGAAGGGGGCAGACCCGTAAGGTCGAAGGTCGCCCGGCGCAGCCAGCTGATTTTGTCAGTCTCGGGGCTTGGCTCGAGCGGGGAACCGTCAAGGGCATGGGCGATGAAGTGGTCGATTTCATTGCGCGGGCTCGGGTGCTTGGACTGGGGAACTTCGACGGACTTCGGCAGAAGCCCGAACGACCAATGGCTGTCGTATTTCCCGCCTTCTTTGATCCATTGGTCGAGCAAATTCTTCTCCTGCTCCGTAAGCGGAAGCTTGGATTCCGGCGGGGGCATCAACTCCTCGGCCTCGTCGGTCCGAATGCGCCAGTGAATCTCGGAATCCTCCAAGCTTCCCGGCGTCAGCCCGACCATGCCCTTATGGTCTTTCGTTGCCTGTTCGAAAGAATCCAGGCGAAAGTCCGATTTTTGATTCTTCGCATCCGGGCCATGACACTTGAAGCACTTGTCCGACAGGATCGGCCGGATTTCCCGGTTGAAATC
>JAYOMW010000002.1:0-57791 GCA_038121045.1 Opitutia bacterium
GGTTACGTTGCTTCTGAGGAACATGTTCTTGATCAGGGTCTGATTCGTTTTTATCGGCTCGACGGAAATGCATCTGAAGGGTTGGACGGGCAAGAAAACGGAGTGCTCCATGGAACCGAGCCCGGAGCCAACCGGTTTGGCGAAGAGGGCATGTCTCTCTTTTTCGATGGGGAGGACGATTACGTCCAACTACCGGCTTTGGAATTGGGAAGCGCTTACACTTTGTCGGTTTGGGTTCTGCCCCATGAAGTCAAGGGAGGAGGCTACTTCAACGTTCTTTCCAACAACGGCGACCCGGTTTGGGGTGTGCGCGAGGGCAACTTGCAGCAATACTTGTTCGGAAGAGTCGAAGGTTCGGCAGTGCAAAGGCACGGTTGGACGCATTTGGTTTTGGTCCGGGACGGCCCTTCTCACAGCCTATACAAAAACGGTCAATTGGACGCCTCGGTCGAGGTTTCCGCGGACAACGACGTTTTCTCGGTGATCGGAGCCTATTTGCCAACCGCCGAGGCCTTGGAGGACCGGGAACCCTTTCATGGAATGATCGATGATTTGCTTGTTTGGGAGCGTGCTTTGACTTCCTCCGAGGTGTCCTTGTTGCATAAGTTCGAGAGCGAGTTTCCCGAACCTTATCCGAACGATGAGGCAGGTTTGGTCCCGATTGTCCTGACCGAGTTTCATGGAACGGGACCGAATGGAGAGTATGCATTCGGGGGCCGAATCCTGACCGAGGGTAGTTCTCCGGTCGTCGAAGCGGGCATTTTTCTAAGCAAGAGCATTGTGGGTGAAAAACTCATCTGGTTGCCGGCTCAAGTAAACGAGCAAACCCTCGAGTTTTCCGTATCAACCGACGATTTGGAACCGGGAGCCAGGTATTACTATCGTGCTTACGCAAGAAATTCCGCGGGAGAGAACGTCGGAAGCTTGAGAAAGCTCGTGACCCGGGAAGACGTTCCACCGGGGGCGTGGTGGAGAGACATGCCCGAGGTCGGAGGGGGTTGGCGTTCTTCGGATTGGTTCGGCGAATTCCGGATGTTCGGGCAGACCGAATGGGTCTATCATGCGCAGATCGGTTGGGTTTTCGTCGTCCCCGACGAGGAACGCGGATTATGGCTTTGGCATAGGGAATTGGGTTGGCTTTGGACTCAGCGAGGGACCTGGCCCTACCTTTGGAGAAACCAGGTTTCGGCTTGGCTTTATTTCCTTGGGAAACATGAAGGAAGCCCTGTCCTCTACGACTATCGAACCTCGGATTACCTGATTTTGCCCTAACCCGCATTGGGTTTCCCTTCCAAATCATTCTGTTTTTTGTAATGGATTACTTTCATTGATCCGTGCCATAGTGATGCCATGGCATTCAATGGTCTGGTCGCTGAATTAAAGAGGTTGATCAAAGATCGGGTGCCCGGATCCCAAGCGAAGGAAAGCATTGAATCGTTCGGTACGACCAAGTTCCTGTTGGAGTTCGACGAGAAAAAAGCAAAGCAATCCCGCAACAAAACTGTAAAGGAGAGAGGAGATCATCCAGTTTAGGACGACTTTTCCTTGTCCGTCGATCAGGCGAGAATTGTCTTTTTCAGTGGCTCACGTGACGATAGGCAAGGCTAGACCTGCTCCCGGTAATACCATGCCTGCCAATTGACTGAGGTGAAGAAGCATGCAGAAGGATTTTTCGTTCATTCCCCAATGCATTTTCGGCACGGGATTATCAGGCTTGTGATCGGCTGATTGGGAGAAATCAATTTTTCGTGGCCCGAAGTTGGGTCGGTTTTGTTCGAGTCAGGCGTTCGATGAGCGGATCCTGCGGGCGTTGCGCCGGGATCTCAGGTCTTTTTCGGCGCAATTAGACCCGGTACCACTTCTTGCGGCGTTTGCGGTCGATCAATTGATTGGCCTCGTCATCTTTGGCGAACCGCTCCTTTTTCGGATCCCAGTCAAGTTCCCGACGAAGTTCGTAGCCAATGTTGCAAAGTTGGCAGAGGGTCGCCGTGCGGTGACCGGCCTCGACGTGGGCGAGGGGAAGTTCTCCCGAGTGGATGCAGTCAAGCCAATCGTCATGATGATTCTTGGGTTGGCGAAGGCTTACGGTCGCTTTGTAGTCCTTGATTAAATTTTCAGGGTCCGATTTCCAAGGCCCGCGATCCACCCAAATGGTCCCTTCGGTGCCGTAAAAAATAGTGCCCCCGCGCCAATCCGGAGCGCTGCCGTGGACGACCTCCACTCCGTTTGCGTAGATCATTTTGAGATCACGGTCGCCTTCCTTGGGAGGAATGATTTTGACGGGCCCGGTGCTGTCCGCATCCATCGCCCACTGGCCGATGTCGAAGTGGTGCGCTCCCATATCGGCCAGTCCGCCGTTGCAGTATTCTCGGTATCGCCTCCAGGCAGGGAAGTGGTTGTGTACGTCGTCGGGGCAGAGAATCTTGTTGTATCCGCGAACCGGAGCAGGGCCGAGCCAGGCATCCCAATCGATTCCTTCGGGAACCGGTTCGGTGGGAAGGTCGCAAGGGACGGGCGGGGCACCTACGCAGACCCGTATTTTTTTCAGTTCGCCGATCGCTCCGCTGCGGATCATTTCCACGGTACGCCTGAATTTGCCGCCGTATTCGGTCCGCTGTTGGCTACCGGTTTGAAAAACGACCTTGTTTTCCTTGACCGCATCGGCCATGGCTCTGCCTTCCCGTATGGTCAGGGAGATCGGTTTTTCACAATAAACGTGCTTTTTGGCCCGAGCAGCCAGAATCGTGGGTTCTCCGTGCCAGTGGTCCGGCGTTGCGATGAGAACGGCGTCGACTTGTTTGTCGGCCAGCAGCTCACGGTAGTCGGTTGTGATGGTCAATCCCTTCCAATTCTTGCCCGGGGTGTTTTGGCCGTAGTGTTTCTCGATCAGAGCCTTGGTATGCTGGGTGCGAACCTCGGCAATTTCGGCAAAGCCCGTGACTTGGGCCCGTGGGTTGCGAATCAGTTTGTGGGCGTGACCCCGGCCCATTTTGCCCGGTCCGATGATCACGACGTTGATCCGGTTGTTGGGGGAGGCGTCTCCTTTGGCCGCCCATACGTGGGAAGGGAGAATGAAGGGGGCGGAACCGAGGGCGGCTTGCTTGAGGAAATTTCTACGGTTGGTCATGAGAGATTTGCTAACTGAGGGTTGAGAAAAGTAGTCGAATTTCGAGCTTAATCGGAATCCAAAACTTTATTGGGGTCAAGGAAAGTCCGTTGCCGGGCAATAAAAAGAAGGAAGAATCAAAGGTCCTCGGCCTCGAGGCTCTCCGCATCCTTCCAGAGGTTTTCCAGGGCGTAGTTTTCGCGTTGTTCCTTGGAGAACAAGTGGACCACGAAATCAATGGCATCAAGGACCAACCAACCGCTTGGCTGAAAACGATCACGTGAAAAAAGCTCGATTTTGTGCTCCTTAAGCGTTTTTTCCAAGTTGTCGCGCAGGGCCTTGAGGTGAGGGTCGGAGGTCCCCGTGGCAATAATGAAGCAATCGGTCAGGGGGGAAGTGTTTCCAAAATAAAGGAGCTTGAGGTCCATCGCTTTTTTGTCGAGAAGGGCCTCGCACGCTATGCGGAGGTTCTTTCTTAACTCCGGATTTTCAACGGTCATGGGTGACGTCATGGGGCAGGAGAGGGTTCGAGAAGGTTATGCTTTTCGAGGTAATCATAGGCGGGTCGGGGAATATCGTCTTTTACGGGCCGACCGTTTCGAATCTTTTCGCGAACGATCGTCGAGGAAAGGTCGATGAGTTCGTTGTTCATGCGTTCGAACTTGATTTCCGGCAGAGAAGGTTCGCTTGCCATCTTGTCGGAAGACCTTGAGAAAACTAGAAAAGTGACCATGTTGAGGAGTTCATCTATGAATTTCCACTGGGGTAATTTGGCGAACTGATCGGCTCCGAGGAGGAGGAGAATTTCAGCTCCCGGATACTTTTGGGCGACTGCAAGAAGGGTGTCGCGCGTGAAGCAGACCCGGCCTTGAAGGATCTCGTGGGGAAAGACCTCGATTCGGGGATGCTCGCGGGCAATCCTTTCAAGCATGGCGAGCCGGTCCGGGGCTTTGAAGAAGGGTTTCTCGGATCGGAGGGGAGCGTGATAAGCGGGACAAAGGAGCAGGGTGTCCAAAGCGGCTTGTTCAAGGGCTTGGGTGGCAAGGCGAAGGTGTCCGTTGTGGATGGGGTCGAAGGAGCCGCCGAAAAAACCGATTCGGGCCAATGCGGTGGAAGTCGAACCGAGCATTCCCGTTTCACAAGGATCTACCCTCGGACTTTTCAAACAGGGTGAACATTCTTCCCTTGCGAAAGTAGCTAACCTGGCCCGAAGAGGATACGACCAAGGCGATCGAATTGGTGACGTGCGTGATGGCCGCCGCCGCGGCATGTCTCGTGCCGAGGCCTCCGGGCAGCACGACGTCGTCCGCTTTGGCCTGAATGAGGCATCCTGCCGATTCCACCACGCCGTTGCCTTGCAGGATGAAGGCTCCGTCGATCAGAGCGAGTTCCTTGATCGTTTCGTCCATGAACGGATTGAGAATGCTACGGTCTTCTTCGGCGTAGCCGTGAAAGGGATTGAGAATGAGTTGCTTGGATCTCTTTCTCACCTCTTCGTGATCGCCCAGAACGAACATGGCGCCGATGGATTCTCCTTCCCGCCCCGAGGTCGCCAAGTCGGTGGCGATTGCGGTTATGCGCTCGAGGGCCTCTGCGGATACGTCCTCTGGCAACATTTCGTCACCTTTTCCGATGACGGACTCGAATTCCTCGTCGACGTCGACTACGAGGACCGTGTCAAGCTGCCCGCTGTCGGGAATTCCGCCGATGCAGCAAACGCGGTCCTGAAAGCCAAAGATTTCCCGCGTCAAGCCGAGCAGGATGGCTGCCCGCAATTGAGACAAGCGTGAGCGGGAGAGGGCTCGCACGGCCAAAGTCGCATTGGCCCTGTGGTGGATTTTGTCCTCGTCGGTGACGTCTTGTCCGGCCAAAACGAGCTTGAATCCGGGAAAAGTCATTCTCGGAGCCAAGCTCGGGGGGAAAACGTCCGTAAAAATGAGGATGGTCGAACACTCGGCGGCCTTGGCGATCTTGGCAGCCTCGTCGGTCAGAAGTTTGTTGAATTTCGTTCTCCGCCGAGCGGGACGGTCGTCGGCGCCTGCAAAGGCTTTGCGGACCGCATTCTTGAACTCCGTCTTCTCCCGGGCCATCCATAGCTGGTCCATGACGGTGTTGTCTTGGAATGCCCGGGCCAAGGCCGCGAGAAAAGAAAGGTAGTTCTTGGCATTCTCGTTGGCCAAAAGCATGAAAACGAAGCGGATGTCCTCGTAACTGTCCTTTCCTTCGAAGGAAAGCCCCGCCGGGCAACGACCGACGGCCAAGGCATAGGGCCGGTTCATTTGAACGCGGGCGTGAGGCAGCGCCACGCCCTCGCCGATGTAACTGGTCAGGGCGCTTTCCCGCTCGACCAATTCTTTGAGCACTTTTTTGCGCTTCGGAGCGGTAGGCAGGAGCGTGTCAAAGGTTTGAACCAATTCGGCGTAGGCGGACTTCAGGTCCTTGCTGGTTAGGTCGATAATCCGATTGGAGGAAATGTAACGGTCTATGCGCATGGTTTGGCCCAAAGACGGTTAGCGGAAATTTTACGCCCGGAAAGTTGAGTCTGGTCGCTTACTTTTCCCACTCGAGCGCGCCGCTTTTCAGTTCATAGATCAAGCCCACGGCAAGGACGAAGGTGAAAAAAAGCATGGGCCAAAGGACGGGAATCCCGCAAGCCATAAGTTCCCGATGGGTAAGGACCCAGGGAATGAGAAACACGACGTCGATGTCAAAAAGGATGAAAAGCATGGCCGTGACGTAGAATTTGACCGAGTAGCGGGTTTCGCCCTTGGTATCGGTTGCCAAGCCACATTCGTAGGGAGAATCCTTGATTTTTCCCGCAGTGGCTTTTTGTCCGAAAAGGTGGCTTGCCGCCAAGATACCCACACCCATCCCGATGGCCAACAGGATCTGGATTAAAACCGGAAGATATTCTGCAAGAGTCACGAGGAAATCAATCGTACGAAATAGGCCTGGAGGCAAGAAGATTCGATTTTTCGTGGGAACCTGCAACCGCCCTCGAATTTGTTTTCAAAAGCAAAGGTCAAGGGAGGACGGACGCGCCGAAGGACTGACGTTCTCGAAACTTGCCAAACGGGCAAAGGTTGAGCTATAATGATGATATGAATCAACCTACGCCCAAAGCTGTCTCTCAGAAGCCAAACGCCGTTTCCCCGGGTGCCGCGAAGGCAATTCGTGGTTTTACCTTGATCGAGATTCTCATTGTTTTGGCCTTGATTGGGATCGTGGCGATGTTGTCTATCGACGGTTTGGGAGACCTCTTTAGCGGAGGTCAGGAGGATGCCGCGCAAAATTGGGTGAATGGAGCAGGCAAGCAATACGTGGAGCTCTATTTTCTCAAGGCCCGGGCCTACCCCAAAAGCCTCAATGACTTGATGAGTCCGCCCAAACCCGGCATGGATCCGGTAGTCAAGAAAGCATCCGCCCTGTTGGACCCGTGGGACAAACAATACCAGTACAAATACCCGGGCACCAAAAATACGAGTGACTTCGACTTGTGGACGGTAACCCCGGACGGAAAAACAATCGGAAACTGGGACGGGAGTTGATTTGATCTCCCGAAGGCGCCCGGGTGGCGTTCGCGCCTTCACCCTGATCGAGGTCCTGCTGGTCCTGGCCTTGGTCGGCGTATTGATCGGTTTGGTTGCAATCAATGCGGGGGCCTTTGTCGAAGCGAGTAAGTATGAACCTCCCGCCCGGGTGTTGGGCAAGGCGGTCAAGGATTCTTTCTTTTTCGCCAGCGAAACCAAGCGAACGGCTTATCTGTCCTATTTGGAAGAGAATGCGACTTTTTTCGTCTCCGACGCAACGGGAAGGATTTTGGCCAGTCACGGCATTTTTGAAAAGGAGGACTTGGAGAAATTGAGGGAAGACGACCTTCTTCCGCGAGTCATTTTCAGGGCTACGGGCCCCTTGGCCGGATTGGCGGGAGGGGGTTCCTTGTATGACGATGATCTTCTGGTCGTGCAGAGAGTTCCTTTTCATTTTGGCACGAGCATGCCTTTTCAAGCGGAGATCGAAATCATGGGCGAAGATGAGGTCGAAAGGATCGAGTTCGATCCTTTTTCGGGCTACCCGGTGGCTCAGGAGGAATGAAAGGCTTTTGCAAGAAGAGAATCTCGGCGAAGCCTTCTCCGCGAGGCTTTATGCTGCTCGAGGTTCTGATCGCCTTGGCCTTGTTCGGAATGTCGGCCGTTTTTCTGGTGGAAGGCGTGGGCTTGGTGTCGAAGGAAATCGTCAACCGGAAGAATTTCAGGGATCTGGAGGGGGATTTAGTCTGGATCAGGGCCCAGATTTTCAAGCAGACCGATTACGAGAAAATGGAGGAAGGAGGGGACATACAAGCCCTTACCATGGGAGAGGTACGTTGGGAAACGGAAATCGAAATGTCGGAGGTGTTGGACGTTTTTCGGGTTTCGTTAACCCTCGCCTATGACGGCAACGATGAATTCGAGGTCGAGGGTGGCGAAAAAACCTACGTGATGTACTTGTACCGCCCGACTTGGTCGAATAATTCCGATTTTGCGACGGAGCGGGGCCGTCTTGCGGATGACAAAAAGAAGAAAATCGAGCAAATGCGCGAAGAACGCAGAAGGTATTGATGAAAAAGGGCTTTTCCATGATGGAGGTGTTGGTGGCTTTGGCCATCGGAGGGCTTCTGCTTGTTTCCTCGACCGACTTGCTGGTTTCGATTTCCAAGCGATGGATTGACGGGCCGAGCTCGAAAGATGCCTTCGACGCTCACGTAAACGGCGTTTCCCGCTTTCTCACTGCGGTCATGGAGGAAGCAACCGTGCCAACCCTGAATTCTTCGGGAAACGAGGCTGTCGACTTGCGTCGGCCGGTCGGTTTTTCCGACAGTGAGGATCCTTTGATTCACTTCTATCTTCGGGACGCTCCTCCTTTCTTCGTTTGGCCCAAAGGCCCGGCTCAGCGGGTTCATGCTTATCTTTATTTCGAAGAGGGCGAAGGCTTGAGTATCGCCTGGTTTTCGGAACTTCAGGAACTCGAGAAAAACGAAGAGGGCGAGATGGTACCCGAGGACGAAGACGAATTGTTCAAGACCCTGGTCAGCCCTTTTTGCGAGACAATTCATTATTGTTATTACGGGGACGAAGACGATGGAGAACTCGACATCAAGGAATGGGAGTATCCGACCGATTTAAGAGAAAGCGAAAAGACGGAAGGAAAGTTCCAATTGCCCGCGTTCATCAAGCTGGTGTTCCGGGGCGACGAGGAGGGGTTGGACAGAACGATCACCATTCCCATCGAAAGACTTTCCCCCAATGGCCTGAAGGAGGAGTCTCAATGAGCTCCGCCGGCAACCGCAGAAAGGGATCGATCCTGGTCTTTGTCCTGGCCCTGATCGTTCTGCTTTCGGTCCTTTGTTTGCGCTTGATGGAAGAAGGGATCCGGGAGGCGAGGCATCTGGATCAATTTCACCGGAAGGACGATTTGCGCATTCACGCCTATTCCGCCTTGGATATTGCAGTCGGCGTTCTTTCTGAATTCAAGACGTTCGAAGGCAAGCTTTATTCGCCCGCCCAGGGTTGGGGAGATCCCTTGGCTTATGCTGGAATTTCACCCACCGAGGAGGGCGTGACCTGGTCGGTCCGCCTGATCGACGAGTCGGCGAAAATACCGATTTCTCAAGTCAAAGAGAAGGATCTGGTGGCGTTGTTTGCCGTGATGCAGGCGGAGGAAGATTCGCTGATGGACGAGGATGACGGACAGCCTTTTTACGACAGTATGATGGATTGGGTCGATGCGGATGACGAGGAGCGTGACGAAGGAGCCGAGGATCAATATTACGAGGGTTTGGAACCTCCCTACTTTACGCCCGGCAAGAAAATCAACAGTTTCGAGGAATTCAGGTTGATCAAGGGCTTTGCCCATGATCCCGAGGATCATGACGGTAGTGGTATCTTTTTCGATGAACGGGGAGTCGAGACTGAAAATATGAGGAATTTTCGTGAATCCTTCTCTTTTTTCAACCAAGGTGCGGTCAACGTGAATAACGCAAGTCCTTTTCTCAAGCGTTTTCTTTGCGGGGACGACGAACGCTTGTATGAAGAGTTCATGGAGGGGCCCTCGGTGGGGGGCGGAGAAGCTTTTTATACGAATCCAAATGATCCTGGCATGAGCCCCCTGCGGGCAAACAGTTCGATTCCCCTCAGTACCGAAGTCAAAATGTTTCGGGTTGAGGTAACCGTCAACAGAGGCTTGGCCAACTTTCAACTTCACGCCATTCTCTCCTACGGCGGCAATTTGGCGCCCCAAGCCGGGAAAGTGATCAGGCCTCCGTCGAAAAAAGGGCCGAACTTGGGATATCCTTTCAAGGTTCTGTCGATTCGGGAAAACGAAAATTTGGTCGACTGAACAAACTGTGAGCGCTACTTTTGAGTTCTGACCCCATGGCTGAAAACCCCGATAGTCCTTCCGATTTTCCGCTAGGAGAATTGCGAGAAATCGTCCTGTTGCTTCCGGGAGAGCATTTCTTTTGCGAGACCTTGTCGGTTCCCGCTGATCTTGCTCGGGAAGATTTTTTTGATTTCTGCCTGCAAGCTCTGGACTTGGATTCCTTCTCTCCCTTTCCCCCCGATCAATTGGCCTGGGGCTTTCACGGATGTCCGAAATCCCGCAAAATCTTGATTTTCGCAACTCCGTTCGTGAAACTGCGTCAATTGGGGTGGCAGAACCTGGAGTTTTTCAGAAGAGTCTTCCCTTCTTTCGTATCCCTCGTTGGAAAAGAATACGAAAGACCGAGCATCGTCTTCCTCTTGCATGACGAAACTTTGACCGCCGCGTCTTTCGAGACTGGCACAACCGTTCCGGATGCCATTTACTCCTTGCCTGTCGATGCGACCAACAGCGAAGAATTGGAAGCGGCAAGGGGGAAGTTGCTCTCCCATTTCGACCTTGCTCATTTCGATAACATTCAGGACGTCTTGTCTGCCGGAGAGGTTTCAAGAACCAACAACGGGTTCTTCAAGTTCGAAAGCGAATGGTGGGATTCCGACAACCCGGAGTTGATCGAACCCGTGCTTATTTCAGCCGAAGAACTTTGGAGCTTCGACGTTCGTCCATCGGATTTCAAGATTCAGGAACGAAAAAGAAGAAAGCACGCCGCTCTTCGTTGGATTGGTGTCATAGGGTCGGTGGCTTCCATGGCCGTGCTCCTCCTTGTTTTCATTCTCATTCAAATAGCGTCGGTGAAAGTCGATGATTTGTGGGTTGAGGAGAAGGTCAAGTCAGCCAACAAACCGGCGGTTCTCGATGCCATGGCTTTGCTTCAAAAACTGGATGAAAACAAAAGGGGTGGCATCGACCCGATCGGCTCATTGGAGAGAATCATGATGCACGCGGGAAGGAATCCGCAAGGGCAGGCCAACCTTTGGCTTACTTTTGCGGAATTCAAAAGCCGCTACGACGTCGAGTTCAAGGGACAGGGTACGAGCTTTCAGTCGGTGAACGATTTTTTTGCCAACCTCGAGAAGGCTCAAGTCGTCGAGAAGCTCAAGAAAGAACCCAAGATCGATACGCTCAAGACCGGTGGGGTTACTTTTAACGTAGATATTCAAATGCTTGAGGAAAAGCCGGTTCAAACGAGTTTGCCCGGACCATCTTCCGAAAAGGAAACGCCCAAAATCGAGGGATGAATTCGATCCGGTCCATTTTTTTCAAGCTAAGCGGTCGGGAGCAAACCTTGCTTCTCTTCGCGATTTGGACGGTCGTATTGGTTTGTTTCGTCAAGCTTTTGGGGGCGGGTGTCGAAAAGGGGCGCGAATGGTTTGAAGTCTCTGACTTGATCGAAGGCCATGATCTGGTTCTTGGGCAGGAACCAGAAATCAACCGTGAACTCGAGCTTAAAAGGCAAGAGCAAAAAGGGGTAAGTTACGACTTGAGGGCATTGCAAAACGAGGTCGACTTGATCAGGCTCAAACTCTTCAAGGGCAGGGAGCAAATGGCCCGTCTGCGGGGAGGACGCAAGTCGGAGAAGAACGAACGATATTCTCAACACAACGTGGAAGTGACGCTTACCGGCGTGAGTTGGAGCGATCTTACCTTGTTCATCAACGAATTCTTTCTGGATGGCCGGGAAAAATTCATTTTCTTCAGCGAAGTCAAGATTACGCCCAATTACAGGCCCAACCCGGAAGTTTACAACGCAACCTTTGACATCAGTTCCGTCGAATTCAGGAATTAACCCAACACCCCGCACCATAGAACGAATGAACCGATTAACCCTTTTGATTTGGATATCCGTGATTGTGACCATGGGGCAAGGGCTTGTTTGCGCTCAGCAACCACCCGCTTTCTCTCCCCCCGGCGTTCCGCCTTCCCCGCCCACCGGCATCCCTCCGGTGCCCTCCGGTATTCCTCCTGCCCCGCCCGCTGGTTTTCCTCCTCCGCAATTCGCTCCGGTTCCCGCTGTTCCAGCGCAACCCGGGGGTCCTGCCGCCGATCAACCGCTTCTTCCTCCCCCAAATTCCCTCGGAGAAGATCCGGGTCTTTATCCTCCGGGGACGCGTCCTCCTCTCGAATTGTCTAACGTTTCCGGGCTGAAGGAAAAGGAGACAAGGCCTTTCAAACTGCGCAAAGCGGACGCCAATATGCTGCTCGATATGATTCAGCAGTACACGGGATGGATCATCTTGAGGCGGGCTACGGATCTGCCGCAAATGGAAATCAATTTCAACAGCGAGGAGCCTCTTACCAAAGGGGAGACCATTCAGGTCGTGGAGAGTCTTTTGTCCATGCACGGCGTTGGCATCAGTAAGATTTCGGACAAATTTTACAAGGCGGTGGGAGCGGCGAAAATCAACATGCACGTGCCGATTTGGCTTGAAAGTCCGGCTTCGGCATTCGAACCAAGCCAAAAGATTTACATGAAGCTTTTCAAATTGAATTATGCTCAGGCCAAAGACATCGTCACGCACCTGAGTCCATTCAAGACCGAAGTTGGACAACTCGTATTGCTCGAGAATGCAAACAGTATTCTGGCGACCGATGCCTTGCTCAATTTGCAAAGGATGGAAAAACTCCTCGAAAAGATGGACCGGGCCATTTCAACCGAAGAACTCGGAACCAAGTTTTTCGTGTGGCCTACCAAGCATGCGGGAGCCCGTGAACTCGAGAGCAAGATGAAAACCATGATCGAGGGTAGCCTGAAGCCTTTTCTCGGAGGCACCACGCAAGTCGATTCCGATGAACGGACCGGCAAGTTGATCATCGTGACGAAGGCGGAAAACATCGAGACCCTCGAGTTCATTCTGGAGACTTTGGACGCTCCCGTGAAGATGAAGACAACGAGCGAACTCTTCAAATTGCAACATGCCGAGACCAAGGACATACAGGCTATTCTCGACGAGGTGATCAAGAACCAACAGCGCATCAAGCAACAGGTTCAAGGTCGGAAAACCGCCGCCCGCCCGACTACGGGGACTACCGCCGGCAAACCCGCTGCCACTCCGGTTCCCACCGCCGCTCAAAACGCTGCAAGCGCCGGCGGCGACAAGGCCGGAGAGGGTTCGCATGAGTTCAGCGATTTCATTACCATCTCATCCGATGAAAGGAGCAATGCGATCTTGGTTTATGGAACCAAGGAAGATATCGTGGAAATCGGCCGCATGATCGACTCTTTGGATCAACCGCTTCCCCAAGCCCGACTCGAAACCATATTCGTAATGGTCGACTTGACCGAACAAAACCAAAGGGGCATCGATGCCTTGCTTGGTAATTTGGAGTGGTCGAAGTACGCTCGGGGTCCGAGGGGCGAAGGCTTGTTTGGAGAGGTCCAAACTGAGTCAGTTCAGCAAGATTTTACTGATCCCAGTGGAAATACTTTTACTCAGAGTGTTTCACAAAAGGTTCGCAACAATAATTTGCAGGGAGTATTAGGGATTCCGGGCTTGAATACGAGCATGCCTTTTCAATTGGAAGATTGGAAACTGACGGGCATTCGTTGGGATCAGATATTCGCCTTGTCTTCGGAGCGCAACGACGTGCGGATTTTCTCCACCCCGACCCTTAGTTTCGCCCACAATTCGCCCGACGTGCACATTCTCATAGAGGACGAACGGAATATCGTTATTCCGACCTACTCCGGATACAACACCGGAACGGATGGCCAGACCAGCACGGGGCAGCAAAGCAAGATTACGGCGAAGACCTCCCTCGAGATCAAGAAACCCAAGATCGGATTGCCTCAAATCGATGAAAACGGGACGATTGTTTCAGCCGGTTCGATCTTCATGGAGGTGGAAGTCAAAGCCGAGAAATTCGACGAGACCCAGAGCAACACCTACCAAGGGCAATCCCTGCCCGCCAAAAAGATTCGAGAGGCCAAGTCGGTCGTTACCGTTCGGGATGGAGAGATCATTGTCCTGGGGGGATTGCAGGAGGTACAGGTCGATTCGACCGAGTCCAAGTACAATTTGTTAAGCGACATTCCCTACCTGGGAAAAAAGTTTTTTCGACCCAAGACCGTCAAGTACACCCCTACGGAACTGCTTATTTTCCTGAAACCCACCATCATGAGACCTGGTTTCGATGACACGGAGGATAATGTAAACTCCATAGACGAACGCATCAAAGGGGACTACAAACCGAAATTCACCTCGCCTTCCGGGCAAATTTTGGGAATGCCCGATATCGATGGGAAAAACAAGGGGCAGGCCTCCCACAAGGACAAGCCTTCCTCCCGACCCAGTTTGTGATGACTTCTCTCTTTGCCAAAAGTATCCGAGGCGCCTGGGTCGCCTGTTTTCTGACCTCGGTCGGTTCCTTTTCGTTGGCCCAGAAGCCAAGCCCTTTCGCCATACCCGGAAGGCCGCCTCCGCCTCCCAAAACTCTCCCAAGTCAGCTTGCACCGCCCAAGAAAATGACTCCACCCGCAAAAAAGCTGCCTTCTCCCTACGAATTGCGCGGTTGCTACAATTTCGATGGAAAATGGTATTTTGCCCTTTATCATAAGTCGACGAGGGAGAGCGCCTGGCTTTCTTTGGAAGAAAATTCCACTTCGGCCATTTACGCCGGGGATGTTTTCATTTTCGATATCGAGAACTTCAAAGTGACTCACGAGAGCTCGGATCCACTGGTCACATACGAAGAAATCGAACTGGCCGAGGCGTCCAAGGCCTCTGGAGCTGCGTTCAATCCCGCCGCCCCGAAGCCCGGTCAGGCTAGCCCCAAGAAACCGGTTCCTCCTGTGATAAAGACTGTTCCAAAAGGTTTGGTCTTGCCTAAACCGAAACGGTAATTGAAAAGACCGTGATTTCCGAAAAAACAAACCCAGGCGAAGCCGAACAGACGGAAACAGATGGCCTTGAGCAGGAGGACAAGGTTCTTCTTGCATCCTCTTCCTTTGAGGATATGGACTGGTGGCCCGGGTTGACCGATATCGACCGGATCAACATCCTGAGCTCTCCTCTCGAAGACCGGGCTCGTTTACTTGCCTCCAAATATTCGCGCGACCTGATTGAAACGATGCGTGAGATCGGAAAGAAATCGGACCTTGCCTACGTGGATGATTTCGAGTTGCCGGACAATCCGACCAAGCTTCTGCCTCTTCGAATGATACACAACTACAGTTGTCTGCCGATTGGCTTGGATGAGGATGGACGAATTGAGTTGGTTGCTGTCTGGCCTCCCTCGACCCGCATGAGTCGGTGGGTTTTTGCGGTTTCGGGCAGAACGCCGGTTTGGAGCTTGAGTTCGCCGGAGAAAATTTCCCGGGCGATTACCGAGAACTTCGGGATCGGAGCCGATAGCTTGGATGATTCGGATCTTGATCAGGACGGAGACGAGGATACCCAGGATGACCTCGAGGACCAAAATGCCGCCATTATCCGCTTCGTGAACGAAGTGATTCAGCGGGCCATCGTGGACCGGGCCACGGATATTCATTTTGAGCCCCATAAGGAAACCTTGCAAATCCGCTACCGCATAGACGGTCAGTTGGTCCCTGTTCGTGTTCCGGACAACCTGAGAAGCTTTCAAGACGCCATCATCTCGCGGATCAAGATCATGAGCGCCATCAACATTTCTGAAAAGAGAAGGCCTCAAGGAGGAAGAATTACCTTTACCCACGGACAAAGCGATCTCGATATTCGCGTGTCCACGCTGCCCACCCTTTATGGCGAGAGCATCAGTCTGCGATTGCTTAACGAAAAGTCGCAACCCTTGTCGATGAGGGAGCTCGGCTTGGCGGCGAACGATGAAAAGAACATTGTTGCCGTCTTGGAGAAACCTCACGGCATTGTCTTGGTCACGGGACCCACCGGATCGGGTAAGTCCACTTCACTGACCGCTTTCATCAGGAGGATTCACAAACCGGAGCGTAGGATCATGACGGTCGAGGATCCCGTCGAATACGAGGTGGCCGGCATCAATCAAACCCAAGTGAATTCGGAAATCGGTTTCACTTTCGCAAGCGCTTTGCGGGAAATTCTGCGGCAGGACCCGGACGTGATCATGGTCGGGGAAATCAGGGACCGGGAGACCGCAGACATTGCCATTCGGGCTTCCCTGACGGGTCACTTGGTTTTGAGCACTTTGCACACCAACGATGCTCCGGGGGCCATTACCCGCTTGGTCGACATGGAAATCGAACCTTTTCTCATCGCTTCCTCTGTTGAAATGGTGATTGCCCAAAGACTCGTTCGAAGGCTTTGCCAGGAGTGTTCTTCTCTCGCCACAATGTCCGAGGGCGACCTTTTGGCCTCTTTGTCCTTGTTGGAAGTCGATCCGAGTGAAGTCGTTCACGCGGACAAGGTGTTGCGGTCCGTCGGTTGTCAGAAATGTCAAAACCTCGGATATCGAGGGCGCGTGGGTATTTTCGAACTGATGAAGATGAGCGATTCCATTCATGGGTTGGTGATCAACAATGCCTCCGCTCCGGACATCCGAGAGGTGGCTCTCAAAGAAGGGATGAGCACGTTGCAGGGGAGCGGTTGGGAACAAATCAAGCGAGGGTTCACGACCTTCGACGAAGTTATTCGTTATGCCGACGGGTTTATTGACGATGAGCCGGAAACCCCTTTCGGGAGTGACGAACACCAAAGCGAGTTCGAAGGTCCTGCAGTGGGCTGAACCATACCGTAAATGGCCAAGTTCAAATACGTTGCCATTGACCTAAAGGGAAAAAGCCTTGCCGGGGAGGTCGAGGCAGACGACCTGAAGAAGGCAAAGCAGTTGATCCGATCCGATGGCATAACGCCCCTCAAAGTGACCAAGGCGGGAGGAAGCGAGAAGAAGAGCAAACCCGTTTCGTCCATGCCCTTGGGCAAAAAAAACGATCCATCCAAGCCCGGTTCGCGCAAGCTTGGAGCCAAGGGCGAGGCCATTGGGTTGGATTTTCTCAAGAGACTGATGGAGTTGCATGGGAGCGGAATGCCGGTTGCCGATTCGGTGAAGCTTCTGAATCAAAGGCTTTCCGATCCCAAACTCAAGGACGTGGCGCGTTTTCTCTGGAAGGAACTCGCGGAGGGAAGAACGCTTTCCCGGGCCATGAGAGCCTTGCCCCAATATTTCAGTGAGTCATCGACTTTCGTCATTGAGGCCGGTGAGGCAACGGGCAACGTGGGTCCGATCCTAAAAAAGATCATCGTTTACCTCGAGGAGAAGAGGGAGATTCGATCGAAAGTCCTCACCAGCATGGCTTACCCATGTTTCGTCGGGTTGGTTGCTTTTGGGGTGGTTGTCTTCTTCATCAAGGTTCTCTTGCCTCAAATCAAGGGCATGCTGGACAAGATGGGCGGAGAAATGAACTTTTTGGCCAAACTGCTCATCAACAGCTCTGACTTCGTCAAGAATTTCGGCCCTTTTGTCCTGATCGGTTTGATCATCTCGCTGGCGGTTGCCCACAAGTGGCGTAAGACCGAAAAAGGAGGGATGTCGGTGGACCGGGCTATCCTGAAGATTCCTCTTTTCGGCAACATACTGTACTTGTCTCAGATGTTTCAGTTGACGAGTTTGCTCTCCACCTTGATCTGGAGCGGGATCGGGTTGACCGAAAACTTGCGTCTGTGTGAAAAAACCATCACCAACCGCTTTCTACGGGACCGTTTCCGTTCGGCTCGGGCCTTGGTGAACGAAGGGAAGGCTCTTCCCGAAGCTTTGAGAAAATTCAAGTTTCTCCCCTTGATCCAGCTCGATATTTTGGAAGTGGGTGAAAAAACGGGCAACTTGGGCAACAGCATGGAAGACATTAGCAATGCCTTTCGCGAACAATTGACCAAGCGGATCAAAGTTATGACGACTTTGGTTTCGGGCGCTGCCCTTGGCTTTGCCTTTTCCCTGGTCGCTTTGGTCGCGATTGCGATTGTCACGAGTATTTTCGAGGTGAGCAAAAGCATAAAGATCAATTAGTCATGCCCTTCGGTTCGGAATCCAGGTTTTTCAAGGTCCTCGCGACCTCGGCTTGGCTTTTCATGCAGGGCGGTTGTGGGAGTGAAGAGGAGGAACGGGAAAGCTTGCGCAGCGAATCGAGCGGTTTGCTCGAAAAGGCAATGGAGGGCAAGCAGACGTTGGAGGATGGTTCGACGTACGAGGGTGAGCTGTCTAAAGGGAAACCCAATGGTTATGGGAAGAAAACCTTTTCCTCCGGCGACGTTTTCGAGGGTCTCTTCAAAAACGGCCTGGCTCACGGTTACGGAACGCGCCTTTACCAATCCGACGACCAAATCGATCGCTACTCGGGTCTTTGGGCAAGCGGGAAAAAAGAGGGTTTTGGAACTTTGATCTATTCGGATTCTTCGCGCATGGAGGGTCATTGGGAATCGGATGAACTTCTTTACGGTGAATACCAAGGCTCGGACGGTGTGATTCTCACTGGCAAGTGGAAGGAATCGGTCTTGTCCGAGGGGAGTATGAAAACCGAGTTCAACGAAGAGTTCACAGGGACCTTCAACCCGGACGGGTCCTTTGCCAAGGGAACTTTCCTGGCAAGTGGCGGAGACAGGTATACGGGGCATTTCCAGGCTAATTCGTATCATGGAAGCGGAGTTCTCGAACAGAAAGACGGTTCGCTTTACGTCGGAAGTTTTGCGGAGGGGCTTTTCGAGGGCGTGGGGGTTTGGGTGAAACCGAGTGGTTCCACTTACTCAGGAACTTTCAAAAATGGATTGCCCGATGGGTTTGGCACTCAGCAAGACGTGACTGGAGTTACCTATTCGGGAACTTGGTCGGAAGGAGTGAAAAAGGGGAGAGGTAACCTTGATTTTGGAGATGGAACGAGCTTTACCGGAGAGTTCGACAAGGGCCTGGCCATTCGTGGATCCTATGACTGGGGGGATGGTCGGGTTACTGATTCTTATCAAGATGAAAACGGGGATTGGCGGGACAGGTAGTTCGATTCGACCGTTGGCTGTGTTCCGCTTTGAAGATTGCCAAGTTCCGACTTTTTGTAATAAATTTATTCGATAGAGCCAAATATGTCCGATTCTACCCTATTCAAGCTCAAGTTCTGGGGAACGCGGGGAAGCATTCCCTGTCCGGGACCCGATACCGTCAAATATGGCGGAAACACCACTTGCTTTGAGATCACCTGTGGTTCAAAGAGGATCATAATCGATGCGGGAACGGGTATCCGTTTGCTTGGGAAAAAAATCATGATCGAGGAGGGAAACCTGCTCGACGCCGATTTGTTTTTCACCCACACCCACATGGATCATATTCAGGGCCTGCCTTTTTTCGCGCCCCTTTACAATCCGGTTAGCGACGTCCGATTGCATGCCGGGCACTTGACGTCAAACGACAAGTACGATCTTCGGGGAATCATTGGAACCATGTTGATGAAAGATCCGGTCTTTCCCGTGCCAAGTTCCCTGATCGAGCAAGCTTGTTCATTCAAGGATTTCTTTTGCGGACACGTATTTGAGTTGGAGGACGGAATCGTCATTCGCACGGGCAAGCTCAATCATCCGAATGGGGCTTGTGGATACAGAATCGAGTTTCAGGGCAAGGCAATTGCCATTTGTACCGATACGGAGCATTACGACGACCGGATTGACGAAAACGTAGTGACCTTGGCGAAAGATGCGGACGTCATGGTGTACGATTCCGCGTACACAACGGAGGAATATCCCAAGTTCAAGGGGTGGGGACATTCGACTTGGGAGGAAGCGATCAAGGTGGCCGACGCCGCCGGGGTCAAACAGACCTTTCTTTTTCATCACGATCCGTCCCACGGCGATGAGAAGATGGATCAAATTGCCAAAGAGGCTGCCGCTCGCAGGGAAGGCGTGAGGCCGGCCGTGGAAGGCGAAGAGATTACCCTCTAGTATTTTTCGCCCAATTTGGGCGTGCTTGAATTGAGATCAAGAAAGGGAAGGGGACCCGAGATAATATCGCTCACGATTCCTTTTCCGGCCTGATCGATCACCATCTTTTCCGGTTTCTTGTGTAGCATGAGATTTCCGGAACCGCGCATGCGGGCATCCATCCAAAGCAGTGGCGCCAGATGCGCGTTCGTTTTGCCTTGGTGCAGAAGGGTGGCCTGGTCGACCGGGAATTCCTCGGCCCGAAGCGAGCCGTCGCCTAGAATTTCCGCTTCCAATCGGTGGACGCCCTTTCCCCTGAGGACGACTACCCCGGACCCCTCGTGGCGAAGTTGGAGAGTTGGTGAAACCAGGTTTTCCAAATGAACCTTGCCGGTGGAAGAGCAAAAAACGGACAGGTTGTCGGAGTTCAATCCGGCCGAGGTCAAGTTGCTTCCGCCGTGGACTCTTATTTCAGCCAACTTGTCTATGGAGATCATGATCTCCACGGGGAATTTTCTTTGGGCGTTCAGCTTGATGAAAGGGAGCCTGCGGGCAAGCTGATAGGTGTTGTTGGCATCGACGTAAAGGGTTCTTTTGCTGACTTTGGTAAGGACGGTGTCAATGATTTCCGAATCCGCATAGATAGTCGCTTCCCGATTTCGTTTTCCTTTGCTCAGAAAAACGTCTACTTCTCCATTCACTTCGATTTTGTCAAAAAAGAAAAGCAATCTTCGTTGAGAAGAAATTTCCCCTGAAGTCGCCGAGCCGAACGTCAGCAAAGTTGCCAGGATAAGGATTATTACTTTGTCAGCGCCTCCCACGATTTCTCCTCTTTGCATATTTCCCACGACCGATGGCTCCGCCCTGTGTCGAGGACACGAGGTTTCCCTTGGCCCCTTCCTGAAGAAAAGAAACCTGATCGCGCAGGAGGGCGGCCTTTTCAAACTCGAGTTTCTTCACTGCATCCATCATCTCTTGCTCGAGCTCTTTGATCAATTTCTTCACTTGCTTGCCGGAAAGACTTTCCGATACGGCGAGTTCGTCTTTCTCCGTCTCTTTCTTTGCTACAAGGCTTTCCTGAACCGGTCGAACGACGCTTTGCGGGACAATGCCATGGCGCTCGTTGAAGGCCATCTGTTTTTCCCTGCGATATTGACAGACGTCCCAGGCCCGCTGAAGAGATTGGGTCATGACGTCGGCGTAGAAGATGACTTTCCCTTTTTCATGCCGAGCCGCTCTTCCGGCGGTTTGAATCAAACTCGTTTCGCTACGCAGAAAACCTTCCTTGTCCGCGTCCAGAACTACGACGAGCGCGACTTCGGGCAAATCCAACCCTTCCCTCAGAAGGTTGACCCCCACAAGCACGTCGAAAGCGCCGGCCCGCAAGTTTCTCAAAAGTTCCACTCTCTCGATGGCATCAATATCCGAATGAAGGTACTCGACTTTGATTTCACGCTCACGCAGAAAATCGGTCAGATCCTCGGTCATCCTCTTGGTCAAGGTCGTGACCAAAGCGCGGTATCCGGTTTGAGCGAGCTTCTTGATTTCCGAAATGCAATCCTCCACCTGCCCCTTGATGGGGCGGATTTCCATTTCCGGGTCCAGCAGGCCGGTGGGGCGGATCAATTGCTCGACAACGAGGCTCGATTTTTCGAGCTCGAGTTGAGCTGGAGTTGCGGATACGTAAACCGTTTGCCCAGTCACTCGTGTGAACTCTTCGGGCTTGAGCGGACGATTATCGAGGGCGGAGGGCAGCCTGAAACCAAAATCCACCAGTTTTTGCTTTCTTGAGTAATCTCCGCGATACATCCCTCCGATTTGGGGTAAAGTGACGTGGCTCTCGTCGACGAAAAGCAAAAAGTCCTCCGGAAAAAAATCAATCAGGCACCAGGGGCGCTGGCCCGGTTTTCTGCCCGAGAGATGACGCGAGTAATTTTCTATGCCGTTGCAAAAACCTATCTCCCGCAGCATTTCCATATCGTATTCCGTGCGCATTCTGATCCTTTGGGCTTCCAAAAGCAGGTTCTCCTTTTCAAACCAGGCCACGCGTTCCTCAAGTTCTTTCTCGATGGCCTTGCAGGCAGCGGCGACCTTTTCCTTGGTGCTTGCGTATTGGCTGGCCGGATAGACGCGATAGCTCTCGAGTTCGCCGAGGGTTGAGCCTGAAATTGCGTCAATCTCACGTATCCCCTCGATTTCATCGCCCCAAAATTCGATCCTTATGGGGTTGTTCGCATAAGCGGGGAACAAGTCCACGACGTCTCCTCTTACGCGGAATCGTCCGGCTTTGAGCTCGACGTCGTTCCTATTGTAAAGACCCTCGATTAATTTCTCCAGAAGAGTGTCTCGCCCCATCTCTTCGCCTTTCTCGATTTCCACCGAAAGAGCCCGGAAGTCATCCGGGGAGCCCAATCCGTAAATGCAAGATACGCTGGCAATGACGATGACGTCGCTGCGACTTATGAGCGAACCGGTTGCGGCGAGACGGAGTCGTTCGATTTCCTCGTTGATCGAGGAGTCCTTCTCGATGAAGGTGTCGGTGGATGGGACGTAGGCTTCCGGTTGATAGTAGTCGTAATAGCTGACGAAGTATTCGACGGCGTTCTCCGGGAAGAAGGCCTTGAATTCGGAATACAATTGGGCGGCCAACGTCTTGTTGTGCGAAATGACAAGGGCGGGCCGCTGAAGTCGCTGAATGACGTTGGCCATGGTGAAGGTCTTTCCCGAACCGGTCACGCCAAGAAGAGTTTGGTCTTGGTTGCCTTCTTCGAGAGAGCGGACCAAGGAATCGATCGCCTCGGGTTGATCGCCCTGCGGCTTGTAATCGGAAACAAGCTTGAATTTCATCAACTTGGCCAGGCTATGAAACTTAGGATCTGAGGGACGAATAATATCCGGTTTCCCCCTCTGACTTTCCGATGATGGCCGCGGCGCAGCTGTCTCCCAATACGTTGACCGCGGTACGGGTCATGTCGAGAATTCGGTCGACGACGTATACGATGCCCACCCCGATGGCTATGCTTTCTTCGGGGAAGCCCACGGCCTGAAGAATGACGATGATCGCAACCAGACTGGCCGAGGGGATACCGGCTACCCCGATTGAGGTAAGCAGGGCCATCAGCACCACGGTTGTTTGGGTGACCCAACCCATTTCGATGCCGAAGAGCTGGGCGAGAAATACCACCACCACGCATTCGAAAAGGGCTGTGCCGTCCATGTTCATGGTGGCCCCCAGAGGCAGGGTGAAGCTGCTTATTTTTTTTGAAATGCCGGCCCGTTTGGTTACGCATTCCATGGTGAGGGGGAGCGTGGCCGAAGAGGATGCGGTCGAAAAGGCAGTTAGGATAGCGGGAGCCATGGCCCGGTAATGATCGACAAAGTTAATTTTGCCGAATAACCGAAGCAGAAGGGGCAGTACGACGAGGCTGTGTACGAGCAGGCCAAGGGCAACGGTCAGGGCGAAGGAACCCATGACCGAAAGTGTTTCGAGACCGACTTTCATGAGAGTGGGAGTGACCAGTCCAAAGACGCCGTAGGGGGCGAGGGAAATGATGAAATGGGTAATCGAAAGGATGAGCGAATTGAGGCTTTCCCAAAAACCTAACTGGGTGGACCGAGCCTTTTCAGGCAGTTTCGTGATGAAAAAACCGAAGAGCAGGCTGAAGAAGATGAGACCGAGCAATTGTCCTTCCACGGCCGCCTTGAAAAGATTGGCCGGTACCATGCGGTGAAAGATTTCGAGGATGCCGGTCCACCCTTTGTCGGCTTGGTCCAAAGCGCCCTCGATCTTCGATGAATGACCGTCGGATGGATGGTCGAGCATTTGGGCTCGAATCTCATCCGGTACTTGCCCGGGTTCGATGAGGTTTACGCAAAACAAACCGGTTGCAACCGCGAGCAAGCCGGTCAGGCTGTAAAACAAAAAAGTCTTGAGCCCCAAGCGTCCGAAATCTTTCTCCCCTCCGATTCTGGCAACCCCGCATATGATCGAAGTCATGACCAACGGTATCACGACCATTTTAAGGCCGTTTAAGAAAAGTTTGCCCAAAAAGGCGCAGGCTGCCGCGAGAAACTCGAACCATCCCGCACCCGTCCAATGGGCTACTTGAGGAGCGGGTAGAGCAAAGACGGGGTCGGGGGAAACCGGCGAAGTGGCCTTTCCTTCCTCCGACGAGTAAGCAAGAGAGCCAATGACTTTGAACTCCTTGCTCAGGGAGTCGCGATCGGGTAGGGGATTGCTCTGGAATTCCGGGGCAAGTGACAGGGCGTCGACGGGGTCATGGGACAAAGACCAATTTCCGCTTTTGTCTTGTTCGACAGGCTCAAGAACCAGGAGTTCACCTTTTTGAGTAAAGACGTAGTTGCCGGAAAGATACAAGTTTGCCGCAAGACCGATTAAAAAAGACAAAGCCAAGGCAATGAATATTTTTACGTGCAGGGGGAATTTTTTCATCTTTTTCATCCTACTATGAGTGATAAAGGCTTTCGAGCAAGCCGATGCTCAGGTCCGAAGGGTTGTTCACCACCAAGTCCGCTCCGGCTTCCAGAAGATCTTTCCTGTCGCGGGTCGTGGCAAGTCCCAATCCTTTCATTCCCCCTCTCCGGGCGGCCATGATTCCATGGACGCTGTCTTCGAGCACAACGCAGTTTTGCGGCTCGGCGCTCGCAAGGGTCGCGGCTTTGAGGAAAACTTCCGGATCCGGTTTCCCCATCGACACGTCCTCGGTACAGACGGCGCCTGAAAAGAACGCCGACAGGTCGTGCTGCTCGAAAGCCAACTCTACGTTCCGTCGTTCCGTAGAAGTACCGATTACGCACGGAATACCTTCCGCTCGAAGAGACTCCAGGAAATTCTTTATTCCATCAAGAATGGGAATCCCTTGCTCGCTCCCCATTTCTCGATAAAGCTCCTCCTTTCTCTTGCTCCAAAGGTCGATTTCAGCGTAATCTTGCGACCAACCGAGGATTTCCGGAATAATGACGGCATTTCTTTTGCCGAAGCCCCTTTTGAAGTGATCCGCCGGCAACTCTTTGCCAATTTCAGATGCCAAGGCTTCCCAGCTTCTTTCGTGGAGGGCGGAAGAGTCGATGACCACCCCGTCCCAATCGAAGATAACCGTTCTTGCCGGCATTATTGCTCCGTCTCGGAAGGGTCGGATTCTTCCCTGTCTTCATTTCCGGGCAGGAGACGATTTTTCAAACTTTGGAAAAACCCTGCGTCCTTCTCTTTTTCTTCTTCCGGGATGTTTTCAGGAACCGTCACCGAGGAAGGGGAAAGGCTTTGGTTCGAGTCCCAAAGATCAGGCGGGCGCGTTGAGTATCTCTTATCCAATGGGATTTCGCTTTTTTCAAACTCCTCGAGAAAATCGATCAAGGAAGTATCGGAGTGCTCGGCAATCATGGTTTCATTGCTTTCGAGCGTAACCCTTGCGGTCGCTTTTTCCGCCAGAATTTCGTTCAGCAGATCACGGGTGAGCGTGGCCTCGGCATGATCGAAACCAAGCAATTTCTCTTGTTTTGCCAAAGTGTCGCCCAAGATTTCCATCGCACCCTCGGAGTTGTTGAAAAGGTATTGGAGTTTTCCGATCCGGAACATGGTTTTGAGGGTCATCGGGTCCTGTTCACCCATGACCTTTCTTTCGATCTCCAAAGTCTCTTCACTGAGATGAAAGGCTTCGTCTTCTTTTCCCAGAGCAAGGTAAAGATCGGCGAGATCATTCATGGAGCGCAAAGTTTCGGGGTGTTCGACGCCGTGTTTCTCACGCAGTCTGTCACGGACCTTGATTTGCGTCTTTTCGGCTTCGTCGAGTCTTTCCAAATTCCGGTATGTTTCCGCGGTTGCCTTAAGGGTCGAAAGCGTTTCGGGATGTTTGGTGCCCAACGCTTTTTCCTTGGCGGAAAGAATTCCCAAGTAATACCTCAAGGCCTCTTCGAATTCACCCCTTGATGTTAGAATCCTCGCCAGGGAGTCGGACGCTCCGAGGGTATCGGGATGACTTTTGCCAAGGATTCTCTGCAACCCCTCGACCACTTCGATGGAGAGTTCTTCGGCTTCGTTTAGCTTTTTTCCCTTCCTCAGGGCTTCGACGAGAATTTGCCCGACTCGTAAACTCGAGGCATGCCCATCCCCGTATCGGAGTCGGGATTTCTGGTAAACGTTCCGGGCAAGGCTTTCGCCTTGAGCGAGTTTCTCCCCGGCCAAGTAGATCATGGCAAGCTCGGACATGCATTTGAGCAACAAGGAATCGGTGTCGCTTCTGTTTTGGTCATTCAGCAGAGACAGGGACTTGGCGCACTCGTTTTCAGCTTGTTCGAGCTTCCCCATTCTGCGGTATACTTTGGCCAAGTCGATTTGAGTGTCGATCACCTCTTCGTGTCCCTCTCCAAATTCGTTGGACCTTTGTTCGAGTAGCTTTACGAGCATGGGTTGAGCTTGGACGTAATTGCCCAAGGCATCGTGAACCAAGGCGATTTCTTTCATGGCCTGCATCCGGGCGGGCAATTCCTTGGCCGTCAAATTCTCGAATAATTCAAGAACCCGCTCCAATTCAGTCTGGGCTTCGTCATAGGAGCGAATCGACCGGTAAGTTTTGCCCAGGCAGAGCCTGATCCTTGCCTCGATTTCAGGCTCGACCGATAATTCTGCGGCCCGATCGGAACCCTGATCAAGCATGGTCTTGATCAACTCGGTATCCATGACCGCAGTGTTTTGCGGATCGAGTGAGAAAAAGAGATTTTGAACGAAAGTGGTGATTGCTTGGGTTTTGGCCAACTCTACCTCCGTCTGTTTTCGCTCTTCTACCGCATTGGCTTTGGCAAGGGATGCCTGCTGTTGCTGATAGAATGCGTAAACTGCCAAGCCGATCGCCGAAATGGCCAACACGGCGGAGATGGAGGCGATCCGGGCAAGCCTTTTTTGACGCGCGAGCAAATCTCTTTGCTTGAGGTCATCCAAGCCCAATCCAAGCAACCCCGCGATAATCTTGAGCAAGGCGTCTTTCTCCCCATCCGCGGATAGGCGCAAGTCGGCGGCGGCCGGTTCGTGTTTGTGGTCGGTCAACTTTCCTTCTGCATCGACATCCCTCCGAGCAGCCAATGGAATGCATTCGTTGTCGGCGTCCCCGTTCAAATCTTCGACCATGGGATCACCGTCCACGACAAGGCACAGAACCCGGTCGGCTTTGCCCATGGCCTTGAACATCCTGATTTCCTCATTCACCCAGCGTGAACGAACCGCTTGCGGTGAGCACAGAACAATCAGGTGAGAGGAATCGTCCAGAGCCTGTTCGATGAGAGGTCCCAATTGAGCGGCTCCGGCCAATTCGTCGCGGTCTCGAAAGATCGGATAAAGCCTGGCCGGCACTTTTCCGAAATCTCCATCCGTTCCAACTAGGTGCTTGGGGACGCGAAAGGACTCAAGTTTTTGCCTGAGCCATCTCGCCCTTTCTTCGTCCTTATGGGCGTAGGTTATGAATGCTCGGTACTTGTAAGATCTTTGGCTCAATTTCGATCTATTTTATTTGGAGTTGAGGGAACTGGCAAGGATTCCCGCCTGCTTTTTGTTTTTGGATTCATGTCCGGCAACCCGTGATTTGAATCCATCGTCAAATTCGGGATTGAAAACAACAATCGGTTTCCTCGGGTTTTCCGCCCGGATGCCCTGAAAGCGTTCTTCACACCCGCAACCTAAACGGAAGCAAGGCCCTCCTTGAGAATGACTTCTGAGTAAAAATTTAAGCCCCGAAGAGCTCCTGAGCCCTGTTCCAATCGACGAGATTCCAAAAGGCAGAGACGTAATCGGGCCTCCTGTTTTGATAATTCAGGTAGTAGGCATGCTCCCAGACGTCCAAACCAACGAGGGGGGTGCCCACCTCATCGGACACGCCCTCCATAAGAGGGGAGTCCTGGTTGGGCGTGGAGGTAACGGAGAGACTTCCATCGCTCCTCTTGATCAACCAAGCCCACCCGGATCCGAACCTAGTGAGGGCCGCCTTGCCGAAAGATTCCTTCATTGAGTCAAAGCTTCCGAAGGTTGATGCGATGGCGTCCGCCAAGCTCCCTTGCGGGAGACCGCCTCCCTGAGGGGAAACGCACTTCCAGAAAAAAGTGTGGTTGGAGTGCCCGCCGCCGTTGTTGCGGACGGCCTGACGGATTTCTTCCGGGATGGCGGAAAGGTCCCGGATGAGGGAGTCGACCTCCAGGGACTCGAGGGATTCGTTGCCCTCGAGCGCTGCATTGAGGTTGTTTACGTAAGTTTGATGATGCTTCCCATGATGAATTTCCATCGTTCGGCTGTCGAAGTGAGGTTCGAGCGCATCGGTAGAATATTCCAGAGCAGGTAAGGTGTGTGACATAATTGGAAAAGAAGTTGAATGTTGAAGAGCCTGCATAACAGCTTTTTCCCGGTGGAAGGTCAAGCCATAGAGAATTTTCGAGGCGAACCGTCTTCTATTTTCTTTGCATTTGGAAAAAAGCCTGAAGCATTTCTTTGCATTCCAGTTCCATTGTCCCGCTTTCGATATTAGGCCGATGGTTTGAAAAAGGAAGCAAATGAAGGTCGGTGGCGCCGCCCAAGCAACCCATCTTTGGGTCTTTGACGGCGAAATGCACTTCTCCTAGTCTCGCCATGATCGTTGCCCCGGAGCACATGGGGCAGGGCTCCTTGGTCACATACAGCCTGCATTCGTTGAGCCTCCAGTCTCCCACGGATTTGGCGGCCATCGTTATGGCGATCATTTCCGCGTGAGCGCTCGGGTCCTTCTGCCTGCGCGTTTGGTTGAAAGCGGATGCAATCACTTCTTCGCCTCTTGCAATGACGGCTCCGACCGGAACCTCGTCGTCATTCCACGCGTTGATTGCCTCGTTGTATGCCAATTGCATGAAAAACAGGTTTCCTTTTTCCAGTTGGGAAGGAAAAACCTTGGGGAAAGGACATTCGACGGTCTTTTTCATGGTGAACGGCATAATACCTATTTCTTCCTTTGATGAAAGGACTTACTTGACATAGCGTGCCATGATGGTGTGATGAACTCTTTTACACATATGTCCGGAGAAGAAGTTATCGAAGTCGAAGGCAAGATCACCGCGGTCTTGCCCAGTACCATGTTCAGAGCGGAGCTTGAGAACGGCCATCAGGTTCTTGCTCATATTTCCGGAAAGTTGCGCAAGCACTTTATCAAGATTACCGTTGGAGACATCGTGAAAATGGAGATGAGCACGCAAGACCTCGAAAAGGCCAGAATCGTTTATCGATTGAAAAATGCGGAGGTCAACAGAAACGCCCCCATCCGTAGCTTCGGCCCCAAAAACAAAAGGAAGTGACCCCAAACAGGTCACTGGCAATCAAAGGAAATCCCCCAAAATGAATATAATTGAATCCATTGGCAGAACTCCCCTCATCGAACTTAACAAGGTTACCGAGGGTTGCGGAGCCCGAGTTTACCTCAAATCGGAATTTTTCAATCCTTTGGCCAGCGTCAAAGACCGAATCGGAGCCGCCATGATCTCTGCCGCCGAGGAATCCGGTGCATTGAATCCGGACAGCGTGGTCATTGAGCCCACTTCGGGGAATACCGGGATAGCCTTGGCTTTCGTTTGTGCCGCGAAGGGGTACAAGTGCATTCTCACCATGCCTGAGACGATGTCCAAGGAAAGACGATTGCTTTTGCGCTTGCTGGGAGCCGAGATCGTGCTGACCCCGGGGCCAAAGGGAATGGGAGGGGCTATCGCCAAGGCCAATCAGTTAATGGAGGATCATGGAGAGCGGGCCTTCATGCCCCAGCAATTCGACAACCCCGCGAACCCGGCGATTCACCGCAAGACTACGGCGGAGGAAATTTGGTCGGGAATGGAGGGCCGGGTGGACTGTTTCGTGGCCGGAGTCGGGACGGGAGGTACGATTACCGGGGTTTCCGAAGTGATCAAGGAAAGAAACCCGGAAATGCTTGCCGTAGCCGTCGAGCCGGAGGAAAGCCCGGTAATTACGCAGACCAGAAACGGAGAGGAGGTCAAGCCGGCTCCTCATAAAATTCAGGGAATCGGGGCTGGGTTCGTGCCCAAGAATTTGAATTTGGACATTGTGGACGAAGTTGAACTCGTCAAAAGTGACGATGCCTTTGAAATGGCGAGAAAACTGAGTCTCGAAGAGGGAATTCTCGGAGGAATTTCAACCGGAGCCACGGTTACGGCTGCCTTACGGATTGCCCGCAGACCGGAAATGGAAGGAAAGAACGTCGTCGTCGTTGGAGCCAGTTGCGGAGAGCGTTATCTATCCACTCCTTTGGCCGCCCAAGCCGCGGCCGAGATGATGGATGCGGTAGCCGAGGAATAGGGAGGGTTGACTCGGCTTGATTGCCAAGCGGTCGGTCGTCTGGCTTTCGGGAGAGATTCTGATTCTTCCTTATCGTTCACAGAAATTCATTTTATGCGGCCTTCGGAAATCGAACTCCTGACCGAAACTTTGTCTTGAGGTGCCTTGCGCGCAGAGTTTCTCGGGCTTGCGTTCGCGTGGACAGGCAAGCGATTGGCGAGATTGGAAAGGGCTTGTTGGTCTATTTGGGGATTGAGGAGGGGGATCAGAAGGACGATCTGGACTGGGTTCTCAAGAAAATCCTCGGTATCAGGATTTTTGACGATTCGGAGGGGAAAATGAACGAGTCCCTGAAGAGGGAAGACGGTATCATGCTAATCAGCCAATTTACCTTGTTCGGGAACCTCAAGAAGGGGTTCCGACCTTCCTTCAACCGGGCGGCCGAACCTCTCGTCGCCCGTCGGACGTTTGAAGAATTCAAGAGACGGCTCCAATCGGAATTCGAGGGTACCGTTGCCGTCGGTTCCTTTGGGGAGCATATGGACATAGAGGCAATTGACGACGGGCCGGTTTCACTTTGGTTGGACTCTAGGCAGCGAGGATACTGAAGCTTCCTGGTGCCTTGTGGTACTTTTTTCCCGCTCGAGCTTTTTCACATTGCACACCAAGCGTCGCGACGGGTGCCGGAGTGGGAAGGGAAGTTTTACGGAATACTTGCCATTTGCCTAAAGTTTTCTCTATTATGTTGAGGTGTCTCGAATCAAAGAGTCTATCGTTTTGTCCGGTTTTCTTGCGTTGTGCAGTGCATGCGGACCCGCAAGGGAAGGAGAAATTGCCCGAATTCATGACTCGTGGAACGCTCGTTTTCATTACGATCTTGAGAAAAGAAGGCTTGTTTCCAGCCATGACCAACGCAAGAGGGGAAGGACATGGGGAAGAGATGAGTTCGGCAAGGTGGACTTCGACCGGTATTGGTCGGGTAGACCGATACCAAGCCAAAACCTGTTGTCCGAGCACCAAAGGAGGATGGACTTGTTGCGAGAAGAAAGGTGGTACGCAGCCGAAAGAGAAAGATTGGCTAACCGGGCCGAAGAGATGGAGAGGGAGGCGACCGGCAAGGACGAAAAGAAAGCCGAGGAGGTCGCGCCCGAACCTGCGGAAGAAGATATGGAGGACTTCGTTCCAGGACCTTTCCTTCCTCAAGGAATCGAACCCGAAAACAACCCGAACGAAAACTTGGGAGAAGCTCCTTTTGCGCCCCTCCCTCCGGATCCAAGCCTGCCCCCTGTGGAAGGGGATTTACCGCCCCCGCTTGATTTGGAAGAACCGCCGCCCCCCTTTCCCCCTCTCTGAGCGTTAACCGTGAAAGTCCGTAAGTTTTCCTTTGCATTGATCCTCCTTACTTTGGTGTTGAATTCCGTTGGTGGGTGGAAGGTATTTTCCGAAAAGACGGAAAAGGACCGACTGGAAGCCGAATTGCTCGCCCTCGACAAAAAAAGGGGAGAACTCCGGGAAGCAATCGATGAAGCCCAGGGAAAATCCAAGGAAAACATCGCTTTTCTTTCGACTAGAATCGAGACACGGAAGAACGAAGCTTCAGAAAAAGAAACTTTGTTGAAATCCTTGAGCGATCAACTCGAGGCCAAAACCGCGGCCTTGGGAGCCAATACGGAACGAAAGGATGAGTTAAGTTCCGAAATTCAGGAAACGAAAAAAAAGATTGCCGAGGTGGAAAAGGAAATCGAGCACTCGCGCAATCGCCTCCTTACTTTTGCCCAGTCTTTGCCGGGCTTGGAAGAAAAAATTTCACAACTGAGGGCGTCCATCGAAAACGAAAAGCAACGAGAATCGGACGGGAAGAGAAGCCTTCTGACTTACGAATCCACAACCAAAATGTACGTCGAGCACTTCGACGTTACCTTGGAAGCCCTGCAAAGGTACATGTACGGCAGACCTTGGCTGGAAAAAGGGGAAAAGCTTTCCGTGCCTTACCTTCAATATGATTTTGAAGCCGGTTTTTTGGGTTTGCCGGTTGGTTTGGAGCACGGAATGGAAATAGGGATGATCTTTTCCGTGCGGGCAAATGGAAAAAAGCTTTGCCGCATCAAGATTAACGAGGTGTCGCCTAAAAATAGCGTCGGGATGATCATTCCCCTGTTCGGAAATCCCGTCGAGTTAAGAAAGTTCAAAAGCTTTGATCTCGTTCATTTGTAGGTTGCTTGCGTGGTTGGCTACCATTGGCTTGGGCGTGTATTTGATTCTCAGCCCAAGCTCATCCTCTTCGGTTGCCTCGAAGATTCAAGCCGCCGAGCAAGAATTGGCCGACCTCCAGCTTCAGTTGGAGGCGGACAAGAACAGTTCGGAGAAGGAGGAATTCGAGCTTTCCCGTTCGGCTCAGGAATACAGCGCGAAGATTGAGGAAGCCACTGCGGAAAGCGAAAAACTCAACGGCGAGATAGCCGGCTTGGCTTCCCGGACGGACCAACTGGATTCAGAGATTTCTGAAAAAAGCAAGGAATTGGAAGCCCTGAAGGAGGCTTTGGGCAAGGCTCGTTTGCCTCTCGATGAAATCGAGGACCAAAGTCGGCCTCTCATCGAAAAGGAAAGCACCGACAAAGCGACCATCAAGACTCTTGAAACGGAGCTGCTTTCCCAAAAGCAAAAAGCGGATGCGGTTTCCGGCGAATTGGCTGTCCTTCAACAGAGGCGAAGCAAGGCGTTGGAGAATTTCAATTCGTCGAAGGAGAGGCTTTCGGTGGACGTGAAGAAACCCTATCATCTTCACTTTGCGCAGAAGAAGGAAGTGCTCGTGAGAAACAAGGTTCCTTCTGGAAAGGGGATTTTCATAGATGCCGGTTTCGAAGCCGGATTGCGTGACGGGATGGAGTTTTTGGCCGAGCGAATGAATGACCAAAACGCTTTGCCCTTTCGCGCCCGGGTCGGATTGTTGCAGGATCGCTACTCTTACTTGGAGTTTGTCTCTCGCAATGATACCGAAGGCTCTCCTCCCTCGTTGGAGCTAAACGAAAGAATCTTGCTTACCAGAAGTGGTGAAATCATTCCTTCCGGGGGGCTCGCTGACTCGAATTCAAGCCAATGAGAGGAAAAGGATCCTGAATTTATGACATCGCTCTTAAAAAGGAATCTTCAATTATTTCTTGCCTGTTCCCTTTAGAATCTTAAGGTTTTGATCATACCCTGAACTGTGGACACCTCATCCGAAGATTTAAACGACCAAGAATTGGCCGATTTGATGGCCGATCCCGAAGTAGAAGACGCCGGGCAAGATTTTGGTGAAGAAGGTGCCGGTATCGTGGAAGGAGGGATTCCTCCGGAAATCTCGAACGACCCGGTTGTGGATAGCAGCGATGAAATATTGTCCATTGACGATTTTGATGAGTCCGAATCCAATGAACCCTCGCAAGTCCAAGAAAATTCCCTTGCTCCGGATTCGTCCGTCGAAGCATCCGTAGCGGAACCAGTTGTTTCCGTGTTGCCTGAGCCCGAAGTTACCAATGGTTCGGTTCCTCATTCGCATGACGAAGGTGATGTTGCGCAATTTCGCAAGAGTTTGGCCAATCTTTCGCGTCAGTTGGAACTCGACCGGCTTGCCCTGTTGCACAAGAAGCTTTCCGATAATGGTGAAAAACTACCTACTCTCGGTCAAATAGCCGACGATATTTCCGGGGCCAGGCCCCTCACTCCGAATGGAGATTGCGATCAGTACGGCATGCGATCGACTGCCCGGCTTGACGGTTGGCTTTCGGGGCTTTCTTTTGGGGCGAACAGAAGGGCGAAGAAATTTCCCAAGTAGAGGAAAGGCCCCCGTTCTCTCTTTACCGGCTAATCCCCTAAGCAGGGGAGTGGTGCTGTGAGCGAAATCCTCAAATTCGATTATTCCTTGGTTGTGCCTGCGTTTAACGAGGAAAGTCATTTGGATTTTACCCTGAAGGCTCTCCAAAAGTGTATGGAAGCATCAAAGGGATATCGGGGTGAAATAGTCGTTGTTGACAATAACTCCGATGATCGAACTGCGGAAATCGCGAAAGCAAGAGGAGTCCGAGTCGTGTTCGAGCCCCATAATCAAATTTCAAAGGCGAGAAATCGGGGCGCCTCCCTAAGCAAAGGGGAGAATTTGTTTTTCGTTGATGCCGATACGATCGTCTCACCGAGCCTCTTTATTGAAGCCCTGAGTTTGATGAAAGAGGGAACCTGCGGGGGAGGGGGGGCATTGTTGTCCTTCGACCGCAAGGACGGAGGTTGGTTTTGGGGGTGCTTCGTTCCTTCTGTGTGGAACAAGTTGTCCGGAATTCTTCGGCTTGCCGCCGGGAGCTTTCTTTTTTGCCGCCGTGATTTTTTCCTCGAGTGCGGAGGGTTTTCGGAAAAGTTATACGCGGGTGAAGAACTCTTTTTTTCAAGGCAGCTTAAGAAACTGTGCAGAAGAGAGTCCCGCGAGTTCGTCATCTTGAAGGAGAATCCGGTCACTACTTCATCGCGAAAGCTCACTTGGTTTTCCAATTGGCAAATCCTTTGCTCGACACTGATCGTATTGTGCGTGCCCTTTGCTATTCGGAGCAGGCGATTATGCGGGTTTTGGTACCGACGCCCGGCGGTTCGGACTAGCGAATCAGGATGACTCTTCGAATGGGTAGCGCAGGCCCCAGGTTCTTCTGATTTGGTCCATCAGGTTCATGATTTCCAGACTTTCGTCCAGTGGCATGATCTCATTGTCCTTTTTGCCTTCCAACAGAAGTTCTCCGAAAAACTCGGCTTCGTAATTGAAGCCGTTCCCTTCAAAGGGCATCTCCACGGTCCTTGCCTTTTGGGAAAGGTTGGACGTGACCGTCATCTTTTGAGGTTTCCAACATTGTTTGTGGATTCGAATATTCCCCTCGGTGCCGGATAGAAACGCTTCTTGCCTGGTTTCCGATTCCAAGGAGGAATGCAGGAGGGCCATGCTTCCGTTGTCATATTTGAGAATGCAGGAGGCTTGTTCGTCTATTCCAGTCGGGCCTTGATGCCAATCGGAAACAAACGACTTGGGTTTGCCCATCAGCATCGATGCCAGGGAAATGGGATAAATTCCTATGTCAAGGAGGGATCCTCCGGCAAGGTGCGGGTTGAAGAGGCGACCTTCCGGTTCTTTTGTTTTGGGTTTGAAACCGAAGTCGGCTTGGAGGGTTCGAACCTCTCCGATTTCTCCGGAAGAGATCGTCTTTCGCAATTCTTCCATCAAGGGAGGAAACCTCGACCACATTCCTTCCATCAGCAAAACGTTGTTTTTGCATGCTTGAGCAACCATTTCTTGGGCTTGTCCATGGTTCACGGCAAAGGGTTTTTCGCACAGCACGGCTTTGCCGTTGTTCATGCAAAGAATTGAATTTTCCGCATGTTGAGTATGGGGAGTCGCTACGTAAACGGCATCGATCGACTCGGATTCCGCCATTTGTTGATAATTCTCGAAAGCCAAAGGCACGTTCCATTGCTCCGCAAAGGCTTTGGATCGATCATGATTTCGTGAGGCGACCCCATGGAGAACACCGTTTGACGTGAATTTCAATCCCTCGGCAAAGGCCCTGGAAATCCTTCCCGTCCCCAAAATTCCCCATTTGATTACGTCGCTCATGGAAAAAATTGATATCCTATGGCACCGCTGTTTCAAGGTATAAACAAGAAAATCTCGTGCTCGAGGTTGACGGATTCAATAAGATTGCCGAGTATAACAAGGATGATGACTGAGTTGACAAAGCCCCAAAAGCCAAAAAACGAAGCAATTATGGCGGCTGCCTTCTTTGTTTTTTTCATTGGAGGCTGTTCGCTTGAAGAAGTCGGCACTCAGCCCGTCGATACGAATCTCAGTGACGTTTCGGCCGTGTCTTCTCGTGCCGAGCCATTGCCCATGCCCCAAATGGATTCGATTCAATCCGCAGTTCCTCTGGACCGGAAGCAAGTGGACGCTTTGATGGAGGAGAACCTCAAGAAATTCGGAGCTGAATTTTCCAAATCGCTTCCGCAGCCGGACAAAGTCGATTACGAAAGGCTCAAGTTTCTTTTTCAGCAATCCCTCTTGGATCAGGAGCCGAAGCCGCCTGAAAACAGGTTTCAGTTTTTATGTGACGCGAACGAAAGGTGGATTTACCGGTGCAACCTTGTTACCGGAGAAATCGTTTGCTACAGCATGGGTTCCGACTATAAGTTAAAGAGACTCGATACGGTGGAAGGAGAAAAATGACTACGCACAAATTTGCCCACGACGACAATAATCCGATGAAACCTAAACCTCCGGTTTGTTTTTTTCTCCTTCTTCTCTTGCTTGGTTCCTGTGACGGCAATCGTTCCGCCCATCAGTACAGGTCCGTTTCACCGGCTTTTGATCGAAAGCCCGTTTCCAAGATTGAGAAAGCATGGATTGCCCGTCACCAATATGACCATGAGCGAAGGCTGCTGATCCCGAAATTGGGTGGAGCGAGGTGGGGCGCCGTCCAAGAGTACAAGGAGGATGGTACGATCGAGTTCAAGGACTGGTGGGAAAGAGACGTCAAAATAGAGGACTTGGAGGCGGCTCCATCCACGGTGCTTTCGGCACCAAAAGGGGAGGAAGGAAAGAACATTCTGCCTCAAGTTGGGTTCGACCGTCAAATTGTTCCGAGTGAGGATCTCACCCCCTCTTCTCTGACCGAATCCATTCCTGCGACGGGTTTGCCCGAGCCCTCTGGAATTCCTCCGATTCCAGATGATACGCCTTTTCCCGCACTGCCTGCTTCGGATGATCTCCCTCCCTTGGATGCGGGAATTCCTGCCTTGCCACCCCTTGAATCGAATCCGGCCGATTCAAGCCCTGCTCCATTTGCTCCGCTCCCTGGATCGCTTCCGGAAGAACTCCCTGAACTCGCTCCCCTCGGTGACTTGCCTCCGGCGGGTGCATTGCCAGAGCCCGGGGGACTTCCGCCCATGGAAGAAGGTCAAGTCGAGGAAGGCGACCCATTTCCCGCACTGCCTCCTGACCCCTTCGAGAAATTGCCCTAGTTCTCCTCTTTTGGGAAGAGGTCCGCTTGCCCTTGAACAAGGGGCATGTTTCAGTATTCGAGGAACTTGTTTGGCTTGGTTGCAAAAAGAGGGGGCGGTTCGTATTCGTCCTCGCTCGATTCGATTTTTTCCACCTTTGCCGTCGAGATCTCAGCTCCTTTGGCTTTTTCTTTTTTCACTTCGGGAGACGAAACATTGGTTCGCTCTCTTGGCAGGACGGTTGGAATGGCGATTTTTTTATCGGCCGCCTGATCCTCCTTCAAGGCGCCAAGGTCTCTCAGCCAAACCCGACTGATCGGAAACTCGACGTCGTCAGCGATGTAATTTTTGAGGACAGACCAAGTTGTCGGAGAAAAGCAACCTGCTCCCTTGGTCTTGCCACTACCAATTTTACGGGGTGTCCCGTCTTTGTTCAAAGTTTTCGACATCAGGTTTTTCAATTGATTCCAAAAGTACGCTCTGATCAATTAAAAAATCCTTGAAGCAAATGGATTGGGCGGGAAAATCGAATGAGTCTCCATTCATGTGAGCTCAATCTTTTCTCCTTACAAATAAATTGCTTAAGATCTTCGAAAAGACTTAAATGGAGGTCTCTAACAGAAATTCGCACGGACAGTAATTTAGCTATGGCAAACCAGAATCAATCACTCGGAAAGGTTCCTGAGAGAGCCAAAAAAAGAGCGGCTCAGGTAAACATGATGCAACGCAGCGTCGAGGAAATGGGCAAGTTCGACAACGCTTCCGCAACCTCCGTCAACATGGGCATTACGGCAGCCATCGGCTTGGGTATTATGGTTGTTTTTTACCTATTTTTGTTGGTTTTCCTGCTTTCGGATTCAACCCGGATTTTTTACGAATATTTTTATGAAAGGGGATGGGTGCCCTATGTCGTCACTTATCTTGCCTGTTGGTCCTTTGCCATTTTGTGGATCAAGCGTCAAAAGCTGAAAGGGCAGCTCAACATCATGCAGTTCAAGCTTTTGCCCGAGGATATCGGGCGGGATATCAAAGTGGAGAACCTGCAGCACTTCGGAGCTCACATCAACCGCTTGGGCTTTGATCCCAGGCAAAGCTTTTTATTGACCCGGATTCTGCGGGGCTTGGAGCATTTTGGAGTTCGAAGAAATCATACGGCAACCGCCGATATGCTCAAATCCCAATCGGAGATTGATGCGACCATGGTCGATTCGAGCTACGTTCTGATCAAGGTCTTCATTTGGGCCATCCCCATACTGGGTTTCATCGGAACGGTTTTGGGCATCAGTGACGCCGTCTCCAGTTTTGGCAGTTCGGAAGGAGGAATGCAGGATCTGGATGAGATAAGAGAGCAACTAGGCAAAGTTACCGGAGGTCTCAGCACTGCCTTCGATACCACTTTGGTCTCCTTGATTTTCAGTTTGTGCGTCATGTTTCCCACAAGCATCATGCAAAAAAGGGAGGAAGACCTCCTGAACAAAGTGGATGAGTATTGCAACGAATACTTTCTCAAAAGACTGCGCGAACCCATGGGATCGGTCCCTGTGGAGAGCGGAGAGTCGGGAGACGGTTCTTTGATTCAAAGGGCGGAGAACTTGCAAGCCTATCTCTTGCAAGTGCAGGAATCACAAGCCGTGGTCGCTCAGCAGATGAGCCAAATTGCTCATCATTTTCAGCAATTGATGGAGAATTCAGTCGGGGAAGAGGATCGCTGATCCGTGCTTGCTTTTGATTTTCCGAGGTGAAAAAAAAGAAGAACGATCTGCAGGTATCGCTCTTTCCCTTTTTGAGCATTCTGGCCTGCGTTCTGGGTATTCTGACCTTGATGATCATGGGAGTGGTCGTGTCTCAGGTTTCCGACGACGCGGTAAATCAGAAGATTGAGGAGGCTTTCGAAACCGATGACGGCTTCAAGGAAAAAATGGAAGAAGAAAAGGCCGCCATTGAGAAGCTCCAGAATGAGATCAATGAAATTAAGAAAAATCCTTCCCGAAAAATCGACCCCAAGAAAAAAGATAAGCTCAAAGAGGAAATTGCGGCCTTGGAAAAGAAAAAAAAGAGCATTTTGGCTCAAAACAAAAAGCAGAGCGAAATGGTGGCCAACCTCGAAAAAGAGAAGGCGAAGATAAGTGCCGAAGTAGCCAAGCTTACCAAGGAACTGGCCGAAACCGAAGAGGAATGGGAGAAGATGAAGGATCCCGGTAAGCTGGTAAAAATGAAGGTCAAGCAAAGCGGGTCGGGCGCCGGGGGTGATTTGGAACCCACCTTCATCGAGTGCCGAAGCGAAGGGATCAAGATATACAAAGGAAAGGACGTTGCTTTCGAGGTCAAAACGGCGGCCATTTCCAATGATCCAAAACTGCAGAACTTGGTCAAAGCCTTGGCCAAGGAAGCTCCGTACCGCACCTGGTTCAGCGCTCAAGGCACGCCGATGGATGCCCGTTACCTCAAGCGCGAAGGCCCAATGATCTACCTCAAGGACAAGAATGGCAGGGAACTAAAGTTTTCGAGCCTGAAGTTATCGAAAGCCTCCCAGCAAATTGCCGCCAAGTACGAAATTGCCCGTAAGGCAAAGAGGCCCGATCCGGAAGCCCGCTTCATTATTTTTCTTATTCGCAGCAATGGGTTTTCATCGTGGACGAAGGCCGTGCAGGTTTGCGCCAAGTTTGACTGCAGGTATGGACAGATTCCTCTCGATGGGGAAGGGGAAATCGATCTTTCTCTCTTTGCGGGTCCATGAGGAAGAGAAAGAAAGAAGAAGGCCCAAGCTTGGATTCCCTTCTCGATACCATGACGACGGTCGTGGGCATCATGATCGTAATTTTGATTGTGGTTCAGTTGGGGGCCGATTCCGCCGTCAAGGAATACGTCGAAAGGGAAAAGGCGGCGAACTCCCAAAAATTGGAGGAGGATGCCATGAAGCATTACTTGAAGCAAAAAGCCACCCTGCTCGAGCAAAAGGAAAACCTGCAAATGAGTCTGGCGACCCAAAACAAGGAGGACCAAAAGCTGATCCGGGAAATTGCGGCTCTCGAAAAGGCTTTGACCGAAACCCGGTCCTCGATGCCCAAGAGTTTGAAACCTCCGCCGTCGATTCAAGCCGAAAAAAAGAAGGAGGAAGACAAGAAAAAGACCATCGAAGTTAAACTCAAAAAAATCAAGGGTTTGCTTGCCAAAGCTCCCAAGCCTTCCTCCGAAAGCCTGAGCAAGGACGTGAATTTACCCGACCCGAAACCCGCTCCTCCGAATGCGAAGCCTTTTCGTTTTCTTTGCCGAGGCGGTAAAATCTATCCCATTGACGACAACCGCTTGATCGGTCGGGTGACGCAGGAACTCAAAAAAGCCGGCCTTAATCCGAACAAGGCCAAGGAGTATGACGGGAAAAAAGTTCTGGCGCATTTTTTAAAGGCAAAACCCGGAGATCCTTTTTTTCAGGCCATCCCGCGCATCGATGCGAACAAACGGATTATCTTTGATTTGCGTAAGAAGACCGGAGCGGGTGAGGATGAAACGGCTTTGACCAAGAGCAACTCAAAGTACGTGGCCGCCCTAAATTCAATCACCCCCAAAAGTCATTATCTTCAATTCGAAGTCCATGCGGATAGTTTTGCCACCTATCTTTCCGCTCGCCAAATTGCGAGCAAGCGGAATTTTCCCGCCGGATGGAAACCCATAAGCAGGGGGCCGCAGACCGACAGCACGCTTTCCTTGTGGAACATTTACGACTTGGGTCGGTCGGCTCTCCTTGCTTCCAAGCCACCTCCACCCAAGCCAAGTGGCAAGCCTGCTCCCCCGAAAAAACCGACGAACGTTTTGGACTAGAGAGCCCGGAATCCCGTTTCCAGGGGTGCTTCGCCCGGGACCCGCTCGAAACTTTCCGGTTGATTGACGGACAGGTTTTCCAAAATCTTGAATACCCATCCCGCTTTGTCCGGAAACCCGGTTGCCTGAGCGACTTGTTCGGCGGTCATGACCTCGCCTTTTTTCCCAAGCAGGTGATCGCGAATGGCTTTCCGTACTTCCAAAACCGATGCGGCTGCCTTTTTGCCGGCTTCCACACCCGGTTGATGGTAGGCATTGATCCCGACTAGGGAAGCATACAGACCGACCGCCCGCTCGAACAAGGCGATGAGGGCACCGACGCTTGCCGGGTTGACTTCCTTGATGGTCAAGGTGATCGATTTGCGTTCCTTTTCGTAAAGGGCGTCTCTAGTACCCAGAAAGAAACCGTGCAGATAATCTCCCGAGTTCATTCCGTCCTCGTCCACCTCTGGTCCGTCCCCATCCCGGTGCCTGAGCACCTCGATGAAAGTAGCGAAGAAATTAGGCACCCCTTCCCGCAATTGCTGGACGTAGGCATGCTGATCGGTCGAGCCCTTGTTGCCGTAGACCGCAATCCCCTGGTGCACGACGTTTCCCTGCAGATCTTTCTCTTTGCCTAGCGATTCCATCACGAGCTGCTGAAGGTACTTGGCAAAGAGTTCGAGCCGGTCCTTGTAGGGGAGAATGACCATGTCGCGGGAACCTTTTCCGTCCGTCAGGTAATGCCAGGAAAGAGCCAGCATGGCCGCGGGGTTCTTTCTGAAATTGTCTTGGCGGGTTATTTCATCCATTTGCCCCGCGCCTTCGAGGAGTTGATCGACGTCGATGCCCTGGAGCGCGGCGGGCATCAACCCGACGGCTGCGGTTTCGCTCGTTCTGCCACCCACCCAATCCCACATCGGGAGAAAATCCAACCAGCCATTCCCGGTGGCGTGTTTGTGCAGCCTGCTGCCTTCTCCGGTAATCGCAATTGCTTGTTTGGCAAAATCCAACCCATTGGCCGCAAACGCGTTTTCGGCCTCCAGCATGCCGTTCCTCGTCTCGGGGGTGCCGCCCGATTTGGAAATGACGAGGGCCAGGGTCGTGGAAAGCCTCGGCCCGATTTCGGCAAGGGTCAGATCGATCCCGTCGGGATCGGTGTTGTCGAAGAAATGGACGGCGAGCTTGTCGCGGTTTGGATGCCCCAAGGCTTTTCCCACAAATTGGGGACCGAGGGCCGAACCGCCGATTCCAATGACCAGAAGATCGGTAAACGGTCCCGCCGGAGCCTGCAGCTCTCCCTGATGGACTTGCTTCGCGAGATTCTTGACTTTTGCATTTGTCTCCCGGATCGCCTTGCTGATCTCCTCGCTCGGAGCCAGTTCGGGAGATCTGAGCCAGTAGTGTCCGACCATTCGACCCTCGTCGGGGTTTGCGATTGCGCCTCCTTCAAGCTCTTGCATGGATGCCAATGCCTGCTCGGCGTTGTTCGCCATCGAGTCCAAGTACTCTTCGGGAAAATCAACAAAGGAAAAGTCGGCCCAAAAGTCGGCCTCTTCGAATGACAGATACAAGTCTTTTTTCATGGTTGTGTCAAAATTCGTCGGTTATGGCTCCTTGAGAGGCAGAGCTTACGAGTTTGGCGTATTTGGCCAGCACGCCTCTTTTTTCCTTGGGTTCGGGGCGTACCCAATCGTCTTGGCGTTTTTTGATCTCCTCTTCGGGTAAGTCGAGCGTGAGCTCGTTCTTTTCCGCATCAATGGTGATGGGATCGCCGTTTTGCAATAAACCCAAGGGCCCACCGATCGCTGCTTCCGGAGTTACGTGCCCCACGACGAAGCCATGACTGCCCCCGGAGAATCGTCCGTCCGTGATCAAGGCAACTTCCTTGCCCAAGCCTTTGCCCATGATGGCGGAAGTGGGAGAAAGCATTTCGCGCATCCCCGGTCCGCCGACCGGACCTTCGTTTCGAATCACGACGACGTGACCGGCCTCGACTTCGCCATCCAGAATGCCCTTCAGGGAAGCCTCCTCCGACTCGTATACGATCGCTTTGCCGGAAAAGCGCAGCCCTTCCTTGCCGGTGATTTTCGCTACCGCGCCTTCCGGGGCGAGGTTCCCATACAAGATACGCAGGTGACTGTCCCGCTTGATCGGATCGTCGAATGGTCGGACCAAGTCTTGTCCGCCGGGGTAGGGGGCATAAGGTTGCGCGCCTTCCACGTTCTCCGCAAGAGTCTTGCCGGTGACGGTCATGCAATCTCCGTGCAGTAAGCCTTCTTCTAGCAGAGTTTTGAGCAGGGGACGCAGGCCTCCGATTCGGACGAAATGGGACATGTTGTATTTGCCGCTTGGTTTGAGATCGCAAAGGACCGGAACCCGTTTGCCTATTTCCGTGAAGTCATCGAGCTCGAGAGGAACCCCGGCGGCATGGGCCATGGCCAGCAGATGAAGGACGGCATTGGTCGACCCGCCCAAGGTAATGACCACCGTGATGGCGTTCTCGAAAGCCTTCCTGGTCATGATGTCACGGGGCTTGATATCCCGTTCGATCAGGTTGAGGACCGCAACCCCTGCCTCTTGGGCGTCTTTGCGCTTGTCCTCGGAAACGGCCAATTGGGCCGAACTGTCAGGCAAGCTCATGCCAAGAGCCTCGATGGCCGAAGACATGGTGTTTGCCGTATACATTCCACCGCAGGAACCGGGGCCCGGAATGGCCTTCTTCTCAATCTCCACGAGCTCAGCGTGGTCGATTGCTCCCGATGCATGCGAGCCGACCGCCTCGAAGACGGAAACGATATCCAGGTTCTTGTCCTTGTGGATGCCGGGCAAAATGGTTCCTCCGTAGACAAAAATACCCGGTCTGTTGAGACGGGCCAAGGCGATTAGGCAGGCCGGCATGTTCTTGTCGCAGCCTCCGATAGCGACCACTCCGTCCATTCCTTCCGCTCCGACCACCGTTTCGATCGAATCGGCGATCACTTCCCTGGAAACCAAGGAGTATCTCATTCCGGGGGTTCCCATGCTTATTCCGTCGGAAACGGTTATGGTGCCGAAGGGAACGGCCTTTCCTCCTGCTTGATCGACCCCCTCCACCGAAGCTTTGCCCAATTCGTCCAAATGGGAGTTGCATGGGGTGACCATGCTCCAGGCAGAGCAAACGGCGACTTGAGGTTTGGCAAAGTCCTCGTCCTCGAAACCCACGGCCCGAAGCATCGAACGGTTGGGAGCTCGGTCATCTCCATCAACCACGATGGAAGAAAAATTTCGGTTACAACTACTCATAATTTTGATTAAGATTGAAGGAGTAGAGAATATCAGGTTGTATAAGAGGTGGCGAACACAAACCTATTCTCTTAACTGCGTAACATTCTTTTTTTGGAAAAACCAAGCCTAGAGTCCCTGAGGGATGAAATCGACGAGATCGACTCTCAAATCGTTCGTCTACTCAATCAACGCGTGCGAGCGGCTGTTGAAATTGGGCGTATCAAGGATGAGTTGGGTGTCGACCCATACGATCCGGCCCGAGAGGAAGAAGTTTTCAAAAAACTTCAGGCCCTGAACACCGGACCCATGCAAGGGGATTCCCTTCGGACGATTTACCGGGAAGTGATCTCCGCCTCCATCGCTTTGGAGAAATCGTTGGTCATTGGATTTCTCGGTCCCGAGGCAACCTATACCCATCAAGCGGCGATAAAGAATTTTGGGGCGACTCTTTCCTACCGTCCGTTGCCTGATATCCCGGACGTCTTTGAGTCGGTCGAGCAAGGGGAATGCGATTACGGGGTGGTTCCCATCGAGAATTCGACCGAAGGGGCGGTCAACCGCTCGCTCGATTTGCTGGCAGAGACCGAACTGCGTATCGTCTCCCAAGTTTTCCTCAAGGTCGAACATTGCCTGCTCAGTCTCTCGCCGCTTGATGAAATCGAGGAGGTCCGGTCGAAAGATCAGGCTTTGGCGCAATGCGGAGAATGGTTGAGGCGGAACCTGCCGAAGGCCCGGTTGATTCCCGTTTCAAGCACTGCGGAGGCGGTGCTTGAATGCAAGACGAGAAAGACAAGCGGCGCCATCGCAGGGAAATTGGCCGGCGGAATCAACGAGGTGCCGATGCAGGCGGAAGGCATTCAGGATCGGAAGAACAATACGACCCGTTTTCTCGTCGTTGCCCGCCAATCTTTGCCGAAAAGGGAGAACGTAGTGTATCGAACGAGCCTTGTTCTTTCTCTTTCCGATCAGGTGGGAGCTCTTCAAAATGCCCTGAAGCCTTTTTCGGAAAGAGGTTTGAATTTGTGCAAAATAGAATCCCGTCCCAGTGGGAAAAAGAAGTGGGATTATTATTTCTTCGTCGATTTCATAGGTCACCGGGATGATGAAAAGGTCGTGGAGGTGATGCAGGAGTTGGAGAAGAGTACCTCTTTTGTCAAGCATCTCGGGAGCTACCCGGAGAATTCGAGCTAGAATTCCGCCTCAGAAGAAGAGGACGGCAAGGTCTTGGTCCGCACTGGCATAACGCATGACCAAGCTTTCGATGAATGACCTGAGTTCCTGATATTCACGCTCTTTTTTAGCGGTCCATCGTTTGCCCCCTCTGAGCAAGGATTCGCGCAAGCCCGAGACCAGGAGCAACCCGCGCACCTTTCCCTGGAAGGACTTGATGAAATCGAGAACCGAAGCTCTTACCCACAGTGGGTCGATTGAAACGGCCCGGGCATTCCAATGAGTGAAGGGAAAGCTCCGGTCCTGCGGAAAATGAAAGCGAACCACCTGTTCGATGCAGTGCTCGAAGGATTTGACGGACATTTGGGCGTCTTCGTCGTTTTCCCTCATGAAGGAAAGAGTTCTCTGGAGTTGCAGAGTCTCCTCGCTGGTCGAAGAACTTCCAATGACCGAGAAGAGGGCATTGAGGTTCTGAAGCCTTGTGTAATCGTCCCGTTTAGTCGCTGTCTTCGTCACCCTTGTTTCCACCATCCAAGTTGAGGATTTCCTCGGCAAACCGAGACAACTCCATGAAATCCTCATAAAAACTGGCGTATCTTAGCCAAGCGATGCCGTCGACTTTGCGCAACCTGTGCATAATCGCATCGGCAATTGCCCGGGTCGGAACTTCACTGTCGAACTCGTTCTCGATCCGGCGCAAGGTTTCGGAAAGCAAGGCGTTGATTTGCTCGGCGTCGATCGGCCTCTTGGCAATCGCGCGTCTCAAGCCCATGGCCAGTTTTGTTCGATCAAAGCTCTCTCTCCTGCCGTCTCTCTTCACCACTGCGAGGTCTTCGTGCAAGACCTCCTCAATGGTCGAAAAACGATGCCCGCACTCCAGGCAAACTCTTCGCCTGCGAGTCGAAGCAACCTTGCCGGCTCTCGTCTCGAGAACCTTCAGGTCATCCGATGAGCACTTAGGACAGCGCATCAATGATCAAGGATTCCATATACCACACATTTATATGTCTAACAGAATTCAAGGAAGTTCTTCAAGATCATAATTCCTTTTTCGGTGGCAAGGGATTCTGGATGGAACTGAACGCCCCAAACGGGGAGGTCTTTGTGTCTGATTCCCATGATTTCCCCCTCGTCCGTATGAGCGGTGATGGCAAGGCAATCGGGCAAAGACGACGATTCCACCACAAGAGAATGATAGCGGGTCGCGACGAGAGGGGTGGGAAGATCCTTGAACAATTCCGCCCCATCGTGCCTGACGGGGGAAGTCTTGCCATGCATCAGTTTGGAGGCTCGGACGATTTTCCCCCCGAAGGCTTGCCCAATGCATTGGTGCCCGAGGCAAACCCCGAAAAGTGGTTTTTTTCCGGCCCATTCGAGCACCGCGGGCAAGCTGACGCCCGCTCGGTCGGGATCACAGGGGCCAGGTGAGAGCACTAGCCCATGGTATTCGTCTACGGTGATTTGCCTCAGGGCTTTCGCATCATTTCTCAAGACTTCGCACTCCGCACCGAGTTCGCCGAAGTACTGTACCAAATTGTAGGTAAAGGAATCGTAGTTGTCTATGACGAGCAGGCGCATCTTTGCCTTGTCAACCTTCGTAGTTTTGCTTCCGGAATCTTTCCTTGAGCCTCAGGGAGTTGAGGCGGATGAATCCACCCGCATCCTCCGGTTTGTAATCGCTTTCATCGTCATCCATGGAGGCAATGCTTTCGTCGTAAAGGGAATATTCCGACTTTCGCCCGACCGTGGTGACGCCACCCTTGTAAAGTTTCAGGCGCACCGTCCCGGAAGTCGTGGACTGGCTTTGGTCGATCAATGCCTGGAGGGCTTCCCTCTCGGGCGCGTACCAAAAACCGTAGTAGATCAGTTCCCCGTATCTCGGGATCAAGGAATCCCTTAGGTGCATCAAGTCACGGTCCATGGTCAAGGTTTCAAGTTGGCGGTGGGCATGAAGGAGGACGGTTCCTCCCGGGGTTTCGTATACTCCTCGACTTTTCATCCCGACAAACCGGTTCTCCACCAAGTCCACCCGCCCGATTCCGTGTTCCCCGGCTATCTTGTTGAGCTTGCGGATGATTTCGGCCGGCGAATCGGTTTTTCCGTCGATGGCCACGCAGTTGCCTTTTTCGAAGGTCAACTCCAGATAGAGGGGCGTATCCGGGGCTAATTCCGGATCCACCGTAAGCTTGTACATGTCACGGTTTTCCGGAGTGGTCGGGTCAAACCAAGGATCCTCCAAAATGCCGGCTTCGTATGAAATGTGCCAGAGGTTCCGGTCCATGGAGTAAGGTTTGGAGGCGCTTGCCTCCACGTCGATTTTGTGCTCGGCGCAATACTCGATCATTTCCTTGCGTCCGGGAAATTTTTCCCTGAACGAAGCGTCCCTCCAAGGAGCGAGAATTCGCAAGTCGGGGGCGAGGGCGGAAAAAGTGAGTTCGAATCTGCATTGGTCGTTTCCTTTGCCGGTTGCCCCGTGGGCTACTGCATTGGCTCCGAATTCCCGGGCCATCTCGATCTGCGCCTTGGCGATAAGAGGGCGTGCTATCGAGGTCCCGAGAAGGTATTGGGATTCGTAAACGGCATTCCCCCGAACCATCGGATAAATGAAGTCGTCGGCAAACTCATCCACCAGGTCCAGCGTTCGGTGGGCACTGGCCCCGGTCGAGAGGGCTTTTTCCTCGAGACCGTCGAGTTCTTCCTCTTGTCCAACGTCGGCGCAGTAGGTGATGACCTCCGCATTTTGTTCGTTGGCGTACCAGTGGACGAGGACGGAAGTGTCCAAACCTCCCGAATAGGCAAGTATGATTTTCATGAGTGACGAGGGTTAGGCTTCTTGGTCGAAGCGCGAGATTTTGCGAAGAATGGATTTTTGCATGTGCAGACGGTTTTCCGCCTGATCGAAAAGAATGGCCTGAGGCGCGTCGAGAACTTCTTGGGCAACCTCTTCTCCCGGGTGGGCGGGCATACAATGCATGAACAAGCAATTTTCCTTGGCCAGGGCAAGAATTTCCGAATCCACCCGATAAGGCGCCATTTTTTGGAGACGATCCTGTTCCTCGCCCTCACATCCCATGCTGACCCAAACGTCGGTGTAGACGACGTCTGCCCCTTCGGATGCCTCACGAGGGTCTTGCGTATGACGCCAAGTCGCTGGAAGTCCTCTCGCCTGGCAAAATTTCTCGATTTCGGGCAGAGGCCGAAAGTCAGCCGGGCCCGCCAAATGTATGTCGATTCCAAAGAGAGCTCCGGCCAAAATCCATGAGTTGGCCATATTGCAAGCGGTATCCCCGAAAAAAGCCAATTTTTTCCCCCGCAGTCCCTCGAAAGGGTCGAGCGTCCCCCCCGTTTTTTCCAAGATAGTCAGGCAGTCGGCATAGATTTGACAGGGATGAAGAAAGTCCGTGAGAGCGTTTACGACCGGGATGGAAGAGTGGTGGGCAAACTCCTCGATAATATCATGTCCATGCGTGCGGATGATCAAACCGTCCAAATAGCGGGACAGGACCCGGACGGTATCTTCAATGCTTTCCCCCCGCCCAATTTGCGTGCTGGATTGGTCGAGTATCAAGGGGGTTCCGCCCAATTCCCTGATTCCCACCTCGAAGGACACCCTTGTCCGGGTGCTGTTCTTGTAGAAGAGCATTCCCCAATTCTGGCCGGAGAGGTCGGCGCTGGGCCTCTGAGCCCGGTTTTGCTTGAAAAGGGAAGCATGTTCGAAAACTTCGATGATTTCGTTTCGGTCGAAATCGCTTTCCGTCAAAAAATGTTTCATTCGCTTTTCTTGGTTTGGAGGGCCGCCAAGGCATCCTCCGCTACGTTCAAGGCTTTTTGAATTTCGGTATCGCTTACTTTCAAGGGAGGAAGGAAACGAATTGCGTTTCCCGCCGCGCCAACGACCAGCAATCCCCGCTCCCGCAAGGATGCGATCAAATCGGCCGGGTCGTCTTTCAGGGCCAGAGCCAACATCAGTCCGCGTCCCCTCACTTCTTCGAGGATGCTTGGGAAACACTCGACCAACCGGCTCAATCCTTCGCGCAGGGCCAATCCTTTTTCCCTTGCCGCCTTCACGAGACCCTCCTTCTCGATGACGTCGAGTACTGCGTGAGCGGCCGCGCAGGCCAAAGGTGAACCACCAAAGGTAGTCCCGTGGCTTCCGGGCTTGAAAACTCCGCTGTATTGTTCGCTGATCCAAAAGGCCCCGATTGGGAACCCCCCCCCCAAGCCCTTGGCCAAGGCCACTGCGTCCGGCGTGATGCCGGATTGACCGTAAGCGAGGAAATTCCCAGTCCGCCCGATGCCGGATTGGACCTCGTCGAGCATGAACAAAGCCTTTCTTTCCCGGCAAAGCCTTTCAAGACCTTGGAGAAAATCGTCTTTCGCCTCGTGGATTCCACCTTCCCCTTGGATTGGTTCGATGAAGACGGCGATCGTTTCGTCGTCGAGCTTGCGCTCGAAGGCATCGAGGTCGTTGAGCGGGGCGAATTCGAAACCGCCCAGCAACGGTTCGAACCCCTTGCGGTATTTGGGGGAATGGGTGGCTGAGAGGGCTCCCAAGGTCCGCCCGTGAAACGCGTTTTCGGCCACGAGAATCTTGTGTTTCCCTTTGAATTCAGGGAGTTCGGAAGCAAGTCTGGCAAATTTGATCAACCCTTCGTTCGCTTCCGCTCCACTGTTGCAAAAGAGCATCTTTCCAGGCCCGATTTCGGACACGAGCCTTTTGGCCAAACGGACTTGTTCGGGAATGGAAAAAAGATTCGAGCAATGAACGATCTTTTCCGCTTGCTTGGCCACTTGTTCGGTCCAATGAGGGTGGCAATGACCAAGGTTGGCCACCGCAATCCCGCTCGTGAAGTCGAGAAATTCCCTTCCCTCGGCATCCCAAAGTTTGGTCCCTTCACCCCGAACGATTTCAAGAGCCGGACTGGCATAATTTCCGATCAAATATTTCCTGTGCTCGGGCGAGATCATGGCCAATCAATCGTGTACGATCTCCGTACCGATTCCTTCGTCGGTAAAAATTTCGAGCAAAATGCTGTGAGGGAGCCTTCCGTCGATGAAGTGAACCCGGTTGACGCCCGCATTCAAGGCATCGACCGCGCTGTTTACCTTGGGAAGCATGCCTTTTGCGATCACCTTTTGCTCCTTGAGGGGTTCGACCTGATGCACGGGGAGGCTGGAGAGCAGGGAGGAGGGGTCTTCGGGGTCCTTGAGGAGGCCCGGGACGTCCGATAGATAGACAAGCCTTCTTGCCTTCAGGGCGATCGCTATTTGAGCCGCCGCGGTGTCCGCATTGACGTTGTAGCATTGCCCTCCGGCATCGGATGCGGTGGATGAAAGGATGGGCATGAGACCTTCGTCCAATGCCTCGAGAATCGGTTCCGAACGGACCGATTCAATCTTTCCCACGAACCCGAGGTCGGGCTCGCTGATCAGCTTTGTACAGGACAGAACGTCCTTTCCCGGAATCCGCCGGACGCCGCAATCGTGGGAGGAAACGAAAGAGGCGACCTCCTCGTTGACTTCTCCGTTCAAAACCTCGTCCACTACCCGAATGGTTTCCTTGTCGGTTACCCTCAATCCGTCGATGAAGTTTGCTTCAATTCCAAGCTCGGCCAATTTTCGGGTCACGGCTTTTCCACCGCCGTGCACAACCACGACTTTGATTCCGACGAAATTAAGGAAAACCAAATCACGGGCCACTCCGGCTCTTACTTCGGGGTCGGGCGAGTCCATGAAACTTCCCCCGTACTTTACCACGAAAATGGATCCGCGAAAGCGACGGACGTAAGGAAGCGCCTCTACCAGAATGCTGGCTTTCCGTTTGCTTTCCTCGACTTTGGCCATCACTCGCTCTTGTTGAAATCAACGTACTCCTCGCTCAAGTCGTTGGACCAAATCTCGCTTGCTCCCGAACCCAGGTTCAAGTCAAGCCCGATGAGGAATTGCTTACCCGAGACAATCTCCTTCCATTTGCCTTTGTTTTCCTGAACGGGTTCGCCTTTGATCAAGGCAGGCACTTCGTCGTACAGCATGTCGAGCTTGTTAATGTCCAGTCCGACCTTTGCATAGCCGGCGGCATCGACGACTCTTCCCCAATTGGGGTCGGAACCGTACCAGGAGGATTTGACAAGCAATGAATTCGCGACCGCCCGGGCGACTTTTTCTGCGGCCAGGTCGTCGGGCGCCCCCGTTACTCTGACTTGGACGAATTTTGTAACTTTCTCGCCGTCGCTGACGCATTTGCGGGCCAAGCAGGCGCAAACGGCATCGACTGCCTCGGCAAATTCGATTCGAACGCTTTCGGGTTCCTTGTCCATGGAAAGGCCCGAGGCCCCGTTGGCCATCAAAAGAACGGAGTCGTTGGTGCTCATGTCGCCATCTATGGTGATCCGGTTGAAGGACCGGTTGACGGCTTGTGCGAGGGTGTCTTGAAGGAACGGATTCGAGACGGAGGCATCGGTCGTGAGAAAGGCAAGCATGGTGGCCATGTTCGGTTCGATCATGCCCGCGCCCTTGACCACTCCTCCCACCGTGATTTCACCTGCCGAAGTCTCGATTTTCGCGGAACACGACTTCGTGCAGGTGTCCGAAGTCAGGATTGCCTCCTGAAAAGCCATAGCCCCGTCCAGCTCCTCCTTCACGTCCGTGGCGGCATCCCTGATGCCCGAAGTGATCTTGCTCATGGGCAGGCGGACTCCAATTCGTCCCGTTGAGCAGACTAGGATTTCCTTTGAATGAAGGTTCAGGTGACGGGCCACCTCGGATGCCATTTTGGCAGAATCCAAATCACCCTGATTCCCAGTGCAGGCATTTGCATTTCCACTGTTGGCGACGATTCCATGAAATTTGGCCGAAGGGTCGGACAGAAGATTTTGGCAGTAGCGAACGGGAGCTGCCTTGACGTCGTTGGTCGTGAAGACCCCGGCTACCGAGCAAGGCTTTTTCGAGTAGACGATGCCAAGATCATTCTTTCCGTCGTTTTTTCCTTTTACGTCGCAATGCACGCCCGAGCAGAAGAAGCCCCGGGGCTCGGTCAAGCCATCTCCGTTTTCAAAAAATTTCATCTCAGGCCTGCTCCTTCCTCGTATCCTTGGCAGACGTTCATCGACTGAATGGCTTGCCCACCGGCTCCTTTGATCAGGTTGTCCTCGGCCGAACACAAGACGTACCTGCCGGTCCGCGAGTCGGCGTGGACGGAAAGATCGATCCGGTTGGTCCCTGCCACATGAGCGACGTCCGGGAATTCTCCTTCGGGCAAAAGATTGACGAAAGGGCGGTGACCGAAGAACCGGTTCCAGCAATCGACAACCTTTTGCCTGTCCAATTCTCCTTGCGCCGGAACGGACACAGTCGTGCAGATTCCCCTGCTCATGGGAGCGAGGTGAGGATGGAAGGAAATGACGACTTTTTCCGAAGAGTTCATTGAAAGAAGCGAAAGCTGCTCTTCGATTTCGGAGAGATGCCTGTGCTTGGGCAAGCCATAGGCTCCGGCGCTTTCGTTTCTCTCGCAATACAAGAGTTTTTCGGTCGCATTTCTTCCGGCTCCGCTTATCCCACTCATGGAATTGGCGACGATTCCTTCCTTCTTCACGATGTTTTCGCGCAGAAGAATGGAAAGAGGAATCAAGATGCTCGTCGGGTAGCACCCCGGAGAAGCAATCAAGGGGGAGATTTCCCAGGAAAGTTCGTGCAATTCGGGCAACCCGTAGGATGCCTTTTCCAACCATTCGGGGGCAGGGTGGGGTTGACCGTAGAATTCCTCGTAGGTTTCGGGAGAGTTGAGCCTGAAGTCTGCGGACAGATCGATTACCTTCTTGCCTGCCTCAAGGAGAGGAACTGCGTATTCAGCGGCCGTTCCGTGAGGCAGTGCGAGGAAGAAAAGCTCGGAATCGTCTTCCTCGCTCAGTTCTTCGATCGAGGGATTCGAAAAGAAAAGCTCGCATCCCTTTCCCCGTAGTTTCGGTATGCAATCCTCTACTTTTTTTCCCTCCATGGAGCGCGAAGTCACTCTTTCCAAGGTTGCGTGCGGATGATCAAGCAGAAGGCATACGAGCTCTCTGCCTGAATATCCGGAAGCTCCGATTATGCATGTTTTCATCGATTTGAGCCTTGGGTTGATTGTCTTTAAAAAAACAGACCCCCCGGTTGGAGTTCCGAGGGGTCTTTCGTTAAAGTTTCTTTTTGTCGGTTAGCGTTTCGAGAATTGGAATCTTTTTCTAGCCCCTGGTTGGCCGGTTTTCTTTCTTTCGATTTTGCGCGGATCACGTCGCAAGTGACCGGCTCTTTTCAACGGTACGCGAAGCTCAGGGTCCATTTTTTCCAAGGCCCGGGAGAGGCCGTGCCTGATGGCTCCTGCTTGTCCCACTCCGCCTCCGCCCGAAACATTGACCGAAACGTCCACGCTGTTCGTCTTCTCGACGGTAGCCAATGGGGAGCCGACGGTTTTTCTTTGCTGCTCGGTTTTGCAATATTCGGCTACGTCGCGACCATTGATCACGAAGTTGCCGGTTCCTTCCTTGATTCTAACCCGGGCCGTACTGGTTTTCCTGCGGCCCGTTCCAATGAATTCTGCTGATTTTGCCTTGGCGCTCATGGTAGTGAAATTTTTTAGATGAGGGGGGAAGGCTGTTGAGCCTCGTGGGGGTGTTCGGATCCGCGGTAAACCTTGAGCTTGGAAAGCATGGCATTCGCAAGCTTGTTTTTGGGAAGCATTCCCTTGACCGCGTTGGTAATGATAAACTCGGGGCGCTTTTCCCGGAAGTCGGCAACCGTTCTGTATTTCTCTCCTCCCATGTACCCACTGTAAAACATGTATTTCTTTTGCTCCTCTTTGGAGCCGGTGAGCTTGACCTTGTCGGCGTTGATCACGATGACATAGTCACCCGTGTCCACGTGGGGAGTGTAGATGGGTTTGTTCCGGCCGCGCAGGGCGTTGGCTATGGTTACGGCCAACCGGCCGAGAACTTGGTCGGTCGCATCCACGATCTTCCAATCGTGCGTGGCGGTTTCTGGTCTTGCTAATGTAGTTTTCATCTGAGAAATGAGGGAAAAGGATCAAAATGATGGAAAACCAATCGTTCGTCAACCGAACAATTGGAAAGTTTCAGGGGGGGGAGCGAACCTAAAATTGGCCCGTGCCGAGATCGGACAGGGTTTGGTCGTAGAATTTCCTGCCGTATCCCATCACTCTGTCGGTGTTGTCGAAAACAACCGGCATGTATCTCTGCTCGATGTCCTTGTCGGCCAAAGTTCCAACCGTTCCGCCTTTTCTGATCTTGTAGAACCACACGCTTCCCCAGTCGTATCCCTCGACGTAGTTAGCGATCCCCGAAAGTTCGAAGACCTGACTCTTGGTCATTCCGACCGCCAATCCCATGAGGTTCTCGATGTTTTCCTTGATCTCGCCGTCATCCTTCGCGAAGGGGTTGGACCCCGACCCGCGGTTGCAACCCGTCAAGGCAAACAAAGCTGAAAAAAAGAGAAAATAAAAAAGGCGGGACTTGGAGAATAATGCTCTCATAATTAACTTTTATTCATGCTTTCTGAAATTTCGCAATATCAATTTTCCGTATATTAGACGCGAAATGAATAAGCTGCCTTTTTGGGCAAGAACGGATCAGTTGTCGGTGGAGGCTAGTTTCTCGAGCGTTCGATAACTTCGGGCGATCATTTCACTCGGATCGTCCAAAAGGTTGGCGGAAGCCATCGCGTTGTCGAGCAACTGATCCGCGACCAGCGAGGCAGTCTCCTCGTCCTTGTCCTTGAGCTCATAAAGCCCCCGGATGATGGAATGTCTTGGGTTGACTTGCAATTTGACCGAAGGAGCGGGCATGGCCTCATCCATTCCCTGCATCATTTTCAAAACCCGTCTTGCCGAGGCTCCTCCCATTCCGTCTCCTCCGATTACGCAAACCGGGCTGTCGATGAGCCGTTCTCCGGTTTCCACCTCGGAAACCTTGTCGCCGAGCTTTTTCTTCATCCAATTGCACAAGGACTTGGTCTTTTTCTTGTCCAGGGTTTCACCGTCTTTTTCCTGATCCAATTTTTCCATTTCGAAATCTTCCGAATCCGCGGAAACGATCTTTTTCTCTTTGTACTCACGGACGGTTTGCATCAGGTATTCGTCAACCGGTTCGGTCAGGAGGAGAACCTCCAATCCGCGGGCGCTCATTGCCTCGAGGTAAGGTCCTGCTTCAATGGACTCTCTGCTTTTGCCGTAAAGAAAGAGAATTTCCTTTTGGTCCTTGGCCATGCGGTCGATATAAGCGTCCAAACCGGTCAATTTTCCGGCATCCAGAGCCGTGGACTCGAAAAGAAGCAACTTGGCCAAGTCTTCCCGATAGGTGAAGTCGGTGGCCGCGCCTTCCTTGATGAGCACTCCGAATTCCTTCCAGAATTCAAGGTAATTTTCCTCCTCTTTCTTGGCTTGTTCGGCCAAGAAGCGCAAGAACCTCTTGGTCAGCACTTGATTAAGTTTACGCAAGAGGTCGCTGTCCTGCATGGTTTCACGGGAAACGTTCAGGGGCAAATCCGAACTGTCGACCACGCCCTTGAGAAAACGGAGCCATTCCGGGAACAAGCCCTTGGGTTCGGCATCGATCAGAACCTTCCGGCAATGAAGGGCGACTTTGTTTTCGTTTCTGAACATCCCCATCTTTTCCATGTTGCGCTTGGGCACGAAGAGAAGGGAGTTGATTTCCAAAGGGGCATCCGCGCTGAAGTGCATGCGCATCAATGGCGCTTCGTAGTCATTGGCCTGGAATTTGTAGAATTCCTCGTATTCCTCGTCCTTGATCTCGTTTTTGGAGCGCATCCAGATGGCATCGACCGTATTGACCTTCTCGCCGTTCACGGAAACGGGAAATTGGACGAAAGCCGAGTATTTCTTGATGATGTCTTTGATCCGGTCCTCCTTGGCGAATTCCGAAAAATCTTCCTTGAGCCGGATGACGATCTTGGTTCCCCGCCGTTGTCCTTCGGCGGACTGGATCGAGTAAGAACCGTCTCCCTTGCTTTCCCAACATTGACCCGTCCCTTCGGCATGCCATGAACGGGTGTAGGCCTGAACGTTGTCCGCAACCATGAAAACGCTGTAAAAACCGACCCCGAACTTACCAATGAGGGCATCGTTTTTATCCCCGTCCGCCTTCAGCGCCTCCATGAATTCTTTGGATCCCGAGTGCGCGATGGTCCCCAGGTTTTCAACCAGTTCGTCTTCGGTCATTCCTATGCCGAAGTCCTGAATGATCAGCTGGTTTGCCGAATCGTCGGTCGATACGTTGATTTCAAGATCCAAGCCGTCGTCAAAGACTTCTTTTTCGGTCAATTGCAGCCTGCGCAACTTTTCCAACGCGTCGGATGCATTGGAGATCAATTCCCTGACAAAGATCTCCTTGTCTTTGTAGAGGGAGTTGACGACGATATCGAGTACCTGTTTGGTCTCCGCTTGAAATTCGTGGGTGGTTGGCTTTTTACTCATGATTTTTCAAAAAAAACCATTCATTCTATGGAGTCGGCTTTATTCATCAAGCGCGAACTTTTGCTCTGGTTCCCGATTCGTTTTTTCCGAGGAAAGAGAAGGGTCACTGGTCTTGTTCGAATTTGTTTCTGAAGTATTCGTAAGCCTCGTTGATCTCTTTGGCCTTGGTTTCGGCAACCTCTTTGATTTCGGGGCCCAATGCGCTTACGCGGTCCGGGTGGTATTGGGCGATCAGTTTTCGGTAAGCCGATTTGATTTCCTTTTCCGAATACGGTTTCTCAAGGCCCAAGGTTTCGGCAAAGCCCGCCTCCAGGGGATCGGAAAGGGGTTCGGGTTGGACGGAGGCAAAGGATTCGTCGGTTTCCGGGTTTTGGTCTTCGTCCGATTCTTTTGGATCGGTGGTTTCTTTTTCCCCTTCCTCCGGAATCGTTGATTCGGTGGCCTCTTCTTCGGTTGCTTCCGTGGGAGGGGTTTCTTCCTTTGGAGCAGGTTCTTCGGGCATGGGTTCGAACCCGAGCAGGGAATCCAATTTCCAAAGCATCCACCATGAGCACAGAAAAACGAGCGCCCACGAGACTTTTTCCATCATGGAAGTAATCTTGTTGGGGTCTTCGCCAAAAAGATTCCTCCAAAACATCGATGCCCGGTAAAACTCATGCAATTCACCGCTCAGCCACTCGGCCGTAAGCAAGGACAAAGCGAAGGCAAGGAATCCCCCGTAAACAAGTTTACCTCCCCATCGGATGAAATTTGTCTTTTTGCTCATTCTGCGTTTTGGAACGACTTTCCTCAAATCCTGTTTCGGGCTTCTGCTTGGCCGTTACCAAGAGGTTCGGATCAGAGTTGGAAAGCGAAAGGTACGATCTTAACCGGGAAGCCGCCCCGAGCAGGTTTGATATAAATAAAGGGCGACGCCTCCGAGCACGATCAGGAGCCATTTTTTTGCTCTTTGCATACCTTTATCCTGCCTAAGGAAAGCCGGATGTCAAATGGCAACGAATCCGTATCCTTCCTTCACTGAGCGGATGAATGGAAGAGGGGAGGGTGAAAGGTGTAAAGAGGCATGGAGTTGAACTCCTGATCGTTCCTTTGGCCCATCGCGCTCGTCATCGCGAAGGCGTAGCCCGTGGCGATCCACCTATGCCAGTAAACGAGCCGCATCCCACGCAATGCCCCAACCTTGACACACCCTCGCAATTGTCCGATAAAGGGAAAATCATGAAGAAGCCCATCGCCTCGTTGTTCCTTTTCTTCACTCTTCTGCCTGCCCTCCTTTGGGCAAGCCCGCCCGTTCCCTTCAGCGGGAAGGTCGCCATCAACGGGGTGAACTATCACGGGACGGCCAAGTTCGTCTTTGCGATCCGTGATCATTCGGGAACGGTCCATTGGCGAAAC
>JAYOMW010000003.1:0-10732 GCA_038121045.1 Opitutia bacterium
GGAACGAAGCCGATCTTGGTCGTCAATTGGGAATCGGCGACGTCGTATCCGAAGATTCCGAGGATACATGAAAGGACAAGGGCGAGAAGCACGTTGAAAACGGCTCCCATGACCGAAACGATCATTTTGTCCGTGTAGGTAATCTTGGGAAGAGTTTCTTCCCCTGAGTTTTTCTCGTTCTCCGCGTTTTCCTCCTCCGACTCGTCCTTGTCGACAATAGGTTCGTCCGTTTCCGGTTTTTCGCCTTCGGCCCCCTCCAATCGCCCCATGTCTACCAACTGAGGGAGGGCAACGTACCCGCCGAAGGGTATCGCGGACAAGCGATACTCCACGCCGTTTCTCGTCCAACCGAAAATTTTCGGACCAAAACCGATCGAAAACCGTTTGATTACCAGTCCCCGCTTGCGGGCGGCCAGGAAATGGCCGAGTTCATGAATGAAGATCGTGAAGCCCAAGGCGAAAAGAGCCACGAAAACAAAGGATACGTCGTAAAGAAAAGACATGACTGATTCCTGACCTAAGCCAATTGCTCGATACGAGCGCAGGCCAGTTGGCGTACTTGACTGTCCAATTCAAGTAGTTCTTCGATGGAGTGCATTTGGTTGTTGCTGCTTGTGCTCAAGGAATAGTCGATAATATCGGATATTTGCAGAAAGCCAATTCGATTCCGCAAAAACGCCTCGACGGCAATTTCGTTGGCCGCATTGAAAACAAGGGGGGCGGTGCCACCATGAGCCAAGGCATTCTGGGCAAGCCTGAGGCAGGGGAACTTATCGTAGCAAGGAGGGGAAAAGGACAGGTCGAGCGGTTGAGAGAAATCCAGAGATGATTCGACTCCCGGAGCCCGTTCGGGATGAAGCAAGGCATTTTGCAAGGCAAAGGTCATGGATGGAGGGGACAGTTGGGCGAGGCAACAACCGTCGACAAACCGGACAATCGCATGAACAAGGCTGGGGGGATGGATGGCAACTTCCAACTTTTCGGGAGGAAGGTCGAACAGCCAACGGGCCTCGATTAGCTCGAGTCCTTTGTTGGCCATGGTCGCCGAATCGATTGTAATTTTCTTTCCCATCGACCAATTCGGGTGATTGAGGGCTTGCTCGAGGGTTACGTTTTTGAACTCCTCGATCGGTAGGTCACGGAAAGGTCCCCCTGAAGCGGTAAGAACAATGGAATCAAGAGAGTTTTTCGATTGCCCCTGGATGCATTGGAAGACGGCGTTGTGTTCGCTGTCCGCGGGAATGATTGTAGCCCCGTGCCGTTTCGCTGCACGCATGACCATCTCTCCTCCGACTACGAGCGCTTCCTTGTTTGCCAGGACGATGTTCTTACCCGCTTTTACTGCGGAAAGGGTGGGGAGCAGACCTGCTGCCCCAACGACTGCCACGACTGCGGTGTCCGCATCGGGAAGGGCAGCCAAGGTTTCGATTCCTTCCTGTCCAAGCAGGAGTTCGGTTTTGTCGGGAAAGGAAACGCCGGACTCGGGGGGGTGTTCGAGGCAAGCGTAGGGCACTGAAAATTCACGAGCGATTTCAGCGAGCTTGTCCGCTTGTTGTCTTGCGGATATTCCGACAAGCTCGAGCTTGTCGGAGTGTTTCCGAAGCACGCGGAGCGTGTTCTCGCCGATCGATCCGGTTGCGCCCAAAAGGACGAACTTCTTGGGTTGGTTCACGACTTGATGAGGAGCAAGACGAAGTAACCGGTTGGCGCGGCCAGGATCAGGCTGTCGGTCAGGTCGAGCAAACCTCCGATTCCGGGGATGGTTCCACCGGAATCCTTCATTCCAGCCAATCGCTTCAGAACGGAGGCAATCAAGTCGCCGATGACTGCGCTCAGGGCGATCAAGCTTCCCCAAATCGCCCCTTGCGTAGGAGAGAATATCCACTCGCCGTATGAGACGACATCCGGGAATTGGACGGTAACGAGCCATGGGATGAGAGCACCGATTCCCGCCGAAGCTCCGAACCCTCCGATCAGGCCCTCGACTGTTTTACCCGGGCTGATGGACGGGGCCATTTTGGTGCGCCCGATGGCCTTGCCTACGAGCAAGGCTCCAATATCACTGAACTTGGCCACGATGACCACCCAAAGGCAAAAGAACAAGCCGAAGCCCAGGGTGCCGTTTTCACTAGGGACATCCGCAAATTGGATGATTCTCACGAAGTAAGAAAGAAGAAAGGTCACGAAGAGAAGGCCAAAGAAAGTGGGCAACAGGCGCTTGATGTACATGCCCCTCTGAGCCTGAGGGAAAAGGACGCAAGCCGACGAACTAAGAAGAGCCCCGACGGCCAATACGTCCATGCCCGATCCTTCGAAATAAAAGGAAACGGGTATCATGCATCCCCCCGTTACCAAACCGGACACCCGGTTGGCGGCGTATCCAAGCCTGCCGAGGATGGTGTAGATTTCGAACAGGGTGAGGGTGGCGCAAAGGTTCAGAATCCACATGGCCCCCGCCTCTTTGAGGGAGTAGACGACTCCCCCGATCAGGCTCCAGAGAAGAATGGTTGAAAGGGTACGCAGAATCATAAGTTTCCGGGGAATGATTTTGTAGAGGCAGTGGCGAGTTGTTCACCGGTCTTTCCGAACCGGCGTTCCCGGTGGGTGTAGTCCTTCAAGGCTTCGACGAAGGCATCTTGCCCAAAGTCAGGCCAGTTGAGGGGGGAAACGAAGATTTCCGCATAGGCAGCCTGTACAAGAAGAAAATTGCTGAGGCGGAATTCGCCCGAAGTACGAATGATCAGGTCGGGGTCCGGGAGGTCCTTGGTCTGCAGATAACTTGAAAAGGTTTCCCACTCAAGATCCTCATCCCGGCCATTTGTCCGGCGGGCAAAGGATTGAACGGCTTGCAGGATTTCCTGCCTGCTTCCGTAGTTGAGGGCGAGGGTAAGGTTCCAACTTTTGTTTGATTTGGTTTGCTCGATTGTTTGGGTTACCGCTTTTTGAGCGAATTCGGGCAGGCCGTTCAGGTCTCCGATTGCCCGCAAGCGGACATCGTCTCCCATCATGTTTTTTAATTCACGTGTGAGGAATTCCTCCAATAGGCGCATCAGTCCGCTTTTCTCTTCAGCGGGCCGGTTTTGGTTTTCAGAGCTGAAGGCATAGAGGGTTAGGTAGGGAATTCCGATTTCGAAGGCCGTGTTGACGATTGCCCGCACGTTCTCTACCCCGTTTCGATGACCGAACAACCGTGGTTTGCCGCGAGAGCGAGCCCATCGTCCGTTGCCATCCATGATGATGGCTACGTGACGTGGGAGTTTTTCCATGTCCTCAGGCGTAAGGTCGTGCATTTGTCTGTTCCCATATCAACGGGTTCCCGGTCAATTGACAACGAGGAAAGTAAAGAATAAGCTTGGCTTCATGAACAATCCGATGAGCGAGGACGAAATAAGCCAAAGGTTAGAGGCAATGACCGGGTGGATTTTGGAAGATGAGAAGCTCTCGAAAACCTATGTTTTCAAGAATTTTCGAGAAGCGATGTCTTTTCTTCTCAGGCTTTCCTATGAGGCGGAAGAGCAAAATCACCACCCGGAAATTTTCAACTGCTACAAGCAAGTGAAACTTTCCCTGAACACCCATGACGCGGGCGGAAAAGTAACTGAAAAGGATTTCAGGCTTGCCTGTGCGATCGACTTGATTGCCTGAGTCGCCTTACTTCTTCCGAGTCTTCTTGGGCTTTGGCTGCTTGCTCACTGGACGGGTGTCTTCTGGTACCTGATAGAGTTTGCGCAAACGTTCGAGTTCATCCTTCAGTTCCTTGGTCAGGGCCGCATACTCGGGTTTTCCATAAACCGAATTCAATTCGTTCGGGTCCTTCTCCAAGTCGTAGAGCTCCCAACCGTCCAAGTTGTAGAAGTGGATCAGTTTGTGCGTTTCCGTACGCACGCCATAGTGTCTGCGGACACTGTGGGCGCCGGGAAATTCGTAATAGTGATAGTAGAGAGACTTTCTCCAGTCTTTGGGTTTCTTACCCTTCAGCAAAGGAACGATTGATTCGCCTTGCATATCCTTGGGGCGCTTGACCCCGCAAAGATCGAGAAAGGTTTCGGCATAATCGAGGTTTTGCACGAGGTCGTGGTTTTCGCTGCCGGGTTTGGTTACCCCCGGCCAACGCGCAATCAAAGGCGTGCGGAAAGATTCCTCGTACATCCAACGCTTGTCGTACCAACCGTGCTCCCCTAGGTACCAACCTTGGTCGGAGGAGTAGATCACGACCGTATTTTCCGCCAACCCGCTCTTGTCCAGGTAGTCGAGTAACCTGCCGATGTTCTCGTCGACCGAGTCGATGCAGCGAAGGTAATCCTTCACGTATCGCTGATATTTCCATTTCAAAAGCTCGTCGCCTTCAAGCTTGGCTTCTTCGAAAGCTTTGTTTTTAGGATCGTAGGCTGCGTTCCACTTGGCTTTCTGCTCGGGGGTCAGGTTTCCTGGGGCCCTGAGCTTAAGGTCGTTGGCCGAGAGGTGCCGGGTAATGGTCATGGCTTGGTTGGATGCGGGGGAGAGCCGGTTCTTGTAGTCGTCGCGCAAGGTTTCCGGTTCGGGCAGGTCGATCCCGTCGTACTTGTTGAGGTGTTTCGGACCCGGTTGCCAGTTGCGGTGAGGAGCCTTGTGTTGGCTCATGACGAAAAAGGGCTTGTCCTTGTCCCTTCCGTTTTTAAGCCAATCAAGCGTGACGTCGGTGATGACGTCGGTGGTATAACCTGTGATGCGCTTTACGCCGTCCGGTGTGTTCATGGGTGGGTTGTAGTACGGCCCTTGTCCTTGCAGGACTTGCCAGAAATCGAAACCCGTGGGGTCGCTCTTGAGGTGCCATTTTCCGATCATGGCGGTTTGGTAGCCGTTCTTCTGAAGAAGTTTTGGGAAGGTCTGTTGTTCCCCGTCAAAGCGCATGCCGTTGGTCAGTTGTCCATTGAGATGGCTATGCTTGCCCGTGAGGATGACGGCCCGGCTGGGGGCGCAAATCGAATTGGTCACGAAGGCCCGGTGGAAAATCATTCCCTCTTTGGCAAGCCGGTCGATGTTGGGCGTTTTGTTCCTGTTCGATCCATAAGCCGAAATAGCCTGATAGGCGTGATCATCGGAAAAGATGAAGAGAACGTTCAACGGTTTGGCGGTCATTGTGACCAGACCGGCCAAGCCAAATGAGGCGAAGAGAAGGGCTGACAATTTCATATCGATCCATGGAGACGACCTGCTTTTGTATTGGCAATTAAAAAAATAGAAGACGTTATTCTATTTTAGATGTACCACCGGCCCACCTCGAACCCATGAGCGAAGATCCTGAAAAGAGACCCTTTTACACGGTCATTCCGCTCCTTTTCTCTCAAACAATCGGGGCATTCAACGATAACGCCATGAAGGCGATTCTTCCGGTTATGGCTGCCGCTCAGTTCGGAAAATCGAGCATGGACGAGGTTAACGTACAGGTCTCCATCCTTCTGATTCTTCCTTTCGTGATCTTCGCGCCACTTGCGGGTTGGGTTTCGGATCGGTTTCCCAAGAAAAAGGTGGTCAGCCTGACCTTGCTTGCCCAGTTGCTCGGCTTGGGATTGCTCTCATATGGATTGGTCAGTCATTCCTTGCCCATCTCCTTGATCGGTTTTTTTCTTCTGTCCACCCAGTCCGCCTTTCTGTCCCCTGCCAAGAAGGGAATTCTCAAGGAACTCGTCGGCTCAAACCGGTTGGCGATGGCGGTGGGGTGGACGGAAATGCTCGCCATGGTAGGTATTTTGGGAGGCGCTTTCGTCGGAGCCATGTCCTTTGACGCCCTCGTTGTCGAAAACGGCGGGTGGAATGCCGCTTTGATCCTTGCTTTGGGAATCATGGCTTTGGCCTTGTTGTCCTGGTTGGCTTTTCTTCCCACCCCTTCGACGGAGGCAGCCAAGGCCAAAGCCTTCAGGATAGGAATCATTTGGAGCCATTTTGGGGACATGCGCGATTTGATGAAGGACCGAAAATTGAGAGGCCCTGCCTTGGGGGATGCATGGTTTTGGTCGGTCGGTGGTTTTTTCTATCTGGTGATAGTCAAGCTTTCGGGGGAGGTGGTTGAGGGTGACGTGGGATTGGGCGCCCTTTATGGCTATTGGTTTCTTTTGTTGGGTTTGGGGATCATGGGGGGGAGTTTGTTCGTTGCTTACCTGAACCGTGGGAAAATCGAACTTGGTTTGACTGTCATCGGTGGTTTGATCATGCCGGTCTCATTGGTCATCCTGTTTCTGAGCAACCCCATGGGCAAAGTCTTTGACGCCGGCTGCTTGTCTCTTGGTTTCTCGGGGGCCTTGTTTTTCGTTCCTTTGAACGGTTACTTGCAGGATCAGTCGGAGGAAGACCGGCGGGGCAGGGTATTGGCCGCGACCAACCTTTTTACCCAATTGAGCGGGATTGCTTTCATTTTTTTTCACTCTTTTCTATCCAATTACCTTGGCCTGACCGCAAAGCAAGAATTGCTTGTTATCCTCGTTCCCTCCTGCTTGATCGGCCTCGTTACCTTGCGGGCCCTGCCGGGTGGTGTTTCAAGGGTTTTCCGGTCCATCGTCGGCAAGTGAAGGTGGACGGAGGTTCTCATGCCACCTCGAAGGCTTTACGGGCTTTCCCTCAAGGGTAGTTTCTGCTAGAGTGGTTGGTTAGAAAGCTCACTTTACCTCATGGTCTTATTTCTCGAAGAATCTTCTGCATTTTCCAGTGCCCTTGCCCAATTGGCGGGCAAATCCGTCGTTGTCCTTGGCCATCGCCGTCCCGATGGGGATTGCATCGGTTCACAGGTCGCCTTGACCCGAGTTTTGCTGTCTCAGGGAATCGATGCCCGTGCGGTGAATGCCGATCCTGTTCCACGGACCTTGCAAAAGTTTGTCGGCGATACCCCGTTTTTTCGCCCGGATGAAGTGGATGGCGATGACGTCGTAGCGATCACGGTCGATTGCGCCGATCACAAGCGGGTGGGGAATGAGCTTGCCGCTCGATTTCCGAATATCTTCCTGAACGTCGATCATCACGTCTCCAACGATGGCTATGCGGAGGTTAACTTGGTCCTGTCTAATGCTTCCGCTACGGGAGAAATTTTGGCCAAGTTTTTTTTGGATAACGAAATGAGTATCGATTCGGTTACTGCGGAGGCTCTTTACTTGGGAATTTGCACGGATACCGGACAATTTTGTTACTCGGGAACGAACGCTTCCGTGTTCGAGGTATGCCGGCGCTTGTGCGAAGCGGGAGCCAATCCCTCAAGTGTTGCCCATGAATTGTATGAGCGTGAAAAACCGGGCAGAATTCAACTTTTGCAGAAATTCCTCGCGAGCTTTCGCATGGAATTCGGTGATCGCGTATGCATCGGTTCGATCCGGGATTCCCATTATACGGAAACCGGGACGAGTTCCGAGGACACTGAGAATTTCGTGGATTATTCCCGTTCTCTTGACGGGGTGGATATCGGAAGCTTGTTGGAGGATAGAAACGGGCAGATCAAGGGAAGCTTGAGAGCCAAGGACTCTCGTTTCAGGGTCGATCTGTTGGCTAAGAAATTTTCCGGGGGAGGGCACGCTTGCGCCGCCGGGTTTAATTTGGAAAAAGATCTTGATGAATTTTATCCTGAATTCGTGAGTGCGATCGGGGAACATTTGAAACGTGTCGAGGCTGGAGAAATCAACTGATGCAACCGAGAAAAGGAGATTTCGAGGGCATTTTGCTCGTGGACAAACCAAAGGGGATCACCTCTCACGACGTGGTCAGTCGCCTGAGGCGCAAGCTCAACATGAAACGAATCGGTCATGCCGGCACTTTGGACCCAATGGCCACGGGCTTGCTCATCATGCTCATTGGCAAGGCGACCAAGGCTTCTCAGTATCTGATTAGCCTGGACAAAACTTACGAAGGCACCATCCGACTGGGCATCGAAACCGACAGTCAGGATGCGGATGGGGAAGTGGTTGCCGAGAAGCCGGTACCCGATGGTCTTTCCGAGGAAACGGTTCGTAAGGAAATGGATGGTTTTCTTGGTGACCAGTATCAGACTCCACCCATGTTTTCGGCCAAGAAAATTGATGGCGTACCACTTTACAAGATGGCTCGCAAGGGAAAGACTGTGGAGCGTGAACCACGGTTCATCCGGATCAACAAATTCGAAACCCTTCGCTTCGAATTGCCCGAGATCGATTTCAGGATGGCCAGTAGCAAAGGAACCTATGTACGGACGGTTGCTCACGACCTTGGGCAAAGACTTGATTGCGGAGCCCACTTGACTGCGCTGAGGCGTACCTTGATCGACCAGTTCGACCTGAAGGACGGGCATACTCTTGATTCGATTGAAGAAGGCCCGCTCTCCGAATTTGGCGAGCTGCTTATTCCCGTTCATCAGGCAGTTCCGACCCACGCATTGTGATCCCTTCCCCGGTCCTTGGTTCTCTTGCCGAACTCGGAAAGCGCGAGACCAGGCCGGTTTGGTTGGCGATTGGAATGTTCGATGCCGTGCATCTCGGGCATCGAGCCGTGCTGAATTTGGCCGTAGAGGAAGCCGGGAGGGAAAACGATTTGGTCGCGGCTCTTACCTTTCCCGAACATCCGGCCAAATTTTTGAGGCCGGGCAAGGAACCACCCCTGATCATGGATCCCCGGGCGAAGAGCGCAGCACTCCTTTCCTGCGGTGTGGATTGCGTGGTCATGAAACCCTTTGACGAATCTTTGTCCGAGGTTTCCTCCCGGGAATTCCCCGGTTATCTGAAGGACCGGATCCCCAATCTTCGTGGGGTTTGCGTGGGTGAGAATTTTCAATTTGGAAAGGACCGCCTCGGAGACGCGTCCTTTCTGAGGGAAAATGGCGCCCGCGCCGGACTTGAGGTTTGCATTGCCGGAGGTGTGCTCGAGGGAGATCGCCCCATTAGCAGTTCGCGAATCAGGGAGTCCTTGGCCATGGGGGAGATTGAATCGGCCAATCGGATGCTCGGTTTTCCCTACCGCTTGGAGGGGCAGGTGGTTCAGGGGAACAAGTTGGGGCGGTCGATTGGGTTTCCGACTCTCAACCTTCCTTGGTTTCCAGAGGCCCGGCCGGCCTATGGAGTTTATCTAGTCGAGGTATCCTTTCCGGAAAAAAAAGATTCCGTCCATGGGGTCGCCAATTATGGTCTACGCCCAACCGTCGAGCAGGCTGAAGCAGTTGAGCCTTTGTTCGAGGTTCATTTGTTGGGTGAAGGGGATCACTCGGTTTATCAACCAGGGGATTCGATTTCAATCAACCTGCTCAAGTTCATACGTGCCGAGAAAAAATTCGATTCTCTCGAAGCACTCAAATCGCAGATTACCCGCGACAAAGCCGAGGCCGAGAAACTCTTGACCCGACTCTAGCTCTTTCCTTTCGCGTATCTTATTGCTTGGGTGGCTTGGCTTCTCGAATCATGGCGCCGGCTTGGTCATCCAGAACGAGCACGGCGAAGCGGTCCACGTCGTCCAGTTGTCCGGTGTTCAGGGAAGCGTAGTCGAATTTCCCCCGAAAATCAGTGTAGCCGTCCTTGTAGAACTTGACCCGCCCGTCGTTCATGCGGGCGTATACCTTGACGTAGGCGGAGGGCAGGGGCTTGGCGGTCTTGTCCTCGGTTACCCGGATCCGTCCATAGCTTTCGGTCATTTCCACCTGCAGGCGGTTTGAGTAGTAAGTCTTGGACTTGCGGACTCCCCCGGCTTCGATCTCGATCATGACGTTTCCTTCGCGATACTTTGCGGGCAGGGCGAATACGTGATTTTCGCCGGCGGGCAATTTGACCTCCTGGGTACCGTTTGGCTGGACGAAGGTAAATTGTTCGGATGCCTCACTTACGAAAGGACGGCGTGAAAAAAGGAGTTCGACCTCCATAGGGTAGAAGTTGACCCGGGCATTCTTGAGGTTCCGGTAGTTAATCGTCACCTCTCCCTTCTCGACCTTGAAATCGAAGGCAGGTTCGGTGGCCGCCAAGTTCTCGATCTTTTGCTCGCGGTTTTCCTCGTCGATGACCTCGGGTGCATCCCCTCGCTCGATCTCCTTTACTTGGGCGGAAACCGAGGCAAAGCGCTTGCGCCAACGCTCGACCGGGTAGTCCGCATACTTGGAGGCGAGTTTCTTGGCCCCGGCGACGTCTCCCTTGTAGAAAGCGACGTAAGAAGCCAGGTAATCGTACTGGAGTTTTTCGTCGATGGCTTGCCGGTCGATTTTTCCGAAAAATCGAATGCCTTCTTCCACGCGGTCCTGGAGAAAGTGGTAATAGGTGGCGGCCAGAACGTCGTCCGCATTCGGGGTCGCCTTGTACTTGAGGATCTCAAGCAAGCGATGATATTGCTCGTAAAACCGGTTGTTCACGATTTCCCGTTTCTTGCCCAGTTGATGAGTCCGTGCATTGACCAGCGGTTCGTATTCGAGTTGCTCGTACCAACGGCGCTCGATCGGATCGATGGTGAGCAAGGGGCTGCGAAGGAATTTTCCGCAGTTGTTCGCAAAGGACGATTTGGTCAGGAATTCCCGCATGCGCGGCTCGTCTTTGTGGTAAACGGAATAGGACCAGAGGGTGGAGTCGAAGTGGAAGCGGCCGCTCAGTTGCTCGAGGGTTTTTTCGTAAAAAGCCCGTCCGCTCCCGCCTTCTCCCGGTTCCTTCATGCGAAAGGCGATCTTGCTCAAATCGAGCTGGTTGAGGTTGTTGTCCGAGAGGAAGCGCAGGACGTCCTTGTCCGATCCATTTTGGGAAATCCATGCCCAGGAGCCTTTGTCCTTGCGGGA
>JAYOMW010000003.1:10832-15037 GCA_038121045.1 Opitutia bacterium
GAAGTCGGGTTGGTCAAGGTCACGTGGCACCCGTGGGCGATTCCCTTGAGGAATTCCCGGTCGATGAAATTGTCCACCCGTTCGCCGTTCTCGTAACGAAACCTTGAGTCTGCCCGGTAGAACCGCTGGCTGAGCAATATGTCGGGCCTGCCCTTGGGGGCTTCCCCTTCGAGCAATTCCTCGTGGAAGGCGATGAGCGAGGTCTTGGCCTTCAGCCTGAAGGTCCTGTCTTGCGTATCCGCATCATGGTCGCCTGCCTCGAAGGGCAGGTCGAGCACGGCCAAGACGAGGAGCATCTCGGAAAAGTTGCGGGTCGCATAGACGAGGTTGCCGGAAAAGAAGGGCTTGCCGGCCTGGATGGAAGCGTAATCGCGCCAGAATGCATTGACTTCGATAAGGGAAGCGTTCGCGCGTTCCTTGGAGACATGGTAGTAATTGTTTTCGGCCCATTCCTCGGTTGCATCGAGTTGCCGGAAGAATTGCCTGACTTGAGCTCTTTTCTTTTCCGACGCCGCGAAGTATGCCGCAGTGGCCGTCGGTTTGGGCATCATCTGCTTGGGGAGAGGAGCCAATTTCCTTCTGAGCGACTCTGCCTTTGATTTTTCCCGTTCGATTTTGCCGGGACTGTTGTTTGCAACATCCCTGCCATTTTCGTCCAATGATCTGAATTCGGACAATCCAGCAAGGTTCGGGTAGGCAGCTGCGCCCGGTGCCGGAGGGGCCGCTGCATCTGCAGGCAGAGCTATCCTTCCGGCGAAACCGTAACGGGCAGCCTTATTGCCGATTCCGGAAGCATTTTGACTTTCTCGATCATCGGCTATGGCTCCCAATTCGACTGATTGAAGGCCGTCTAAAATGGCTATTTCACTGGTTTCTTGGCTCTTCAGAGCGGAGGTTTTCAAGGCGACGTCGAAAAGCCGGTCGAATTTTTCCGGATCGGCCACAATCAGTTCCCATTTGTCCCGGACATAGCGTGCCATGGCGCTTGCCTGAGCCGGTCCCTTGCGGGCAAGCAAAATCTTCTCAAAGGCATTGAGTTGGTCGAAGCGGAAGGGGTCGAGGTATTTGTCCATTTTCCGACCGAGGAACCAGTCGTCGAGAAAGGTTGGTTCCTTTTTGTTGGCCAAGTAGGGCTTGACCACCCGATTGAAAAATTCCGGATCCTTTTGCAAAAGGAAAAAATTGAGCTCGTGACAAGCGTACTTGGAATATTTTTCACGCTTTTGCTCTTCCTTCATGCCCGGCCAATCGAGAACGAATGCGAATTCCCGAAGGGTGGCGTCTTCCCGGATGGTGAGCAGGAGATGATGGGCGTCGCGCAGGTCGTCCACGAGGTGAAGGCGGGAGGTGGTGGCATCGGTCAACTCGAATGCTTTGCCCGCGTCGACCACGGTCATGCGCTTTTGTTCGGAAAATGACTTTTCCGGATCCAGAGTGGCAATCATTCTGCGTTCGCGACGGACGATGGGAGAATCGGGAAGGGGAAGAGTGGCGGAGGTTACCTGGACGGGGTCGGTCACCACTACCCGGACTTGGCGAAGGCCCGAATTTTTGGGTAGGTCGACCTCGACGGTCCCGTCTTTCCCGATCTCGAGGTTGGTAGCCAAAAAAGCGTTGTTTTTAAGGAAGTCCAAGCTCGAGAAATCACCCGATGCCGGATTTCCTGCCGTTTGAAACCATTTGTCATTCTCTGCGGAAGAGTCACGCTGCATTTGCAAGTCTTCCAAATCGGCCAATTTGGCGTATTCACCCCCTCGTCGAGCATCCTGAAGGCTGGTGCTGGTCTTGCGGACGGCCCAGGGATTGAGGATCAACCCGGGGCGACCGAGCATGTTTCCGGGAAATTTTTCGGCTTGAGCCCGTTCCAAAACGTAGCGGTATTCCTCCCCGATGTCCCGCTCGGCAACGTAAAGGGCCTTGGGGGAGTTCAACCGGATGGCAGAGGGTTGGGGCAGGGGGGCGTTGGCCAGTCCGCTATGCACGTCGAAGCGCGGAGCATACCGGGTGGCCAGGAGGTGAACACGGGCGAAGGCATGCCCATTGGCGACCTGCACGCGCACTTTGCCGTTTTGGACCGACAGATCCGTGATTTGCAAGGGAGTGGGCCGGTTGTCCTCGAGTATGCGGTTGGCGGAGGCGACGAAACCGAAGCGTCGTTGGCCCGCGGTCACGCGGATACCTATGCTTTCGCCGGTCTCCTTGAGGAAAAGCTCGTAGTCGCCCGGAGCCAGTCCTTTTAGGGTCAGGAATCCGTCCTGATGGGTGACTCGGTCAGCCAGGTCGGAAACGTAGAGCCCCGCTTTTCTTTCGAGCAACGAGCACTTTTCCCTCTCCTTTCCTTGAGTCCAGGACCCGGATACGGCCAACTTGATCTCCTCGCCGGTTGAGGCGTGCAGAGTTTTTGGTTGGTCGACCCGGCCCTCGCGTTGGCCGAAGATGGGCCAGCGGTAGGTTTTCTCGTCGGTATTGCGTGCGGAGATCCATTGGATTTCGGGCAAGTTGCCCAGGGATATTCTGCCCGACTGGTCGGTCTTGAGCCTGTGAGGAATGACCCGCTTGAAGCAGAGGTGCTTGACCTCCACGACGACCGGATGGTCAACCAAGGGTTCCCCGTTCTTGCCAAGGGCATCCAGGAAATAGCCTTCGGCGGACCATCCGAGGTGAAGGGCATTTACGGATGAGCCTTGCTCGATTGCATTGATCCCGAACGTTTCGGAATCCCCGAGGCTTTGTTTTCTTCCCAGGCTGAGGTTTTCGACCTTCGCCTCTAGGGTGACGCTGATCTGCAAGAGCTTGTCGGGCACGCTTATTTCATGAACGAACTCCTCTCCCTCCTTGAGTTTCTCGATGGAGATCTCGGACCGGTTCGGGGTTCCCTCGTAATCCACGGCAAGGACGACCAGTTTGATATCCTGAAGAAGATCGAGAGAAGTCGGCCGTCCGTTGATCCGCAGACCTGGACGCACCAGAATCTGAGCCTTTTTCCTGCTCAGAAGGCTTTCGCGATCGACGTAAATGCCCGCATCCAGGGCGTAGCTCTCGCCCAAGTGCTTGAAGCGGGCGAGGGAGGAAAAGTCACCGTCTCTCAAGACTGCGGTCCTTTGCCCGGGTCGGGTGCTGAAGGGGACCGTGATCACGCCCTTTTCATCAGGTTCGTATTCCTTGCCGTCGATCCAAGCGGTGGCTTGGGGGCGGGGCTTGTTGGCCTCGTCGATGACATGGAATTCGTGACCGGCCGGCCCAGTTTTCTCGAGGAGGCGAAGGGTGCCCTTGCGTACGAGGATTCGGCTGCTGATCCCGTTTCCGATGAACTCGATGACGTACACCCCGCGCTTCTTGAGCTCGGGGAAAGTGAAGGTTCGGGAAACCCGGCGCATGGGTGATTCTTCAAAAGTCAAGGTTCGCTCGCGGGTTGCGGACAAGCCGTCCAGTTCGATAGCGGTATCGATCTCGCTGGCTTGGCCCAGGTAGTAGTTGAATGCGTTGATCTCGAACTCCTTGACCAACAGGGTCTCGATGTTCTTGGTCCAGAGCTTGATCTTGACCTCTTCGCCCGGTGAGAAGCGTTCCTTGTTGGAGTGGGCGAATTCGAGGTCGATCCGCTCCCGGATGGTTCTAACCTCGCCCGAGCTGAGCATCGAGTACCAGGTCTCGGGGTTTCCCGCCCCCGCGGTGAGCTTGGCCTCGGCAAAGATTTTCTTGAGGTAGTCGTCGCGGACGTATTTTACGAAACCCTCGTAATTTTTGTCTTGGATCGAAAAATGAAGGAGGTAGGAACGGACGAGGGAATCGTCGTTTCCGATTTGCGGGTAAGCCCCCTTGGAACTGAAATCGGCATTGAGAAACACTTGGCAATCCCTCCTGCGCCTGACTTCCTCGTTCATCCACTTGTCATTTACGTAGCGGGCGATGCGGGGAAGCTTGAGGTATTCGAGAAAGGCTTCGCGATCCCATTCTCCCTGCTTCCGCTGGAAGACCAGGAGTTCGTGCATGACGTTTGCCTTGAGGGAATTGAAGGCCGGGGAAAGCCGTCGGGTGAAGCCAAGTTGCCGGTTTAACCACTTTCTCATCTCCTCGTCGTTCTGTCTTGGGTCGACGTCTGCGGAAGGGGCCAATTTCGATAGGTAGGAATGTACGAAGTTCGAATTGTCGATAAACTTCGGGTCGAGCTCGAGCAACTCGTCCATTTGCTCCTTGGTGAGGTT
>JAYOMW010000003.1:15137-51440 GCA_038121045.1 Opitutia bacterium
GAAAAGTCCCTGGCGTCATCGAGGTCGCCCGTGTTAAGCGAGGCGTAGTCGAACCGGCCGCGCAGGTCGGTGTATCCGTCCTTGTAGAAGCGGGATTGTCCGTTCCCCAATCTTGCGTAGACCTTGACGTAGGTTTCGGGCAGGGGTTTGCCCGTTTCCGAATGGGCAACCCGTACTTGTCCATAGTTTTCCACGAGTTGTACCTTTAGATCATTGGCGTAGTAGGCCTTGGCCTTGCGGATGCCTGCGGCAACCACCTCGATCATGACGTTTCGATCCGCAAACTCATCAGGTACGGGGAAGGAATGAGCCTCTTTCCCCTCGGGGAGAGAGATTTTCCTGCTCAGGTTGGGCACGATGCTGGTGAAGTGCTCGGTGTCGTCCTTGACGAAGGGTTTGCGCGAGAAGAGCAATTCGACGTCCATTGGGTAGTAATTGACGGTGCAATCCTTGAGGTTACGGGCATGAATGGAGATTTCTCCCTTTTCGACTTCCAACTCGAGCCCGGGTTCGCTTGAGGCGAGGACGTCCTGGACTTGCTCGCGGTCTTCATCGTCGACCGGCTTGATTCCCTTGCCATCGATCTCGTCGAGTTGAGCGAGCGCCTCGCGGAAGAGGTTTTGCCAACGGTCGACGGGATAATCGGCGTACTTGGAGGCCCGTTGGCGGGCGGATGCCAGTTCACCCTTGTAGAAGTCGGCGTAGGTGGCCATGTATTCGTACTGGAGTTTCTCGGTGATTTTTTCCCTGCGCACCTTGGCAAAGAAGTTCAGCCCTTCGCCCACCCGATCCTGCAGCAGAAGATAGTAGGAAACGGCCAACAAGTCCTCGTCTCCCAATTTGGGGTGAAACTTGAGAACGTCCAGGTATCGCCGGTATTGTCCGGAAAGCCGATCATTGAGGATCCTGCGGTCTTTGCCCAGTTGATGAGCCCGGGCATTGACGAGGGGTTTGTACTCGAGGCGTTGATGAAAGCCGCGCCGAATGGGGTCGAGGCTGAGCAGCGGGCTCTCGAGGTAGAGTCCGCAACGGCTGACCATAGCCGAACGGGACAGGTACTCCTTGAGACGTTCGACGTCCTTGTGGTAGAGGGCATAGGACCAGAGGGTGGGGTCGTAGGCGAATCGGTCGGAGAGCAATTTGAGTGTCTTCTCGAAAAAGTCCTTCCCGTCTCCTCCCTCCTTTTCGTTCCTCATCCGGAATGCGATCTTGTCGAGAGCGATCCGGTTCATGTTGTGGTCGCGAAGATACTGGATTACTTCTTTCTCCGTCCCGTTCTGCGAAACCCAGGCCCAGGAGGTTTCGTCCCGCTTGCTCAGCTTTTCAACTACCTTGAAGACGAAGGGTTTGCCACCGGCCAGGCGTCCCTGTTCATTGGCTACTTGTACCGGATAGACCGGGAAGTCTCCGGTCTCGGGGAAGTAAAAGTAAAAATCGAAGGTTCGGGTGGAATAGGGTTCCAGCCGGAACGGGCGCCCGTCGGAATAGAACCCGTTTTGCAAGGGTATGGCCCCGGTCGGAATCTGGGCAAGGTACCTGAGCTTGCGCACGGATGAGGTGGGGTTGGTGATGACGACTTGGCATCCGTAGGCGATTTGCTTGAGGAATTCATCCTTCACGAAATTATCAAGGCGTTCCCCTCCATCGTTCAGGTAGCGAGAATCCGCCCGGTAGAAGTTTTGACTGAGGAGTATGTCACGGGCGTCCTCGGCATTCTTGGCCTCGCGAATTTCCTGATGGAAGAGGAGCAAGGGTTGGTCCGACTTGAGGGAAAAGGCGGTCCCTTTGTTTTCGACTTCATGATCGACTGGTTTGAAAGGCAGATCGAGCACGGACAGGGCGAACATCATTTCGGAAAAGTTCCGGGTCGCGTAAATGAAGTTGCCCGAGACGAAAGACTCGCCTTCGGGGTGGGAGGCGAAGTCGTTCCAAAAGGCATTGATCAGGATCAGGTTGGCATTTTGTTGATCGATGGGGAGTTGGTAGTAGTTGTTTTCCGCCCATTCCTCGGTCGGGGGCAGTTTCCGGTAAAACTGGCGGACAGCCTGTCTTTCTTCCAATCTTGCCCGGAGGGTTCCATTGGTTGCCCGTTTCTCTTTTGCATCGATGATGGCTTCCTCGGACATTTTCTTTAGGAGTTTTTCTTGCCCTTTCATTGATCGGTTTAAACTTAAACTGGAGTCGGAAAATTCGATTCCATCAACCGCCTTTGCTTGATCCATAACTCCAAAGTCCGCCTCTGCGTTGGCTTTGGCGCTGTATTCGAAGGCCAGGGCTCGGTCGGCAGCTCCTCCTCCTTCTCCTTTCTGATTAAAACTTTTGTCGAAGCTGGCCCCTTCCTTCAAGGCCATGAAACTCTCTTTGCGCATAGATTTAACGAGATCCTTTCTTTGCTGTTCTTGCTGGGCTCTTAACCCGAGAGAATCATCGGTTTCCAAAGCCGAGCTTCCGATGGCCGCGTCGAACAGACGGTTGTATTCCTCTGGATTCGGGAGGATCATTTCCTTCAGTTCCCTGACGTAGCGGGCCATCGCCGAGCCACCGTCTTTTTGCTTTCTGGCCATGAGAATCTTCTCGACTGCATTGAGTCGGGAAAAACGGTAGGGCTCGAGGTAGGGGGAGAGGTCGGAACCGAGCAACCAATGGTCCATGAAGGTCTTGTCCTTCTTGTTGGCTAGGTAGGGGAGGATGACCTTCTTGAAAAAGGCGGGGTCCTTTTGATGAATAAAGAAATTGAGCTCGTGGCAGGCGAATTCCGAGTACTTCGCTTGCTTTTCGGCAGGCTTGAGTCCCGGCCAATCGAGGACGAATCCGAATTTTGCCAAGTTTGCGTCCTCGCTCAAAGAGGAAAGCAAACCGTATGCCCGGGCAAGGGAATCGTAGGCCTGTACTTTGGAGGTGGTCACGTCGGCCAACTTGAATCTTTCGCCCTTGGCGAGGGAAGTGAAGAGTTTCTGCTCGGAGAATGGTTTGTCGGGGTCCAGTTCGCGAACCATTCGCAATTCCTTGCGTTTGAGTTCGGAGGAAGGGAGGGATACCGGGCGGTAGGCTACGTTCCACGCATCGACGGCGAACACGTGAAGGCGTTGGTGTCCGGACAAGCCCTTGAGATCGATCGATGCGATCCCTTTTTCGTCGGGTTTGACGTTTGCCCAGAGAAGGGCGTTTTGCTCGAGGAAGTCCAGGTCGGCATAGTCGCTTTCCCCTCCGCTTCCGGAAGAGCGTAATCCGCGTCTCCCCAACTTGCTCTCACCGGCTTTGTCCATCTTCCTTTCGTAGTCCCCTCCTTGGGCGGCATTTTGCCGCCCCGTGTCGGTCTTTCTGACCGACCAAGGGTTTAGGATTAACCCGGGGCGCTCGAGCATGTTGCCCGGGTACTTGACGGCATACCTGCGGTCGAGCACGTAGCGGTATTCCTCTCCAATGTCCCGTTCTTTGACGTAAAGCGATCGTTTGCTCGCCAAGTTCATCGAGTAAGGCGAGGGAGCCCCACCCACGTCCAAGGCGGAAAAGGTATCCCAATTCGAGAGGTAACGGGTGGCATAGACGTGGAGGCGGGTGAACTTGCCCGCGTTTCCAACGAGGATCTTCGCTTTTCCGTTCTCGATGGCAACGGCTTGGATTTGGATGGGGTTGAGCCGGTTGTCTTCGAGAATCCGGTTCTTGGACAGGACGAACCCGTTGGCCCGTTTGCCCTCGGTTATGCGGAGGGTGATCGTTTGACGGGTGCGCTTGAGAAAGAGTTCGTAGTCACCAGGGGCAAGACCGCGAAGGTAGAGGTAGCCTCCCTGGATCGTTCCTGCCGAGGCATGATTTTTCTCATAGAAGCCCTTGCGCTTGGAAAGGAGTGAGAAGACGGAGGTTTTGTCCGCGTTGTCCGGTTCCCCGGGTACGGCCACCTCGATCATTTCGTCCGTGGTGGCATGGATGGCCGTAGGCTGGACGTTCCGGACGGCGCGGTCCCGGGCGATGGGCCAATTGTAGGTTGCGCCGTCCGGGTGGCGGGCACGGACCCATTCGATCCCGGGCATTGCGCCGAGTTCAATCCGTCCGTCCTGTCCGGTCTTTAGGCTGAGGGTACGAGTATTCGTGAAATCGAGGTGCTTGATTTCAAGAACCAAGGCCCGGTCCCTTACGATTTCACCGTTGCGACCGAGCGCTTCGATAAAATATTCGCCCGCGCTTTGGGACAGATATAGAGCCTCAGGCTTGAGGGTTCGATCCATCTGGCTTACGGTAAAGGTTCGGTCGCGCCGGAGGGACTGCTTGGTTGCCTTGCTCAGGTTTTGGACCTTGGTCCTGAGCTCGAAGCGAAGGGTCGACAGCTTTTTCGGGACTTTGAATTCATGAACGAGGTCCTTTCCTTGTTCGAATTTCGGGAGGTCGATTTCCATCATGCCCGGAGTGCCGTCGTGATCGGACGAATGGATAATCAACTTGGACTCCTCCAGAAGGTCGGTCGAAACAGGGTTTCCGTTAAGGCGAAGAAGAGGACGAAGGATCACCTTGGCCGTCGTTCCCTCGACCAAACTTTCCCGCTCAAGGTGAATGGCGGCGTCCAACTTGTAGCTCTCGGAGAGATGGTCAAGCTGAGCGAGCGCGCAAAAGGAACCGTCCCGCAGAACCAGGTCCCGTCTGCCCGGGCGGTTGCTGAACGGGATATGGATGATTCCTTCCTTGTTTTGTGTATATTCCGTTCCCTCGAGCCAGATGGTTGCCTTGGGACGTTTTGCGTTATTCCCGTCCACGATCCTGAGCTCGTGCCCGGCTGGCCCGACTTTTTCCAGGATTCTGAGATTCCCCTTGGTAACGAGGGCCCGGCTGCTCTTTCCGTTCCCGATGAACTCGACTACGTAGACACCCGGCTTTTTCAGTTCCGGGAAGTCAAAGCTCCTCTCCGACCTGAGCATGGGAGATTCGTTGTACTTGACGATACGTTCCCAAGTTGCACTCAACCCGTCGAGGTTGATCGTGGTGTCAACTGGGCGGAGGTTTCGGGTGTAATGGTTGAAGGTGTTGATCTCGAAGGCTTTGACCAGGAGAGTTTCGACGTTCTTGACCGCGAGCTTCAGCCGGACGGGTTCGTTTGCCCCGAAGAATTCCTTGTTGTCGTGGGGAAAGTCGAGGTCGATCCGTTCGCGCAGGCTGTTGACGGCACCGGCTGAGAGCATGGAGTACCATTTTTCGGGGTCGCCTGAGCCGGAGGTGAGCTTGGCCTCGGCAAAGAGGGGTTTGAGATAATCGTCTCGAACGAGCTGGACGAAGGGTTCGTAGTTTTGCTCCTTGATGAAAAACTTCAGGAAGTAGGACCGGATCAAGGGTTCGTCGTTGATTATTCTGTCCAGCCCGGTGAAGGACCGGTAGTCGGCACCCAGGTTTACCTCGATTCGACGATCTTTGCGTAAGGCTTCCTCCCACCTCTTCGGGTTGACGTAGAGGCCCCTTCGGGGGAGCGAGAGGTATTCCATGAAAAGCGAGCGGTTCCATTCGCCCCGGGAGCGCTGTAACCGGAGCATGTGATAGATCACGTTCGCCTTGAGTGAGTTGTGGGCGGGAGCGAGCCGTTTGGAAAAGAGGTAGATGCGGTTGAGGTGCTTTTCCTTTTCCTCGAGGTCGTAAGCGACGTCCACGTCGTCCGAGGGAGCGAGCTTGGTGAGGTAGACGTTGATGAAGTTCGAATTGTCGATCAGTTTGGGCTCCAATTGAAGTAGCTCGTCGAGCTGGGCCTTGGTCATGTTTCGGTGAATGCCATGGGACCCGAATCCCCGGCTCAATTTGGCCTTCAGATCCTTGGCCACGAAGGCGGGCAAGTTTGGAACGTCGGGTCTTTGGAGACGGCTGAGGAAGTGCCTGAGCCTATCCGCATCGAGGTCATCGTGATTCAGCGTCTCCAGTCCGCGATCCGATACCCCCTGTACGTTTTTGTACAGGCGGAAGGCTTGGTTGAGAAAGTAGTCGTAACCGATGGCGTCCTGGTCGAGCTTGGTCGGGTGGGTGGGCTTTCTTCCTTCGATCAACCGGCTGTGGTTGAAGTTGGGCCGCAATTCGTTCTTGAGGTGAGAGTAGGTTTTTTCGGGGTCTTTTTCAAAATCGAGCAAGGCTTGGCGATTCTGGATTTCCTTGACTTGGCTCGAGTGCCCGTAGCGCTTGATCCATAGTCCGATGATTCGCTTGAGCTCTTCGGCATCTCCTTGGTTTTGAGCGTGGAGAGCGTGGTAGTAATAATACTCGCGGGTTCCGGGAATCAGTTCTTTGAGGGCATCTTCGCGGTTCTCGGAAATGGCGAATTTTTCCAAGAAGCTGAATGAAACAGCCTGTGTCTGTTTGATAGTCAGAGAGGCGAGAAGTAGGAAGAGGGTCGCTGAGGGAAGGGTGATTTTCATATCGGTAATTCGCGTCTGCGCAGGATTTTTCTAAATTGTAACGATAAGTTAAAGCGTGTGCACGGGGACCGTGTCAACTTAAGTGACGCAAAGGAACGCGAAACCTTAGAAAATAAATTATCTTTTGGTCAGGCGCTGCAAAGAAGGGCACCAGCAGGTGGTTCGCCCGGCCACGGTCTCGCGTACGAGAGATTTGCCTGATTGAGGACAATTTCCCCCGTCTTTCCAACGTACGTGAAACAACCAGCCTACAGGTGGATCGCCTCCTCGTGTCCCGACCGTTTGAAGGGCGCCCTTTGTCACGAATCGGGTTTGTTCCCAAAGGGCCTTCTGTTTGGCGGGTGATAGGTTGCCTGCCCGCTCTGCCGGGTGAATGCGTGCCCGCCAAAGGATTTCATCCACCATCCAGTTACCAATTCCTGGAAAGAATTCCTGCATGAGCAGGACTGCCTTGACGAGGGCCCGCTTTCTCCGCTGCAAAATATCTCTGACCCGTTCCAGGGTGAAGGCATTGGAATGAATCTCCGTTGGCAAATTGTTCCACCATCCGGGGGCGTCTTTGCCCTTGTGACAGAGGATGCGGCCAAATTGGCGGGGATCCCGGAAAACCAAACTTCTCTCGGTTTGTCGCAAAACAAGGGCATCGTGCTTAGCCGATGGATATTCCGGATTCTCCTCGAAAAGCCAACCGGTCATGCCGAGATGAAGCCCGAGCCATCTTTCTCCTGAAAAACGAAAGAGCATTTTTTTGCCATGGGTTTCGGATCCCAGCAGAACGCTCCCTTTGAGAGTCCTCTTGAGAACTTCAGGGTCAAGCTCTCTGAATACCCGGGAAGCGTTTTTAGTTTCGACTCCGATGATCTTCTGCCCCTTCCCCTTGGCCCATGCTTTGGTGGCGAACAAGACTTCAGCGAGTTCCGGCATTTGGCTATTTAGGCCTCCGGTCCGAGACCAAGAAGCTCGCGCCTGGTGGCGCGGTCTTTTTTGCGGTCGGTCCTGATCTCGATTGTACGGATCCCAGAGGATGGTGCGGATTGAATCAACTCAATGAGATCCTCCCAATTCTCAGGAAGGACATGCTCAACGCCGTGGGCTTCGCAAAGCAACTTGAAGTTACAATCCTGAGGCGTGGCGAAGCATTTCTCAAAAGCGGGAAGTCCGGCAACGGATAAATTCTCGAAAATGCCCCCGCCTTGGTTGTTGATCAGGAATATAGTCAAACTTCCGGAGAACTCCCTGGTTGCGAGCAAGGCATTGGAGTCGTGAAGGAACGCGAGTTCGCCGGTAAGCAAATAACTTGGCTTTTGAGAGTCATGAGCGATTCCGAGGGCGGTTCCGAGTGTCCCGTCGATCCCGTTGACCCCACGGTTTCCAGAGAGAGTCCGCCCCAAGTCACTCCCTTTCCAAAACCATTCCAGGTCACGGATGGGCATACTGTTGGCCACGTGCAATTGGGAGGCTTGGGGTAAGTGAACCGACAAAAGTCGGGCAAGTTTTCCCTCGAACCAGTCGGACTCATCACTGAAAAATAGCTCGAACTTGGCCTCGACACTCCTTTCGGATTCAACCCACAGGCTAGTCCACTCTTTTTCACACTCGGGAAGATCAAGCGACGAGATCACCGGGAAATCGAGATCGAAAGAAAGGCTTGGACTTGTCAATGGATCGACGTTTTTGCCCCGGGGTTCGATCACGACTCGGGGGACATCCAATTCCCCGAGCCACTTCCGCAAGGTTTTGGAGGTAGGCAAGGGGCCTAGTTGGAGGATGGCATCGGGTCGGGCCCTTTCACGGAAACCTTTGTTTCGGAGCAGATTCTCAAACCTGAGTATCCGGCTCGGGACAGGCGTTTCACGAAGTGGAGAAAGGGAATCGCAAAGAATGGGCGGGCTCTTGGGATGATCCCATTTCGAGAAGGTCTCAAGAGGGGCGTTTTCCCCTGCGATCAAGAGCAGGCGCTTGCCCGAACCCAATTTTTCAAGAATGATATTCGCTTTGGACGAGCCTCTGTGCGAAGGGGAGCGGATGGGTGCGACGATTTCAGGGAGATCGATATCGACCGGTTTCTTTTCTTCGGATACCAAGGGCTCCCGGAAAGGGAAGTTCAGATGAACGGGACCGGGGTTTCGTCCGATGGTTTCGGAGTGTGCGCGCACGATGATTTCCGTCAGTTCTTTCAGACTGCTCTCTGATTCATCGGGGAGGGGAATTTGATGGAAGACCCTTGCGAATGAGCCGAAAAGTTCGGTTTGATCGATGGTCTGGCCGGCCCCGCAGTCCTGTAGCTCAGGGGGGCGGTCCGCAGAGAGCAAGAGGAGGGGGACCCCGGAGTGATCGGCCTCCGTCACCGCAGGGAACCAGTGGGTAGGGGCCGAACCGGAGGTACAGATCAATGCGGTTGGTCTGCCGGTCCGCTTGCCAAGTCCAAGAGCGAAGAAGGCAGCAGTTCGCTCGTCAAGAATGGGAATTGTCCGAAGGCCGTTTTGGTTTTCGCATCCCAGGACGAGAGGAGTGGAGCGGGAACCGGGAGAGAATACGACATGACGTACGCCAAGTTCAAACAAAGTTTTGGCCACGGCGTATCCCCATGCGCAGTTGGCTCTTGCGGTTGATTGGGAATCAGAGTTCATTCACCGGGAAGAGTCGTTTTCCCGGTGATTACTTCAAGCATGGCCTGAAGTTTCCAATCCGTCTCGATTTTCTCCTGTGCGGGAACGGATCCTTCGACCAAGCCGGCGCCGGCGTAAAGGGTGAGGGAGTCGGGCATGATTTTTCCGCAGCGAATGGGAACGATGAATTCTCCTCGACCCTTGGAGTCGAGCCATCCCGTTACCCCGGAGTACCATCCTCTGGGGGAACCCTCGAGATTACGGACGAGCGCAAGGGCGGATTTCCTCGGGGTTCCTCCCATGGCAGGCGTCGGATGGAGGGCCGAAAGCGCGTCGAATGGGTGGACGCCCACAGGTAACTTGGCACGCAAGGGGGTCCTGATGTGTTGCAGATTCGCAAGCCTGAGCAAGCGTGACTTCCCCTCCTCGCAATCGTTTAGCCCAATGGACGACAGCCTTCTCTTAATGCTTTCGATGACCAACTGATGTTCACGCAAGTCCTTCTCTCTGCCGAGAAGGGTTTTTCCCCAATGAGCATCTTTTCCAGCGGAAAAGCCTCGTGGCGCGGAGCCTGCCAAGGCTTCGGTTTCGAGCGAAACCCCGGAAATCTTGGCCAAGGTTTCGGGGGTTGCTCCAACCATGATTCCCTGACCGGGAGTAGACAGGCAAAAAGTGAAGCATTCAGGGAACCGTTCACGGAGGGCGTGAGCGATGTAAAAGGGACGCAATGGACTGGAGGTAGCGTAGGTGAGTTTGCGGGCGAGAACTACTTTGGAGATTTTTCCGGAGTGGATTTGCTCGAGGGCTTGTCCTACTGCCCGCTCATAGTCGAATTCCTCGAGGGGGTGACCAAGTTCGACCAAGCCGGATTTCTTTGGCTTGGTGAAGTCGGGTCGCATACCCTTGATCCGCTTCACTGAATTAGCGAAATCCGCCGTGAGTCGTTCGGGATCGGATTGGCCGTCGAGGCGGGCGTTCATAATAACGAAGTGCGATCCCCCTTTTCTCAGGACCTGCCAACGGGGAAGAAAAACCTGAAGAGACGGAAGAGAAGAGTCTTTGTCCTTTTCATCCTCAAAAGTCGCGGTCATAAAAAGGGTGGGGCCGGTCCCTGGATTGATGTGGTCACCGGCAACGATGGTACGATTGAAGATCGAGCTTCCCCAAACCTTTGCCTGCTCGAACCGATTGGAACCTTCGAAGGATGCCTCGGCGACAAAATCAGCGCAGGCGATGGAGAATTCGTTGGAAGGCTTCTCAAGGTAGCAGATGGGTTCGTCCGTTTGGTGAATCTCTTCGAGAATGGCCAGAGGATCGGAGTAGGATGTTTCGATCGTCACGGAAGCGAATACGGGTTTGCTAGAAAGCGCCGCTTGCTCGATCGCTTGCTTGAAAAAAGGGAGCAGGTCAGTTGACTCGTCGCAAAAGGACGGTGGTGGGTCAGTGAGTTCCGGATTCATCGCATTCAGGGTTGTTTTCCGGGAAAGTGACCGGATCATACCCTCCGGGATGAAGAGGGTTGCACCGACTGATTCGAGCAAAGCTCAAGTAGATGGCCTTGATCAAATGGAATCGTTGGAAGCACTCCAAGGCGTACTCCGAGCAGGTGGGGTGGAACCGGCAGCGGGCATAGGGTCCCAAAATCAATTGTTTGAGAGGTGAGACCAATCGGTAGGCTCGAATCAACAACGTGAAGGGGAGGGCGAGCAAACTTCTCCACGGGCTGGCCTGTTGTTTGTGTTCCACGAGCATCACTTTACCCAAAGAAAATCAAAGGGGCAAGAAGCTAGGGCCGAAAGAGTTCGATTTTAGGATTTCCGGACTGAAGTGAAATCAGCTTGCGGTCCTTTCCTTGGGCAATGCCTTGGTTGAAATTTCTTCGCCGACCTTGGCCATGAATTCTTCCAACGGACAGGTGCCGTCCCAGTCCGGGTTGCTCCTGGAGCGAACGGAAACATTACCTTCGTCGATCTCGCGTTGGCCTATGATAATCATATGCGGTATCTTGTCGGTTTCCGCTTTGCGGATTTTTGCCCCCAGTTTTCCAGACTGCTTGTCAATGCTTGCCCGAACCTTCTTTTTTTTCAAGTGGGCGATGATTTCTTCGCCCTTTTCGATCAGATCGTCGTTCATGGGGAGAATCCGGACTTGCTCGGGCGCCAACCAAGTTGGAAAGTTTCCGGCAAAATGCTCGATCAGAACTCCGCAAAAGCGTTCCATGGAACCAAAGGGAGCGCGATGGATCATGACGGGTCTGTGGTCTTGGTTGTCGGATCCGACGTAGGAAAGATCGAATCGCTCGGGAAGGTTGTAGTCGACTTGAACAGTGCCCAATTGCCATTCCCGGCCAATGACGTCCTTGACCACGAAATCGATCTTTGGTCCGTAAAAAGCGGCTTCTCCCAATTCTTCTTCATAATCGACCCCGAGAGTCTTGACGGCTTCCCTCAGGGCCGCCTCTGCCTTGTCCCAAGCTTCGGGATTCCCCACGTACTTGTCGGACTCGGGATCGCGCAGGCTGACGCGCACCCTGTAGTCGTCCATTCCGAGAACGGCAAAGACGAGCTTGACCAGACCAAGACAACCTTGGATTTCGTCCTGAAGTTGATCCTCGCGAATGAATAAGTGGGCGTCGTCTTGAGTAAAGCCGCGTACTCGGGTCATGCCGTTCAATTCTCCGGATTGCTCCCATCGGTAGACGGTTCCGAATTCGGCAAGCCTTATGGGCAGATCGCGATAAGAGCGCTGTTCGGACTTGTAGATGCGTATGTGCATCGGGCAGTTCATGGGTTTGAGCAGGTACCCGTCTATTTCACCTTCATCTAACTTGTTTGACAAATCGGAGCAGGAACACCCTTCTTCCGCCAGTTCCTTCAAGCAGTCGCGGTGGATAATGGGAGGGTATTGGGAGTCCTGGTAGTAGGGAAAGTGTCCGGAGGTCCGGTAGAGATCAAGCTTGCCCACGTGAGGGGTGAAAACTTGAGAGTATCCCTGCTTGTTAAGTTCCGCGGATATGAAACTCTCCAGTTCCTGACGGATGATGGCGCCGTTGGGTTTCCACAGAACCAGGCCTTGCCCGACCATCTCGTCGATGTGAAAGAGTCCGAGTTCACGCCCGACGTTGCGGTGATCTCTCTTTTTGGCTTCCTCCAATCGTTCGAGATGTTTACTTAGCTCGTCTTTGGTGGCGAAGGCCGTTCCATAAATACGCTGAAGTTGTTTGTTATCCGAATTTCCACGGTGGTACGAGCCTGCGACATGAAGAAGTTTGAAGGCCTTGATTTTCTTTGTGTAGGAAACATGAGTTCCGGCGCAAAGATCGGAAAATTCGCCGTTTCGATAAAAGGAGATTTCCTCGCCTTCAGGAATATCTTCGAGCCTGCCCAGCTTGTAAGTTTCCTGTCCCATTTCCTTGATCATTCCGATCGCTTCCTCACGGGAAACTTTGATTTTCTCAAACTTCTGGTTTTCCTTGATGACTTTCTTCATCTCGGCTTCGATCGCCTCCAGAACGTCGGGTGTGAAAGCGATTTCCGAGTCGAAATCGTAGTAAAAACCGGATTCGGTGGGTGGGCCGATGTCCAATTGGGTGTCGGGGTACAAGCGAAGAACCGCGGTGGCGAGGACGTGAGCGGCTGAATGCCGGATTTCTTCCAATGGAGTCATTTCCTTCATGATGGACAGAGTACTACTTTCGCAAAGTGGTTCCTGCAACGCCAAAGGAAGGCCGTCAGTCTTCGAAGTCAATGTTGGGCCGTAACCATTTCATCGCTTCTTCCACGGGCCATCCTTTGCGAGAGGCATAATCCTCCACTTGGTCCTTCCCCAAGGATCCGACGTTGAAGTACTGGGCATCGGGATGCGAGAAATAGAGTCCGGAGACCGAACATCCTGGATTCATGGCTCGTGATTCGGTCAGTTCGAGCCCGATTTGATCTTTAGCGCTAAGCAGATCCCAAATCAGGTCCTTTTCGGTATGATCGGGTTGGCATGGATAACCGGATGCAGGGCGAATGCCTCGATAACGCTCTTGGATCAGGTCATCGTTATCCAAATTTTCGTTTTTGCCGAAACCCCACCATTCACGGACCTTCTTGTGTGTGTATTCGGCCATCGCCTCGGCAAATCGGTCCCCAAGAGCCTTCGTCATGATCGCATTGTAATCATCGTTTTTATTCTCAAACTCCTTGGCGAGTGTATCGACGCCATCCCCTGCGTTGACCGCAAAGGCACCGATGTAGTCGTTTTTTCCGGAATCCAGAGGAGCCACGTAATCCGAAAGGCAGAATTGAGGTTTGTTTTTGAGAACCTGTTGTCTTCTGAGGAAGTGGAACGCGCCTAGTTTCTTGGTTCTTGCTTCGTCCTCGAAGACATGGACGTCGTCCCCGGACGAACCGGCCGGCCAAAGTCCGGCCACGGCTTCGCATTTGAATAACTTACCTTCTATAATTTGCGCAAGAAGGTCTTGGGCCTGTTCATATAGCTTTTGGGCTTCTTTGCCTGTTTCTCCCCGGTCGAAAATATCGGGGTATTGCCCTTTGAGCTGCCAAGACCAAAAGAACGGCGACCAGTCAAAGTAGGAAAGGATCTCATCCAAATCCGCCTCGAGCTTGCGGACACCCAGATGGTTTTGAGATGGTTTGGCAATCTCCTGATTCGGCCAATCGAAAACTTGGCCTTTTCGGCGGGCTTCCCTGAGAGAAAGAAGAGAGCGCTCACCTCTTTGTTCGTGGTCGCGTCTTAGCTTTTCCTGTTTCTCTAGAAGATCTCGGACATATTCATCCTTCTTCTTGGGATTGGTGAGCTCGTTGCAAACGTTTACGACTAGGGAAGCATCCGGAACTTGAACGACGGGTGGGTCGTAGTGCGGTGCAATCTTGATGGCGGTGTGAGCTTTACTCGTGGTGGCTCCCCCGATAAGCAAGGGGATGGTGAGGCCCAGCTTTTGCATTTCCTGGGCGTTATGAATCATTTCGTCTAGCGAGGGCGTAATGAGTCCGCTCAGGCCAAGCACGTCGGCTCCATGTTCGCGTACGGCTTCCAGAATCTTGTCACAGCTTACCATGACCCCGAGATCGATTACCTCCCAGTTGTTACAGGCTAGGACGACTCCGACGATGTTTTTTCCTATGTCGTGGACGTCCCCCTTGACCGTGGCGATCACCATGGTCCCTTGTTTGTTGGCCCCGGAACCTTCTTTTTCGGCTTCCATGAATGGTTCCAAATAGGCAACGGCTTTTTTCATGACCCGGGCGCTCTTGACCACTTGAGGAAGAAACATTTTGCCTGAACCGAAAAGATCACCGACTACTTTCATTCCATCCATGAGGGGCCCCTCGATCACCTCAAGAGGGCGGCCCAGCAATTGACGGGCTTCTTCTGCATCTTCCTCGGCAAAGTCTCCGATTCCTTTGACCAAAGCATGGGAAAGCCGCGCCCCGACGGGTTGGTTTCTCCAGGAAAGATCAGGTCCTTCAGATTTCCTGCGGGCAGATTGGTCCTTGATTTCTTCCGCATGCTCAAGCAAACGATCCCCCGCTTTGGGATCCTTGTTGAGAACCACTTCTTCGACTCTCTTTCGGAGTTCCGGTTCGATTTCGTCGTAGACGGCCAGCATTCCTGCATTGACGATGCCCATGTCGAGTCCGGCTTGACACGCGTGGTAAAGGAAGCTCGCGTGCATGGCTTCCCGAACGAGGTTGTTGCCGCGAAAGGAAAAGGAAACGTTGCTGATTCCTCCACTTGTCCGGGCATGCGGGCATCGGGCTTTGATTTCCCTAACCGCGTCAATGAAGTCGATGCCGTAAGAATTGTGCTCGGACATGCCCGTGGCCAGGGTAAGAACGTTGGGGTCGAAAATGATGTCTTCGGGCGGGAAGCCGACTTCCTCGACGAGAATTTCGTACGCCCTTTGGCAAATCCTCACTTTGTCGTCCAAGGTAGCGGCCTGGCCCTTTTCGTCAAAGGCCATGACTACGACGGCGGCACCGTAGCGAAGGGCTAAGCGAGCTTGCTCTTTGAATACCTCGGGGCCTTCCTTCAGGCTGATCGAGTTGATGATGCATTTGCCTTGAATTACCTTCAGTCCGGCTTCTATGACCGACCATTTCGAGCTATCGATCATAATCGGGACCCTTGAGATGTCGGGCTCCGAAACCACTAGGTTCAGGAAGCGGGTCATGCAGGCTTCGCCGTCCAACAGGGCGGCGTCAAAGTTGACGTCGATTACGTTGGCTCCGTTTTCAACCTGCTGCTTTGCGATCTTGAGGGCGGACTCGTAATCTTCGCTCTCGATTAACTTTCGGAAACGGGGAGAACCGGTGACGTTTGTTCTTTCTCCGACCATGATCAGAGAGGTTGGTTTGCCTTTCAATTCAAAAGGTTCCAGGCCACTCAGTCGCAGGGCTGGGTCGATTTCGGGCGTTTTTCTTGGTTCGTATTGGGAAAGCTTCTCGGAAATCGCATGGATGTGTTCGGGCGTTGTCCCACAGCAACCGCCGGCCAAATTAAGCAACCCTTCTTCGGCGAAGACAGACAAAGAGGAAGCGGTGTCTTCCGGTTTTTCGTCGTAACCGGTAGCCGAGAGGGGGTTGGGCAAACCGGCGTTCGGATAGCAGTGAACGAAGCAACCGGCATTTTTAGACAAAGCCTGAAGGTAAGGACGCATGGCATCCGCTCCAAGCGCGCAATTCAATCCCACTCCCAATGGCTTGGCGTGAGCTATGGAATTCCAACAGGCTTCGGTTGTTTGTCCGGAAAGCGTTCGACCGGATGCGTCGGTAATGGTGATGGACATGATGACGGGAATGCGCCTGCCCAACGATTCGAAATAATTCTCAATTGCGAAAATCGCTGCCTTGAGGTTGAGGGTGTCGAAAGTTGTTTCGGGAAGAAGCAGATCGACCCCGCCCTCGACAAGAGCCTTGGTTTGGGCAAAGTAGGCTTCCACCAATTGATCGAAGTTAACGTTGCGCAAGGAGGGGTCGTTGACGTCCGGGGAGAGAGAAGCCGTTCGGTTCGTCGGGCCAATGGCTCCGGCCACGAAACGGGGTCGGGAGGGATCTTTGGCCATGGCTTCGTCGGCTGCCTCCCTCGCCAACTTGGCCGCGGCCAGATTGAGTTCGGGTACGATTTCCTCCAAGTTGTAATCGGCCATGGCGATACTCGTGGCGTTGAAGGTGTTGGTTTCGACCATATCGCTTCCGGCGTCGAAATAAGCCCGGTGAATATTACGGATGATTTCCGGGCGGGTAAGGCAAAGCAGGTCGTTGTTTCCTTTTAACTCAGTGGAGTGGTTCTTGAAATGATCTCCGCGAAAGTCTGCCTCTTCCAACCTCTCTTGCTGAATCATTGTGCCCATTGCCCCATCCATGATTAGAATGCGTTCTTGAGCGAGTTCCTCGAGGTTGTTCGACGAGGGTGGTGTTTTCGAAAAGTCTTTCATTAACGTATCAACGTATCATGATATCTTGATGCGTTATTTGCAAACCGAAAGATTTTACGAACTTTTCACATTCTTGCAAATAATGAATTGCTTTGCTTATTTTCGAGGAAATGTTTAAGAGAGCATTTTATCGGGACGTAGCGTAGTCTGGTTAGCGCGCCTGCTTTGGGAGCAGGAGGCCGTGAGTTCGAATCTCACCGTCCCGACCATTTTACCCTTGCGAGCCGTTCAGACACTAATTTTACCGCTAACCGATGAAACAATCCGCGGTTGCCGTCATTGAAGAGTTGGGTTTGCAGCCTCACAAAGAGGGAGGTTGGTTCCGGAGGACTTACGAATCGGATCGAACGGTCGAGCTTTCCCGTGGAAGACGTCCTTGCGGAACATCTATCCTTTACCTGTTGAAAAAAGGCGAAGTATCCCGCTTGCACTACTTGAAATCGGATGAGACTTGGTATTTCCATTGTGGCAATCCAATGGAATTGCATTCTTTCTCCGGTGGTGAATACGAATCCACCAAATTGGGTTGTCGGTTGACGTTTGGAGAAGTCCCTCAAGTAACCCTGTCTGCAGGAACCGTTTTCGGGGCAAATCCCACCGGGACCGAAGAATGGTCGCTGGTGAGTTGCTCGGTGAGTCCCGGATTTGACGAAGCGGATTTCTTTTGGCCCAACCTCGAACAACTTGCTCGGGACTTTCCCGGTCAAGAGGCCGTTCTTAGCAAGTTAGCTCCTTTGCCATGATCCAAACCTTGTCCTTCGGAGGGAAAAAGATAGTCGAGGCATGGGTACCCAACAGGAAGAAGTGGGTCCCCGAGTTGCTCGAAGAACTTGAGGCAAATCGTAAAAGCTTCGAGCGTTCGCACAAGATCGGAGGGCGCTGGGAAAACTCCTATCTCCCCGTCGACCTTGTTCCCGGCATTCGCGAACCCATGCGATTTGCGCGGGACATGGGCAAGGCGGAACTGGGAATAACCTCCGTCATTTTGTTCGAACCTCTCTCCCGTTCACATCATCCTTTTCCTCCCTTTTGGTTCAATCTTACTCGCCCGGGTGAACGCACTGGTTTGCATGATCATCAGGATTTGTCCCGATTGTCGGCGGTGACTTACTTGGCTTGCGAGGAGACGTCGGGCAATCTTTATTTTAGAACCGACGGAGAGGATGACCTTGAGATTTCTCCAGAGGTTGGGAAAATAGTGATTTTTGATCCTGCGCTACGGCATGGAGTCCATGAAAACCGATCGGATTCCGAAAGAATCTCCTTTGCCTTCAATCTATTTCCTTTCCCTCTTCCGAACCCGGAAATATGAAGTGTTTTTCTCGGATTTTGGGAATTGTGCAAAATGTCTCATCTTTTCTTTGCAATCTTTCGGAAAATCGTTGTGATTCCCCTGTCGACGTAACATTTTCAAATCTGCCCTTTCCAAGATTTTCAATACAAATCCTCAATGACTCAACAAACCGACTCCTTTCAAGAAATTGAATCCGCCGTCGTTCGATTTGCCGGTGACTCCGGCGATGGTATGCAAACCGTGGGTGAACGGTTTACGGACTCCAGCGCTTTTGCCGGAAACGATATTGCGACCTTACCCGATTTCCCTGCGGAAATTCGAGCCCCGGCAGGTACCCTTGCCGGTGTTTCCGGATTCCAATTGCAGTTCGGGAGCAGAGAAATTCTGACTCCTGGCGATATGCCCGATGCTTTGGTGGCCATGAATCCCGCCGCCCTCAAGACCAATATTGACGACTTGCCCGAAGGCGGAATGTTGGTCGTGAACGTCGACTCGTTCAAGAAAATGAACCTGACCAAAGCTGGGTATGAATCCAATCCATTGGAGGATGAAGACTTTCGCAACAAATACCATTTGGTCGAACTCGATTTGACCAATCTGACTAAAGAGGCGCTTGCGGAAAGTCCTCTCAAACCCTCGGACAAGGCAAGGTGCAAAAACTTCTTTGCCTTGGGTTTCATGTATTTTGTTTATGGACGGCCCCTTGAGCCGACGCTCAATTTTTTTGAAGCCAAGTGGGGTAAAAAACTTCCCGAGGTCGCCGAGGCGAATTCTTTGGTTTTAAAAGCTGGATACAACTTGGGCGATACCCTTGAGACTGCTCGCAACCGCTATCAAGTTTCCAAGGCTGCGTCGCGTCCCGGGGTTTATCGGAAGATTTCAGGCAATGAGGCTATGGTTTACGGTCTGGTGGTTGCGAGCAAGAAGGCGAATCGGGAGTTACTTTACTCCGGTTACCCGATTACCCCTGCATCTCCTGTGTTGGAAGGCTTGTCTCAACTTAAGAAATACGGCGTCAAATGTGTTCAGGCGGAAGACGAAATTGCCGCTATGGGAGTGGCTCTCGGAGCGAGCTTTGCCGGGGATTTGTCCGTTTGCGCGACCAGTGGACCCGGGATGTGCCTGAAAAGCGAGTTCATCGGCTTGGCTTCCATTACCGAACTTCCTCTGATCATTTGCAACGTACAACGCGGAGGCCCAAGTACGGGGTTGCCCACAAAGACCGAGCAGAGTGATTTGCTTCAGGCCTTGTTCTCTCGCCATGGTGATTGTCCAATTCCTGTCTTGGCCGCTCATTCCCCGTCGGATTGCTTCGATTGCGCTTTGGAAGCCGCGCGGATCGCAATTACCCACATGACCCCGGTCATCCTGCTTAGTGACCTTTACGTTGCAAACGGGGCCGAACCGTGGTTGGTTCCCAATGTTTGCGACTTGCCCGATATCGAAAATACGTTTGCCGACCCGGAAGAGGAATACGTCATTTACCGAAGAGACCCGGAAACCCTTGCCCGGACTCAGGCCATACCCGGTCAAGTTGGACTCGAGCATCGGATTGGTGGCTTGGAGAAGGGCGAAGACGGCGGGGTGAGTTATGACCCGGACAATCATGAGGAAATGACGCGCTTGCGAGCCGAGAAGGTGGCCGCTGTTTCCAAGTCGTTCCCCCCGCTCGAGGTTCAAGGTGAACCTGAAGGCGATTTGCTGGTCATCGGGTGGGGTGGGACCTACGGGGCCATTTCCGCAGCGGTCCGAGGCCTGAGTGAGGAAGGCTTTTCAGTCAGTAGCGTACACTTGAGGCACATCAATCCATTGCCCGATGACTTGGGTGAAGTGATGGGACGGTTCAAGAAAGTGATCGTACCCGAACTTAACCTCGGTCAACTGAGTTTGATTTTGCGGGCAAAGTACCTCGTGGACGTTATTTCCTATGGGAAGGTTCAGGGCAAGCCCTTCAAAGTTTCGGAATTACGGGAGAAGTTTCTCGAGCATATTAACTAAGGCAGTATCAAAACCTTTACATGAGCACCACAATATCAGACGACACGCCCCTGACCAAAAAGGACTTTGCCACTCCCAACGACGTTCGTTGGTGTCCGGGATGCGGAGATTACGCGATCTTGAACGCAGTCCAACGTACACTTCCCGAATTGGGGATTCCTCGCGAAAAATTCGTGGTGGTGAGTGGGATCGGGTGCAGCAGTCGATTTCCCTACTACATGAACACCTACGGGTTTCACACGATTCACGGGCGTGCTCCGACTGTGGCTACCGGCGTCAAAGTGGCCAACCCCGATTTATCCGTGTGGATGATAACCGGAGACGGTGACGGGCTTTCCATAGGCGCGAATCATTTGCTTCACTTGTTGAGGCGAAACCTCGATATCAACGTTCTTCTTTTCAATAACCGCATTTATGGGCTGACGAAGGGACAATACAGTCCGACTTCAGAGGTGGGGAAAAAAACGAAGAGCACGCCTCTTGGTTCGGTTGATCATCCGATCAATCCTCTTCTCTTCGCCTTGGGGAGCGAAGCAACCTTTGTTGCCCGCACCAGCGACACCGATATGAAACACATGGTCGAGACTTTCAAGGCGGCTCAGGCTCACAAAGGTACGTCTTTCGTCGAGGTGTTTCAAAATTGCGTAATCTTCAATGACAAAACCTTTGCCCCCGTTACTTCGCGTGATTCCAAGGATGATCAAGTTCTTGTTCTCGAGGAAGGGCAACCCCTTGTTTTCGGAGCCAACAGGGACAAAGGCATCCGCTTGAACGGACTTGACCCGGAAATCGTCTCCATTGGAGATGGAATGGAAGAAAAAGATCTTTGGGTTCACGATCCCAAATGCTCTAATTTAGCCTACGCAAACTTGCTTGCTCAAATGTCCTATCCCTCGTTTCCTACGCCAATCGGTGTAATTAGGCAATTGGAGGGGCGGGAAACCTATGAGGACGCTCTGTGTCAGCAAGTAAATCTAGCCCAGTCCAAAGGAGATGGTAATTTACAGGAGTTGCTTACGGGAAGGAACTCTTGGGTGGTAGAGGATTAAAGGCATCCAATACCAACTTTTCAAACTGATTTGTGCAACTCCTGCCTTTTTGATTAAAGACAAAACTTTTCGAATAACAATACGCTATGGAATTTATTGACAAACCTACTTTCGGGCACACCAAATTCAAGCTATCGGTCGTTTTGGTTCCGGTGATCATGTTTGCCGTTCTGATTTTGGGAATCGTGGCTTCGAAGCTCTACGTCAGCAGCGTGGTGGCTGACTCGCATTCCGAGTCGAATTGATCTTTGCTTTCCAGTGGAAAGCGCGTTGCCTGCTCGACTGCGTCGTTGCTTTTGTTTGAGGCAAGCGACTACGGTAAAGCGGATCTTGCAACCGGGTAAAGGGACCCGTTTGCGATCGTATCATTCGCTTTCGGATTGATTTCCAAGTGTTTGTGCTTGCGGGCTTTCCGAATTGTCCGTTGGGCTTCCATTGCTCCAAAGGCCTTGGTAGATAATTAGTCCATGGGGGGAAAACAAGGTTCCGTACCCTTCCTCCTTGCCGTCTCGGAAAGATCCTTGATAAATTTCTCCGTCCGTGGAAATGCGTTCGCCGAACCCGTGAGGCATCTCGTTTGGAATGGCACCCCGATACTGGCTTCCGTTTTGTAGGGTTAGACTGCTTTTTTTCATTAAGAAAGGTTCCGGAGTTTGCTTTGAAGACTCCTTTGGCAGCTTAGATTTCAGCTTACTTGCTTCTTCCTTGGCTTTCGTTTTCTCCATGGCATTCAAGCCTGCCATGCTTTGCTCCAACCGCCAAAGCGATCGGGGTTCCCCCAAGTCCTTTGCCAAAAGAAGCCAAGCGGCACTTTCGATTCTCTCTTCCCGCTTGCTGAGGCATTCGGCAAGCCCAATCATGGACAAGGTGTCTCCTCCAAGCGATCCTTTGGTGAACCATTTCTTGGCCAGGTTTTTGTTCTGGGCGGTTCCTTTTCCCTCCAGGTAGGCAAAGCCCAAATATCTGCAAGCCGAGGGCATGCCTTTTCCAGCGGCCATACTCATCCAATGGATTGCTTCTTTCTTGTCCTCCAACCGACCTTTCGAATAGATAAAGCCAAGTTGAAGTTGCGAGTGGACATCGCCTTCCAAGGCTTTGTTTTTGAGAGTGGCAATTCTCTGTCCCCAAAGTTCGCCGCCATTCGAGGTGAGAAAAACGATTGAAACCGGCAGGAGTAATCTAGCGAGCTTTGCCATCAAGATGAATCTGCAAGTGCAAGGGTATCGATTGAAGAAGGGATAATTTAAATTTGGGTGGTGCCGAGGGCGAGACTCGAACTCGCACGTCCTTGCGGACACTAGAACCTGAATCTAGCGCGTCTACCAATTCCGCCACCCCGGCTCAAGGGGAATATGCAAAACAATTCAAAGACACCGTTGGGTCGAGCAAAAAAGACTCTGATTGAATTTCAAGAGTGGAAGGGAGATGGCACGGGTCTGACCCTTTTTCCGTTTGCAAGCTTGGCCAAATAGGGATCGTTTTCAGGAGAGTCATTCTCTTCCAACAAGTCAGGCGGATCAAAAAGGTGAGTGATGCGGCGAGGGTTTGTGTTGAGGATTGCATCCAAAGCCCCGAGCTTTTTGCCGCCTAGAATATAAGTTTGCAAAGGGTATTTCATGGCTTCGAAGCGTTCTTTGCATTGGGTGATAGCCATAGCGTTTTCATTTTTTCTGTGGGTAAAACAAATTGCATCCGAAAAATGTCCGGCCGCATCAATCCATGCCGTCAATTGCGGGTTTGCTCCTGGGAGCAAAGTCGAGTTCAGGAAGAGAATGATCCGCCCCATGGAGAGGTCTTCTTCATCCGCAAGAACCTCCAGCACGGCTTCGAATTGATTGGCGAGGTCGACCTCGTTTGAAAAGAAAAGAAAAAAATCCACTTCCGATGATTCGGGAAGCCCCTTGAACTCGAATTTATTGTGATTCCAAGCCCACTTCGAATGGGGCATCGACATGGACTTCAGTTCGGGTGCGAGAAGGAAGCAAAAGGGATCGGACTGCTCGTTCTTTGCCAAAAATTTCGACAAAAGGGCTCGTCTTTCGGAACCCGGAGTCCCGAGAATGATGTGAAGCCTTCCGTTCATTTATCCCTGAAAGGAAAAGGATTCGCATTGAGCGTGGTGTCTCATGCGGTGATCGATCAGTACAAGGGCTGTCATCGCCTCCACGATCGGCACGGCCCGCGGGAGGACGCATGGGTCGTGACGGCCCCGTCCCATCAGTTCAGTGTTGCTGCCTTCATCGTCTACTGTTTGTTGAGGTTTGAGAACCGTGGCCGTTGGCTTGAAAGCGACCCTGAAATAGAGTTCTTCACCGTTGGAGATTCCACCTTGGACCCCGCCGGAACGATTTGATTTGGTTCTTATTTGCCCCTCTGCATTTTCAAACAAATCATTGTGTTCGGATCCTTTGAGGTAAGTGCCTTGGAAACCGCTTCCGACTTCAAATCCCTTGGTTGCGGGCAGCGAGAGCATTGCTTTGGCCAAATCTGCCTCCAACCGGTCGAATACGGGTGATCCCCATCCGACGGGCAAACCGTTCACCCGGCAGAGAATGGAGCCTCCGACGGAATCCCCGTTTTTTTTGGCTTCCAACACGCGTGCTTCCATAAGGGCTGCGGTTTCAGGGTGAGGACAGCGAGTAGGGGAAGCTTCAATGTCGTTCAAGCCGGGGGCATCCTCGAGGGCGGGAGCCTTGATGTCATGAATTCTTTCGACGTAGGTGGTGACGGAGACTCGCTCCATGCCAAGAATTTTTTGGGCGATGGCTCCGGCGGCTACGCGGGCGATTGTTTCGCGAGCGGATGAACGCCCTCCGCCCTCATGATTCCTATGCCCGTATTTGGTCTGGTAGGTATAGTCGGCATGCGAAGGACGAAATTTGGTTTTCATTTCGTCATAGGCTTGTGGGCGGGCGTCCTTGTTCCTGACGAGCATGGCAAGAGGAGTCCCCAAAGTCAGTCCTTCGAAGACTCCCGAAAGGATTTCCACCCGATCTTCTTCATCCCGGGGAGTTGTGATCTTGCTTTGCCCGGGTCGCCTGCGGTCCAGGAAGGGTTGGATATCTTCCTCGGTCAAGGGGAGGCGGGGAGGGCATCCATCTATTACGACCCCAATACCCCCTCCATGGCTTTCCCCCCAGGACGAGATTTTAAAAAGATTGCCGAATGAATTACCCATCCTCTCTAATCAATTTATCGAACGTGAAAACGCAAAGCTAAAAGAATCGTGTCGAGCGGACGGCAGTTTCATGAGGGTACGAAAAAAGGTTGCCCTGTTTCCCGAAATGATCGATCATTAAGGCTAAGGTCGGGTCCCATGCGACGACAATTGGATGAACCCCGTCAGGTCCGGAAGGAAGCAGCGGTAATCGCAATGGTCGTGTGCTGTGGGGTGCCTGGCCTTTTTTGTGTTCGTTCGGCAGGTCGAAAACGAAACAAAATCGTTTTCGAATCTCACTTTCGCTTGCCTGAAAGCAGGAAGAAGATCAGAAAAGAATTGTCATGTCCGAACAAGCTTATCAAGTGATTGCCCGCCGTTGGCGGCCCAAGCAGTTTTCCGAATTGGTCGGGCAGGATCACGTCGTTCGAACGCTAGGCAATGCGATCGAAATGGGTAGGATTGCCCACGCCTATCTCTTTGTCGGTCCCCGAGGTACGGGGAAAACCACCTCTGCCCGCTTGTTTGCGAAATCCTTGAATTGGGAAGATGGTCCGTCTCTCGACGTCCCCGTGGACTCGGAAATTGGACAGGCTATCATGGATGGTCGTTGCCTGGACGTGATTGAAATAGACGGCGCCTCCAACAATTCCGTCGACCAAGTGAGGGAATTGAGAGACGAATGTCAGTATGCGCCCGCTCAGTGCCGTTACAAGATCTACGTCATTGACGAGGTTCATATGCTCAGTCAGCAGGCATTCAATGCCTTGTTGAAGACATTGGAAGAACCTCCGCCTCACGTAAAGTTCGTCTTTGCCACCACCGAGTCGCACAAGGTACTTCCAACGATTGTTTCTAGATGCCAGCGCTTCGAGTTCCGTTCCATCCCCGTTTCCTTGATCATCGGAAAACTTGAGGAAATCTGCAAAACCGAGTCCATCGAGATCGATGGCAAAGCCCTCGATGCAATCGCCCGGATGGCAATGGGCGGGATGAGAGACGCCCAAAGCATTCTTGACCAAATGATTTCGTTTTGCGGAAAGTCAATCAACCAAAGGGATGTGCTGGAAGTGTATGGCTTGGCTTCGAGGGAAATGATCGAAAAGTTGGCAAACTCACTGATTGAGGCAAACTATGACCAAATTATTGGAATTGCCGATGAGTTCTCTTCGGAAGGCGTTGACTTTTACCGCTCTTTGCTCGACTTGTCGGAAATTTTTCGTGAGTTTTTGCTCGAAAGCTTGCGGGATGGCCAAGCCCAATACAAGGTCAGTCCCGAGCAGTGCGTGCGTATCTTGGATTCCCTTCGCGAAGGGGAAGACTTAGTGAAGATGGGGCTCTCTGAAAAAACGAATTTCGAAGTGACTCTTTTCCGGGCCGTGGAGTCGGGCCGTTCCCGTTCGATTGACCAAGTCATTCGAAGAATTTCGGGAATGCTTCCCGAAGAGGTGAAAAAAAAAAGACCTGAGCCGCAAAGCGACCTGAGCGTCCGTCCATCGGTCGGGCCCGAAGCCCTTCCGACCAAGGGGGAATTGGCGCCCAAAACAAAAGACAAGGAAATCCTGGAAGAGGAAAAGGCGAATGAGAATGACCCCCTTGTTTCAATCGAAAGGCCAGAGCCTGATGAAACCGAGCCTGAGAAAAATTCCCGCGAAGAAGAGTCCGATCACCTGAGTGGGGATTATGATACGCCTTCCACCGAGGCACCGAAACAGATTCGTCAAATCAAGGACTCCAAAATGATCGAGAAAAGGATTTCGGAATTGCCGGATGGGATCAGGAAGATCATGGAGGAAAAGTTCAAGGGGGATTTCGTGGCGATTGAAAAAATTGACGATACCCGATTGATTTGAGGACCTTGGTTCGCTTCCCCTTTCAGCTGGTTTTGGGTGCGACGATCCGCTCAAACTGATCTTGCCTGATCCATCCTTTGTTTCTTCCTTCCAGGCTTCTCACGAAGTACCAAACTTCTCCGATAGCATTCGTATGTTTTTTGACTGAACCATCCTCGGCCGATTGGTTTTCTTTCTTCTCCAAAAAAAGGCTTTCTCCGGGGAGAACCGAAGTGTTGGTCGCGCTTCCTTCGAAAGCCGATACTCTCAGGTCGATCCGGTTGCTTGCGTTAGAGTCCTCGCTTGTGGAGGAAGCAATGACGATAACTTCCCGGTTTTGCAATTCGTGGTTGCTTTTTGCCTCTGTGACGCCAAACGCGCCAAAGGAGTTAAGCCCAATCCAAGCGAGAAAAACAAGGACTTGAAAGATACGGTCGAATTGCAAAAAATAGATTAATCCCATTCCCCCCATTCCCCCCCAAAAGATGATTGCGGTAAAAATCGTCCAGGCATTCATCGAGGACGGGCCGACGTCGAAATAGAGATAACTGGATCGACTGTCCAAAGACGAACTTTGGATGCGGGCGGTTTCCCGAACGAAGGAAAGGTTGGCCGCAAAGTCACGATTTTCGGGGGCAAGCAAAAGAGCTTTTCGGTAGTTGAGGATCGATCGCCCGAACATCTCTTTCTTGAAATACAGGTTGGCCAAGTTGCCGTATAAGTTCGCCGAGTGAGATTTTTTAGCCGATTGTTCATAAAAACGGATCGCGGAATCGAAATCCTTGGCAGCTTCGGCCCGAACGGCGTCATAAAAGAGCTGGTTTTCCGAGTCCGCGTGACCGCTTTGAGCCCAGGCGAAGGTCAGAAAGGAGGTGAAAACCAAGAAAAGCCGACTCATTATCTGATTTTTTTCAATATTGCGGAGCCTTTCCGATATAGGTCTTCGACCGGTTGCCTGGCGAGTTCGTTGCCGGCAAACTCCTGATCGTCGCAACTTCTGAGGAGTTCCTTGACTGCACCGATAACCTCATCCGAGTTTTTGCCCGCCTTCAAGAGCGCGATCAGTTCATCACTGGCAAGAGAAGACGGATTGGGGTACTTGTGGATTTTGGCAATCTTCAAACGGAGCAAATCCCGAAAAGCTCGGAGCAAAGATGATGCGTCGTTGAATCCGACTGAATCCTTCATTTGCCGAGAAAGGCTGTTTTCCTTGGCCTTGAATCTTTCCTTTCCTATGGTTTTTCTTCTGATGCCCCAAAAAGTCAGGGAGCAGATACCTGCAAAGGGAATGGTTTGAAAATACCAAAAGGCAGGTAGGTTCATCAGTGGGCTTGGCGTGAGGGTGGCAGTCCAGTCGCCTGGTTCGCTTTCTGCTTGGAAGAGATCCGAGACCGGTGGCCTGTTCGATTCAACCGTTTGTTTCGGGTAGTTGCTGCCTTGAACGCCCGGGTTCCATTGTTCGCCACGGTCGACCTGCAGAGGGTGAGGCAGAGTGGATGCGGAAACAAAACTTTCCTGAATGGGGTCAAAATAGGAAAATTCAATGGGCGGGATTTCATGAAGGCCTGCGACCAAAGGGGTAACGATATATTCAAAGCTCTGTTTTCCTTCGTGCTTGGTGATTTGGTTGCCCTCGAAAGAAAAAGACGGCGGTCCAATTTTGAATTTTTGATTGGAATTGATTTCCGGAGCCGGCACGGCGGCAAAATTTCCGGTGCCTGAGATTTCGAAAACGAGCCTTACGGGATCTCCCATGGAAACCCGTTCGGTATCGATTCTTGATTCGGAGGTGAAGGTTCCGATCGCTCCTTGAAAGCCGAGTGGCCTTCCTTTCATGGGCAGGGAACGAACTTCCATCGTCATCTCGTTCCCCTTGACGGTAATTCCCTCCTCTCGTCCGAAACCAAAGAAGGGATCGTTGAAGATCGGATTGTTGAACGGGTTGTTTCTCCGGTTGGAGACGCGAACCCGGATTGCAGTGCTGAAGCTAAGCTTGTGTTCCCCGGCCATAGCCGCGGTAAGGCCAATGGACCAGGAAAAAACATTGTATGTCTTGCCGTTTCTCAAAACGTTTCTTCTTTGGTTGGGTTGGCGTAGTTCGGTTATGGAGAAGCTATCGCCGTCTTTGACCGGAGCCTGTTCGATTTGGGTGACGGGCAAACCGTTCCAAAGAAACAGTTGCACGGTAGCCGGAACGGTCTCCCCTTCGAAAAGAAAGGGTCTCGAGGTGTCGAACTCGATGAAGGCGGCCTCTCTTCGATCCTGTTCCTCTTTTCTTTCCCTTTCACGGCGTATGAGATCCTGTTGGCTGGTGGGAAGGACTTGGAGGTTGGCCGCAGGAACGTTCAGTTTCATACCTCCGGCCGTGATATCCCAGGAGGGCAGGGTAAAGGAACCTTCACGAGTTGGCCTGACCTGAAAGCTCATTTCGAGCCTGACCGAAGGTCTTCCGTTGATAAAACTTGCCGAACGAAAAATTTGAGGTGAATTGGAAATCTTCAGTCCGGATAAGGCAGGCATCGATCCTTGGGGCGAATCTTGGGTTCCGTGCAGTACGACCTTGTAAATCGTGCTGTTCGAAAGGGTGATGCTCGGGGGAGAGAAAAAAGCTTCGGCTCTAACGTTACGGTTCTGAGAGAAAAGGAAACTTCCGAAAGGAATGAAGGAGAGTATTAAGAAGACGATCAGTCTGGGGCGAAAGGTTGACTTTTGACCTAGACTGAAAGAATCGATGTTTCCTGCCATTGCCATTACCAGATCAGTAGTCTCTGCCGTTTGGTCTGGGACCTGCGACTTTCATTTCTTGTCCAAGTGGTTCGCTTTTGGATTCCATTTCCTGAAGGAGCCTTTCATAGAGGGCGTTCACTTCCTGAGGAAGAGGTTCTGCGCTTTTTTCTTCTTCCCCCGGTTCTTCCTCTCGCGATGGATCGGATTGAGCCTCCTGGCTTTGGTTTTGTTCCGGGTTTGACTCCTGTTGGTTCTGGCTTTCCGATGGGGGCTCTTGAACTCCAAAGTCAAGTTTGTCCGAAGTGGACTCGAAGTCGACCCAGGCAAGATAGGCTTTTTTGGTTTCAATAGGGAAAGTCACGTTGGCATCGGGGCTGTCGGGTTTGATGCAAAGCGAATGTTGCCCAGGAGGGACCAAATGTTCAAAAGTACCGTCTTTTTCCGGCTTGAAAGAGGTTTCGTTTTCATCCAACTGAAAGTTTCCGTTACGGTCTAGATAGAGGGTGGACGAAGCCGAAGCACTCTCGCTCTTCTCCCGTTCCCCGTTCCCATTCGCGTCATTCCAAACGGTTCCCCTCAAAACAGGAGCTGCCCGATAGGCAATGGGAACGCGAAGGTTTCCCGGTTTCTTGATCAAGATATGAAAATTTCGAACGAGTTCGGGGTTTTCGGGCGGTGGTGGCGGTGGATAAATGGGGACGAGGTGTTTAGGTTCGCTCCTGTTGGAATCCAGTAATTTTGATCCCAATCGAATGGAGATTGGGTAGTGTTCCGAAATCCATTCGAAAGCAAAAGCTCCTTTGTCATTGGTTTTCACAATGGGCTCGTTTGAACTGTTGTGTTCTCCGTCCCCGTTCTTGTCCCAATATACGAAACCTTTCAAGCTGGGTTCGTTGCCTTGAGCTTTACCGTCTCCGTTCAAGTCACGCCAAAAGCTCCCGGTCATTCGGCAAATCATCGAATTGATCCTTTCCTCCAACTGTTTTTGAAGGGAGGACAGGTTGTCGTCCGCTTTTTTGTTCCCATCGAGTAAGGAAGCATTCCGGTAATGCCCCAGTGCCTTCTCCCATGCCATGCGCGCTTGACCGACGTCTCTTTGGTCCAAGTGGTCGTTTGCCCTCAGGTAAAAAACGTTTCCCAGGGCATTCAGCGCTTTGGATTGAAGGTCGGGAAAGTCCATCGACGCGTCGAGCGCTTGTTCCAGGTTTTTTTCCGCTTTGCCGAGTGAACCTGCTTCCAGGTGAGCCAACCCGGCGTTCAGGTAGAGCCTCGGGTCAACGGCCTTGTCTTCGGATGCATCGATTTCGGCCGCGTAAAAGCGGGCAGCTGCAACCGGATCGCCTTCGGTCATGGCTTCTTCAGCCCTTTTCACATTGTCTTGTTTAAGACAACCGCCGAGCATGCAGAAAAAAATGGCGATACAGTTCACGCTTGCGCGAGCCAGTTGTTTTCTGCCGGATGAGGTTAGCATTTCGGAGATAAGGACAAGGAGGACTATTATAGCAAAAAGTTGATAGCGATCAATCGGCAACTCGGTCGACAGTTGCTCGCGTTTTTTCTTTTGCCCAATGGACTGAAGCAATTCGAGGACCTCGCCCAATCCTTCTCCTGTCGGACCCATTGCATAGTATTGGCCTCCGGTCGCGTCGGAAATGTCCTGGAGCGCTCGCTGGTCCATCTGGCTTATGACTGTTTTGCCTTGTGGATCCCTGAGGAAATTGCGGGCGGGTTGACCGAGTGGATCCATGGGGATTCTGGCGCCTTCGGGTGATCCGATTCCGATCGTGTATATTCGAATGCCTTGATCCTTGGCTTTCTTGGCCCGTTTCAGTCCTTCCCCTTCAAGGTCCTCTCCATCGGAGAGCAATATGAGGAACTTGTCCCGGTCGTTTTTCGAAAAAGAACGCGAAGCTTCTTCTATGGGACCGGCCAAATTGGTGCCAGGGGTCTTGATTGTTCCTATCTCAAGATCATTGAGAGTTTTGGCAAACGCTTGGTGATCGAGGGTCAAGGGGCAGTGCAGGAACGCAGTTCCAGAAAAAGCGATGAGCCCAAGCCGATCTCCTCTCACGCGATCGAGCAAGTTGGTGATGCCTAGCTTGACCCGTTCAAGACGGTTGGGCCGGACGTCTCGGGCAAGCATGCTCTTGGAGACGTCCAGGGCGATCATGACGTCGATGCCGGTGGGTTCGGTTTTCTTCTTCTCCGTTCCCCATTGAGGGCGGGCCAACGCAACGAAAAGCAAAAAGACCGCCAAAAGTAGGAGGGAAAGCTTGGTCCATTGCAGGCTATTGGACCATGATGGAACGAGCTTTGGCATGAGTTTGGAGGAGATCAAGAGGTTCACTCTTCGCCAGCGGACTCTTTGCGTGTACCAAAAGAGCAAAAACAAACCGAGAGACGCGCCCAAACCGGCGTAAATGAAAGTAGGTTCGACGAAGAGGCTCACGGGATGCGAAGGAACAGGGTGCGGGATAGAATGATCTCGAGGAGAAGGAAGGCAAGGGACAGAGCAAGAGGCCAGGCAAACAATTCTTCGAAGAGGGCGTTTACGCTCAGCTCGACGTCGGATTTTTCAAGGAGATCGATTTCATCGTAAATCGAGGCTAAACCTTCCTTGTCTTGAGCTTCGAAAAAGCGGGCGTCGGTCGACTTGGCTATTTTCTTCAAGATCTCTTTGTCGACGGGATAGTTGACTACTTTGACGATTTCTCGGCCATTTGGATAACGCAAGACGTCTCTGGTCGATGGATCGAAAAGATAACTCCTGGTACTGGCATTGCTGCCAATCGCTATGGTATATACCTTGATTTTGTCTTTTTTGGCGCCTTCGGCGTAGATGAGAGGACTGTGTTGCGGCGCAGGTTCGTCTTTGCCGTCGGTCAAGAGAATCAGGATTTTTGATTTTGAATCCAAAGAGCGCAGTCTGTTGATGCCCTCGGCCAAGGCGGACCCAATGTTGGTGCCGGTTTGGTGCGTTAGCCCAACACGCAACCGGGACAGGTTTTTTTTCAAGTGCTCTTTGTCCAAAGTCAGGGCGCTTACGAGGTAGGGGTTCACGGAAAAGGCGACCAATCCGATACGGTCGTGCCGCCTTTTGTCGATAAAATCGTCGATCACCTCCTTGACCACGTCCAAGCGGGTTCGTTCCCGGCCATTTGACTCGCTCATGTCCAAGGCCAACATGGAGGCGGACAAGTCGATCGCCAATACGATGTCAACCCCGCTCGAAAGAACGGTTTCGGTACTTCGGTCGTATTGCGGTCTGGAAATGGCAAGAATGAGAAAGGCCAAGGATAAGTACCGAAGCAGTTGGGGAAACCATGATTTGAATCTGCTTTTGCCTGAATTTGTCCTGCTGATGATATCGAGAGTCGAAAACCGCAAGGCCGAGTTGTCGATTTTACCCTTGAGTCTGATCCATATGAGCAAGGGGATTGCAATCAGCAAAAAAAGCCAATGCGGATCCGCAAGCCCAAGCCGATCCCATTCGATGAAGTCGATCATTTCGGATTCTTAGCGTTTGCCGGCAGCGGTTGCATTTTTTCTTCCTGCAACCTCATGTGGGTGTCTTCCACGATATGAAGGGCCGTGTTGAGAAGCTGATTCATTTCATCCTGACCCATCAGCTCCTTGGAATACTTGACGCGATCTCCCCGTTCCACGAATTCGCGCAGAAGATCCTCGTAGCGGTTTCGAAAAAAAGAATGGGAAACAATTTCCCGCATGAATTCTTCGCTCGTCAGTTCCATGGCGGGGACTTTGAAAAGCTTCTCTATGTAGACCCGGAGGATCTCGGAAAGCCTGAAAACAAAAGGTTTTGGCTTCAGACCAGGCTTTCTCCCCTGGAGCTCAGCAATATTGTCAAGCGCCTCCTGATAGGGGTCGACGGGAGGGGGGGCAACCTGTTCGACCGGTGATGCCGATCTTTTGCGTAAATAAACCCATGTCAAAAGCCCCACGAAAAGAAGCAAGGCCAAGATACCAATGGGCATGGCGTTTTCGCTGATTATTTGGGTCAAAGGTTTGAATACGGGGATTGGCTGATCCTTCTGAATCGCAGGATCCAGCCAGGTAGCCTCGCCTTGGAGTCGAATCGGATTTCTCCAGTTCATCGGTTTCTTCGAACTTCCCGCATGCGGAAAAATGCTTGAAGGGTGCCGACGTAATCGGAATCGGTCGCGAATTCAAAATTGTCAATCCCTCTTCTCCGTAGTCTTTTGCCGAAATCTTCTTGGTTTTTCTTGCGGTTCCGGGCGTACTCCTGCCTGAAGTTAGCCTGGGACGTGTCGACGGTGATGATTTCACCGGTTTCAGCATCTTCAAGCCGAACGATACCCACGTTCGGGATTTCCAACTCGCAGGGATCATGTATGCGTGCGCAAACCAAATCATGCTTTCGACGGGTGGAAGCCAACTCCTTGAAAAACAGATCCTCGACGGATTCTTCCGTCGAGTCGTATTCCGGGATGATGAAATCGGAAAGGAGAAAGACAACCGCCCTTCGTCTCATCACGCGGTTGATGAACCTCAACCCTTCGTTTAAGTCCGTTCCCTTGCTCCGGTTGGGGTGAAAAAGAACTTCCCTAAGAATTCTCAACACGTGTTTTTGGCCTTTGTTGGGAGGTAGATACTTTTCGACTTGATCCGAGAAAAGCAAAAGCCCGACCTTGTCTCCGTTCTTGTTTGCGGAGAATGCAAGGAGGGACCCAAGTTCGGCCAGTCTTTCGCGCTTGCTTCGCTTGGTTGAGCCAAAGGTTCCGCTTTCGCTTACGTCAATGGCCAAGAGAATCGTCAGTTCTCTTTCCTCCCTATATTGTTTGACGAAGGGGGTTCCCATCTTTGCCGTTACGTTCCAGTCTATGGATCGGACTTCGTCCCCCGCTTGATATTCACGTACTTCCTCAAAATCGATTCCCTGTCCCTTGAACGCACTGTGATAGGATCCGGCCAAAGCTTCCGAAACCAGGCGATTGGAACGAATTTCGATTTGCCTGACCTTTCGGAGGATTTCTCGGGTAAATTCTTGGTCCGATTGGTCCATGGGGAAGCCAGTTGAAAAATATTCGGTACGTTTTTCGAATCAGGGAACCGGCACCGTCTCGAAAATCTTTTTGACGATGTCGTCGCTTGTGACGCTTTCGGCTTCCGCTTCGTAGCTGACGATGACCCTGTGTCGCAGAACGTCGAGTCCTACGTCCTTGATGTCTTGAGGCGTTACAAAGCTTCTGCCTTGCATAAAGGCTACGGCTTTAGACGCTTGTGCCAGGCTGATGGTGGCTCGGGGAGAAGCTCCGAAGCGGATGAACGCAGCCAGTTCGGATGCCCCGCAAAGTCCCGGATCCCGCGTGGCGAGGACTACGTCCACGAGATAGGCCTTGAGCTTGTCGTCCAAGTAAATGCCGTCGATCAGTTTTCTTGATCGGAAAATGGTCTCGGCATCCACAACGGGGTTGACCTCGTGGATTACAGAAACGTTTGCATTGGCCTCGAGTATCTTTAGTTCTTCTTCCCGGTCCGGATAGTCCACAATCAATTTGAGCATGAACCTGTCCATTTGAGCTTCAGGGAGAGGATAGGTGCCTTCTTGGTCAATCGGGTTTTCGGTGGCAAGAACCAAAAAGGGTTGGGGCAGAGGGAAGGTTTCGTCTCCGATGGTAACCTGCCTCTCCTGCATGCCTTCGAGCAGCGCGCTTTGAACTTTGGCCGGAGCCCGGTTGATTTCGTCCGCTAGCAAAAGGTTTGCGAAAATCGGACCTTTTTTGGTCGTGAACTCACCTTGGTTGGGGCTGTAGATCAGGGTTCCGACCACGTCGGCAGGGAGTAAGTCGGGCGTGAATTGGATGCGCTTGAATTCGGCGCGCATACATTGAGCCAACGTCTTGACCGCAAGAGTTTTGGCCAAACCGGGCACTCCTTCGAGCAAGACGTGTCCATTGGCCAACAATCCGACGATCAGGCGGTCGACCAGGTATTTTTGACCAACGATCACGCGACCCATCTCCTGACGGAGAAGGTCTACCCAGGCTGCTTCGGACTTTATGCGTTCTTGTTCTTCGGGGGCGGGGGGAAGATTGTTGCTTTGTGATTCGTTCATTGTGTTTGAAAATGGAGCCAATCTTATAAGCGTACGCAAACGCAGGATTTGTCCAAGGCAAAAGAACTCTTCGTAAGAAAGGGAATTTCTTTTGGTTTGCCATGAAGCGTAAGGTTGAGATTGTAATAGTTAGAGCTTCTTTCTCTAACTTTTCAACCTTCGCATCCCATGTTCAAGCTAAGCAAGGAATCCAAGATAACCTTCATTTGTCTTTTGACCGTCCCCCTGATTTGGATTGTCCTCAATCATTTCGGCTTCTTGGATTTCCTAGAGTACAAATCGGTGGACTTGCGGTTCAAGGCAAGGGGGAACGTTTCGCACCGGGAACAACCGTTTGCCGACGAGAGGGTAAAGGTTGAAGAGAATAAGACGGTTCCGAGAATTCCCAAGGTGATATATGTTAATTTTGACTCCGATACCCTGAGTATGGATGAAGTCGGAGAACGTCCCTGGAACCGAGGCTTTTTCAGAGATGTCGGAAAGATATTGTTGGAGGAAGGGAAGGCGAGGGTCGTGGCTTATGATTTCATCTTTTCCCCGAAGAGTACTTCGAGCATGGTTCCCGAAAGGAATGTTTACGTAAGTGATTCCGCAATTGCCGAACTTGTTGGTCAATACCCCCATCAAGTTGTTTTGGCCTCTGCGTTCACAAACGTCCAGACACCTTTCCTCAAAAACGAATTCGTTGATTTCCTCGCAGGTCCCCCTAACCTTAACGAAGGTTATGACTCCACCAAGATGGGATTTCGTTATCCGGAGAGTCCGACTTATCCAATTTTTTCCTATGGAAATGAAAAATACCTGGGTATCAACGCTCCGATAACGATTGCTCCGAACAAGGTGGACGGGATGCAAAGAATAGTTCGTGTCTGGTTTCCGGGAGGAGGCAAGGCTCATGCATACAATATTATGGGAGGTAAAATGGCAAAATTGGGCTTGGAAGGAATTGATCTTAATCAAGCCCGTTCTCCAACCTTGGTTGAGGATGGAGATCGGCTCAAGTTGGTTTGGAAGGACTCGAACAATACCTTGGTCGACACGCAGCCCAATTCCATGCCTTTGGTTCGTGATCGGCACTTTTTTCACTTTGGGGTAGAGGCTTTGATGGCTTATTACGGAGTGGACGAGAAGTCCGTGGAGATCAGCGAGGGTCACAAGAATATCGTGATCCGGAGTCGTGACGGGGAAACGTTGGTCGATTCCTTCCTGATCGAAGAACAAGGCATGGAGATCAATTGGTTCTCGAATTGGAAGGATGAGGCGGAGGCCGAAAAACTCTATTCGCAAGCCAAGGAATTCTATAACCAGGAAAACTTTGTCGAATACGTGTCGTTGGGACCGAGGGTGATACGATTGTTTCTCCAAAGAGTGGAAGGGATCGACTTGCCTGGCGATGACAGCGAGTTGGTTGAGGTACTGAAGAGCCTGGGCTTGAAGGAGAAGCAGCTCGGAACTGCGGATGCAATGATCAAGGCCGCAGACGGTGAGGTTGCCGCAGAAAAGGCCCCGGATATTATGGAGTTCGAAAAATTACTGGCCAAAATTTCGGAAAATTACATTCCACCGACCTTGTTTTCCGAGTTCAATCCCATGTGCGGAATGGACGATGTACTCAATTACAAAAAGTATTTGGAAGAGAAGAATGCTCAAGCTCGAAGGGCCGATGAAGTCGTGTTGAAAATGAAAGCCGCGTTGGTCGGATTCAGAAACCTG
>JAYOMW010000004.1:0-50333 GCA_038121045.1 Opitutia bacterium
GGATGCGAATTCCTAAAAAAAATTCAAAATGAAGATGGCTCCTGGGGATCAGCACGCCAAACCAAGGGTCTTAATATTTTCGCACCGATCCCAGGCGCTCACCGCGCTTTCCGGCTTGCCGTCACAGGGCTTTCCATCTCCGCCTTGATCGAAAACAAGCGCGAGGACGAAAAATATTTGAAAACGATCCGAAAAGCCGAGGATCATCTGCTTGAAAACCTGCCCAACCTGCGCCGGGCAACCCCCATGGCAATCTATAACGTTTGGGCTCATTCCTACGGATTGCAAGCTCTTGCCCGCATGCATGAGCGGACGACTGAATCGGACCGCAGGCAAAAGATCAAAGGAGTCATGACTCAACAAGTTCAATTACTCCAAAAGTACGAGTCAGTGGATGGTGGATGGGGCTACTACGATTTCAATCTCCAGACCAAGCAACCTTCCGGATCCTCCATTTCCTTCGTGAACGCAACCGGGTTGGTTGCCTTGAAGGAAGCCCAAGACCAGGGAGTGGAAATCCCGAAGAGACTGACCGACCGGGCCATTGCCGCCATTCACAGGCAAAGGCTACCCGACCACAGCTACTTGTACGGAGAATACCTCAAGTACAAGCCCCGGCGAGGGATCAACAGACCGGCCGGGAGCCTCGGGCGATCCCATGCCTGCAACTTCGCGCTTCAGCTTTGGGGAGACAAAACCATTACGGACGAAGTGCACAAGATATGCCTGGATCGATTGATCAAGCGCAACGGGTGGCTCGACATAGGGCGCAAGCGGCCGGTGCCACACGAATCTTGGTTCGCGGTTGCAGGTTACTTCTTTTACTATGGTCATCTTTATGCCTCGTTTTGCATCGAAACGCTCCATGCCGAGGATCGCCCCATCTACAGGCAGGCGCTCGCATCGATTCTCTTACCCCTTCAGGAAAAGGACGGTTCATGGTGGGATTTTCCCTTTTACGACTACCACCAACAATACGGCACTGCCATGGCTCTGCTTAGCTTGAAGCGTTGCCTTGAATCAGATAAATTCGATTGAGAAATCTTCGTAGTGCGGTTCACCTTCTCTTTCATCCACAACCTTAGAATGCCAGTAGTCCCTAAGTTTGAGCTCAACCGCATCAATCATCTCTCTCGCCTCGGCTTTTTCTCCCTCGACCCAAAGCTCCACGGTTCCATCGCTTAAGTTCCTGACAAAGCCGGTAACCCCGAAGCTTTCGGAAACGTTCTTCACCTGCCAACGAAAACCCACCCCTTGGACACGACCGCTGTAAACGATACGAAAACGAGTGATTTCAAGTTTTTCATTCATCGATGATGAAAAGCATTCAAGTTTTAAAAAAAACTATTTGACCTCGAACAAGCTACGGGTGAAAAGTTTGTCATCCCCTTTAGCACAGTAACCTTAAACGCACAAGCAAAGCAATGAGCCAATACGAATTCGACGGTAACAACGATAGCGAATGGGAAGACAATGGCGACATAGCTTGGAACGAGGCGGATTGGCAAAAATTTCTGCGCAAGTCCGACAAGGAAATCTCCCGGTTCATTGCCGCATACAACAAGTCAAAAGAAGACCCCGACCGGTTGGATGCCATCGCCAGCATAATGGGCTGGCAAAACGAGGATTGGGCATCCATAGACGACATTGAAATGGATGAGGAACAGATGCGTCAGCTCAAACCTTTGGACATGGAGGAGGTCAGACACATGGATCCTTACACGATCCACCGCCACCCCATCTACATTTCCTCTTCGGCTCTTTACAGTTACCTCCGCAATGCATGGGAACATCTGATGCGCCACAACCGACAACAACCGGAGGCTCATTTGGCGTGGGGATACTGCGCCAGTTTGGCAGATGGGGAAAGGCACAGTTTTTTGGCCGCCAACTGCTTGGACTTGGGTGATTACCTCTTGGCGGTTTGCCACTTGAAAAAAGCACATGCCGCCCTGAACGAGTCCTTGCGGATCAACCGGCTTTTCTCTCATCATAACGAAGGTGTTTTCGAAGAGTATCTCAAGGAAACGAATTTGCGCCTACACGACCTGCGTGAGATTTGGCTTCGCGTGATGCACGACTGCAGAAAGTAGCGTTTCCCCTCTTTAACTGAATTTCCAAAAGCTCGCGCAAGCGGGCTTTTTTGCTTAAACACCCAACCTCTTCCCATCTCAATTCCATGAAAAAAACTCGCTGTTTCCTTCGTTGGTTGCCCTTTTTCTTGGCCACGATCATCTTGTCGGGTTGCGCCTCGCTTAACTTGGAACGCAACTCTTCCGACCACGCCAAGTTTATCCCCAAGGATGCCTGGTTCATCGCCACAATCCGCCCTGGCCAAATCTTGAAAAAGATGGATTACGATTCGTTCGTCCATAGGCCCGCCATCGCGTACCATTACTCGACCGGTTCGCTATTCGAATCGATTGATCCGGAAGATCAAAGGGAACTGGACATGGCGCTTTACGTCACCCGCATGATCGAGGATCCATCCGTATCCGGTATCGAGTTGGAGAAGGATTGCTTCATCTTCGCCGGAGAGGCAAACGGATCCGAACACGAACCATTCATGCCCCCCCTCCCAAGCTTTGGTTTCGTCTTGCCTTTGGCCGACCACGAGAAGTTCGAAACGATGATCGAACTCATGCTCGAGGCTTCCCGCGAGAACGATGAAGTTCGTCGCACTTCCCGCAATGATCTGCGCTTTATCGAACACAAACATTGGATCCTTGCCATCGCGGATGACATCGCGTTCTTCAAAGGCTCGACCACAGAAAATTCACTTAAGGCCGATGATATCGTTGCATCACTGAGATCCCCTCATGAACTTGAACCTGCTTTGTCCGAACACCTGATCAAGCCCTTCGATGCCGCGATGTACATGAAAATGGAGGGTTACTTCGATTGGATCATGCTCGTGACCAAGGATCAAATGGAAATGCCCGATGAACTCGTCGAGCAGATGAAGGATGGTATCTTTACCTATGAAATTACCGGGGAAGACGGACAACTGACCATCAAGGCGGGCGGAAATTACGGAGATGCATTCCCCTATGATTTAACAGGTGACGGAGTAGGAGACGCCATGCTCAGTCTTCTCCCAAGCGAATCGATTGCCTCGGCAACCGTCTCTCTCAACATGAAATCCGTTCGAAAATGGCTCAACGATATCTCGGGCAACCTAGGCGACCTATTGGACTTGCCTCCCATGGACGAACCCATCGAGGAACTCGGGCTTACTCCAGACGAAGCGCTCTCCGCGTTTTCGGGCGACTTCGCTGCCTCCCTGATCGATCTGCCGTCAGAGGACGCCCCCCCCGGCCCTGCGCGGGAGATGCCCGAATTCGTTTTCGCCATCGAAACCGTTGATCCGGCAGGCAAGATCTACCAAAAGATCCTCCAGAAAAAAATACTCGCCCTCTTCGACCAGAATGCCCGAGCCCCCCTGCAAGCAATGGGCATAAGCCTCGTGGCAAAGGACAATCGACTCATCATCGGCTCCCGTGGAGAAGCCGAATTGCTCAAGTCGGGCAAGGCATCGAACCCAGTCGGCGGGGACGAGCGCAAACTTCTTGCCGACGGATACATGAACCTGATCCTCGATTTCGACAAGTTGGTCGAAGCTCTACCCTTCGACCCTCAGGATTTGAAAGGAGCAGAAGTAGGCGCGCTTCTCGGCCTTGGTCTGCTGGACAAGTTTTCACTGCAGTCGACTGAGAAAGACGGGCTCTACGAAGTCACCTTGGCGCTTTCCCTTAAGGACAAGGAAACGAACTTCTTCTACCAATTGGCAACCTTTGTCGGCAACGTCCTTGACCCAGCTTGGCGTGATCCGGAACATCGCCCCCGGATTGACGCAGCCAGAAAGCTGGCCAAGGAGAAGCCCGACCATTTCAGCAAAGGCCTTGTGGGCTCCTGGAAATCAAAATGGGAGGACGAAGAAAGCGAGGGAGATTATAGCATCAGCAAGTTCGTAAACCAAGAAGACGGAACTTATTCCAGCGAATCGATGGACGTCTCGAAGGAGGGCTATCAACTCGACGGATACAAAGGTACCTGGAAGGTCGTCGGGTCGTCCTATCTGAGTTACGACGAAAACGGTTTGCTTGAATGGGTGGGCGGCATCCTTGAAATGGACGATAAAAAAATCGAGTACTATGAGATTTGGGAATCATACGGTGAATTCGAAGTGAACGCGGACCAACGCGTTCCCGATGATTGGGCCTTGCCCGACCCACCCGAGGGCCTGCGCGAACGGATTTTTGAGGATGGCCCGCCATCGGAGGGGCCTCTGATCGAGGAATAAGTCGGAAATCAATCGCCAAGGTCCGATCCAAACTTGCCTTGAACCAATAATTGCCCAAGCATCGGTCAAATGATTTTGCCCAAAACCCTACTCTTCGCGTCGGTCCTCTCCTGCGCGCCCTTTCTTAACGCGGCCAAGAAGCCAAACGTTCTTTTTATCTTTGCCGACGACCAATGCTACGAAACGATCGGACATCTCGGGATAACTGATATCGAAACCCCCAACCTCGACCGCTTGATGAAGTCAGGCACCAGCTTCACCCGGGCTTACAACATGGGTTCTTGGAGCGGCGCGGTTTGCGTGGCCAGCAGGCATATGCTTAACACGGGACGCTTTATTTGGCGGGCCGAACAGGCATCCAAAAAAGCGGAGGACGAACGGGCCGCTGGACGATTCTGGTCCGAAAACATGAAGAGCGCCGGTTACAAAACCTATATGACCGGGAAATGGCACGTCCGGGCAAGCGCCGAGAAATGCTTCGAGGTGACCCGTAACGTGCGGGGGGGCATGCCCAACCAGACGCCCGCAGGCTACAACAGGCCACTCCCGGGAAAGCCTGATCCCTGGAGTCCATACGATCCGAAGTTCGAAGGGTTTTGGAAAGGCGGAAAACATTGGAGTGAAATCGTGGCCGAAGATGCCGTCTATTTTCTGAATGAAGCGAAGAAACATGCGGACAAAAATCCATTCTTCGCCTACGTCGCTTTCAATGCCCCTCATGATCCCCGCCAAGCCCCCAAAGAATTCATCGACAAATATCCCCTGAGCCGGATCAAAGTTCCTTCCAGTTTCCTCCCCATGTATCCATACAAAGACAAAATCCGCTGCCCGCACAGCCTGAGGGACGAGAAACTTGCCCCGATGCCCCGGACCGAGCATGCCATCAAAGTAAACCGTCAGGAATACTACGCCATCATTACCCACATGGACGTCCAGATCGGCCGGATTCTTGATTCGTTGGAAGAATCGGGGCTTGCGGACAACACCTACGTATTCTACTCCGCCGATCACGGATTGGGGGTTGGACACCATGGTCTGCTCGGCAAGCAGAACCTTTACGAGCACAGCACCCGCGTTCCTTTCATCGTTCAGGGTCCCGGTATTCCGAAAGGCAAGCAAATCGAAGCTCCCATCTACCTGCAGGACGTCATGCCGACGTCGCTTGCCCTTGCCGGATTGGACAAACCCAAGCACGTCGAATTCCAAAACGTTCTCCCCTTGGCCCGCGGAGACACAAAAAAATCCCCCTACAAAGAAATATACGGGGCTTACTTGAGCGCCCAGCGCTCGATCACGGTCAAGGACCTAAAATTGATCGTCTACCCGGACGTGCCCATCATGCGGGTTTATGATTTGGCCAAGGATCCTTTTGAAGTGAACGACTTCGCCTCCACGCCCAAAGGCAAGGAAGCGATTGGGAAACTCTTTCCCCGCTTGCTCAAGTTGCAAAAGAAAATGGGCGACCAACTCGACCTGAGAAAATCATTTCCCTCCTTGGCAAAGAACTGAAGGAACCCTGCCTGTTTCAAAGACCTAATTGCATGATGATCGTAGTGCTGGACGGCCAAACCCTTAACCCTGGGGATCTCTCCTGGGACGATCTTGCCGGACTCGGCGAGCTGAAAGTATACGAACGCACCCCTCCCGAATTGGTCAAGGAAAGATGCGTGGGGGCCGAGGTGATCATCACCAACAAGGCACTCGTCACCAGGGAAACCCTGGCGGAACTTCCCGCCATCCGATACGTCGGGGTCACTGCAACCGGTTACAACGTGGTCGACCTCCCCTTTTGCCTGGAAAAGGGAATCACCGTGACCAACGTCCCTTCCTACAGCACGAACTCCGTTGCCCAAGCGGTATTTGCTCACATCCTCCGTTTCACCCACCGGGTCGAGGAACATTCTCATTCCGTAAGGGAAGGAAAATGGAGCAACCATCCTGATTTTTCTTACTGCATCGATTCAATCGAGGAATTGAACGGAAAAAAACTGGGAATTTTCGGGTACGGTGAAATCGGGCAAGCCGTGGCCCGACTGGGGCGTGCCTTCGGCATGTCTATTCTCATTCACTCGAGATCATTCACCAAAGATGATCCGGCCCACGGAAAAGCCCTTCAAGCGAACGAACTTTTCTCACAAAGCGACATACTGACCCTGCACTGTCCCTTGACCCCCGAAACCGAAAACTGCGTAAACGACGAACGCCTTAAATTAATGAAGAAGACCGCCTTTCTCATCAACACGGCACGGGGCCCGCTGGTCGACGAGCAAGCTCTTGCCAAGGCCCTCGAATCGGGAACGATCGCGGGGGCGGGTCTGGACGTTCTGAGCTCCGAGCCCCCCTCCCCCGAAAACCCGTTGATCAAGGCCAAAAACTGTTACGTCACCCCTCACTACGCATGGGCCACCCTGGCGGCAAGAAAACGGCTCATGCATGAAACCGTTTCCAACCTCCGTTCCTTCCTCGAGGGAAAAGCGAGAAACCTGGTCGGAGCCTAAGGAGTTTACTCGAATTTGTCCAAGCGCAGGCAAACAAGCCTGCGTTGGTCACGGGCAAAGAGCTTGCCATTGGCCAAGGAAAAATGGGCCCGGGCGCCCGTACCGAGAATTTGCTGACGATGAAGAGCCCGGAATCCCTTGGGAGAGGCTTCCGCTATGATCAACTCACCGTCCTCGGTGAGAACAACCAGTTTGTCTTTCACCCGGATCAGGTTACCCGCTCCCATGGACGGAGCCTCCCAAGTCACCTCTCCATCCTTCAGGCTTATGCATCGCAAGACCGGTCCGCGCTCCTGCCGGCCATGAAAGCCATAGGCGAATTCTCGAAACGCGACGGGACTGGAATAATGGCAATCCAGGGCGTCCTTTTTTTTCCAAAGAGCTTGGAAACTTCCTTCGCCCGATGAATTCATCCGGTAAGCCCACAAGCCTGCTCCAACCTCGTAGCAGGAAGACAAAAGCACCCGATTGCCTGCGACCAAGGGGCTTGCCGCATTAACCGAAGCGCTGATCGGGGAACGGAAGCGCTCGAAAAAAACCTCTTTGCCCGTCTTCGACTCCAAAGCCAGAAAACCTTCCCTCATGAAGGACAGGATCAATTGCCCGGAACTTGCCTGAAGCGGAACGGCCGAGGAATAGTCGTTCCCATAAGAAGTGGAGGACCATGCCAGCTTCCCGGTCGTCAACTCCAAGGCAACCATTCCCGAATTTTTACCGCCGACATCGAAAATCGCCTTACCCCCTGCAATGAGAGGCGAGGAACAACGTCCGAAAAAACCTTTCGGTGAAGAAAATTTTTCGGCCAAGTCCACCTTCCATCGCAAGGAACCATCTTCCATGGAAACGGCATGGACCAAGCCTTGCGGCCCATGGGAAACGACCAGTCCGTTGGAAATGGCCGGAGTGGAACGGGGACCGTCTTCCATTCCGAAACTGTCCTGGTAACCGGAGCGGTAGGAAAACCGCCAACTTTCCTTGCCGCTCGAAGGATCCATGGCCCGCAGCACTTCCTTTTCCCCATCGCGCTCATGCAGAATGAGAACCTTGGAATCACAAACCGGCGAAGCCCATCCGCGTCCGACCTTGACCGACCAACCCAAAGCGTAATCCTTCCCCTTGGGGGGAACCGGGAGGGCAAACGAGTCCAAGGAGCCATCATGATTGGGGCCCAGCCAATTTGGCCAGGAAAGTTCCTTGCCTTGCAGGCTGAGGCAGAGAAGAAAGAAAGCAGTAATTCTCATGTCGGAATGAATCATGATGCCAAAATTGGTCGACGATCAAGAAAAGACTTGTCCCAACTGTAACGAAGTCCATGAGTGTTCCTCATGAAATTTGCAATTTGCAACGAGACTTATCAGGGATGGTCGCTCCAGAAAACCTGCCGCCAAGTGGCGGAGACCGGATACGACGGTCTGGAAATCGCGCCCTTTACCCTCAACGAAGACCCTCGGGACATATCCGAGAAAGACGCTGAACAAGTCGGGCGATCGGTTCGGGAACACGGGCTTGAAGTCGTGGGCTTGCACTGGCTTTTCGTCAAACCGGCTTGGTTGCACCTGACAACCGAGGACTCTCTCTTGAGGAAGGATACGCTCGCATTCGGTCGACACTTGGCGAAAATTTGCTCGGCCATGGAAGGCTCCGTGATGGTTTGGGGCAGTCCCAAGCAAAGGGACCTGCAAGACGGCTGGAAGTACGAGGACGCCAGCGCCCGGGCCGCTGAAATTCTTCACGGGGTTGCGGAAACCGCCCATGAAGGCGGCGTAACCATTGCCATGGAACCCTTGGGCCGGGCGGAAACGAATTTCCTCAATACCGCGGAGGAGACCGTTCGCCTGATCCGTCAAGTCGATCACCCTGCCCTTCGCCTGCACTTGGACGTCAAGGCGATGAGCGACGAAGAAAAGGATATCCCCACCATCATTCGGGAAAGCCAAAGTGATCTAGCTCATTTCCATGCCAATGACCCGAATCTGCGCGGACCGGGCTTCGGAGAAGTCGATTTCGCCCCTATTGCCGAGACCCTGAGCGAAGTGGGATACGATGGATTCGTTTCGGTCGAAGTCTTCGACTACAGCCCGGACCCCGAAACCATCGCCCGGGAAAGCCTGAGTTACCTGAACCAAAAATTCACCAAGGCCTAAGGCAAGTCAAAGAGCTTGGCTCTTTCGACGTCTCCCAAGCCAAGTTCCTTGGCATAGCGAAACATCAGAGCCTCCTCGGACTTGCGAGCGGAAAAGCCTCTTTTCACCCGCATCTCGTTCAGGGTTTGCATCGCGAAGTAATCGACCGAAAAAGGATTTTCACCAAGCAACAGGATGGGTTCTCTTCCCAAAAACTCGGCATCAAAACGACCGCCGCCGGCAAATTGGAATTTACTCAAGTCGATGATTGAAAAGACCCGTTTTTGCCAAATCTCAGGAATGGCGAGTATTTCGGCAACGGCCGCAGGAGCCAACGTCGGTTTCTCCAAAAACCTCTGAGCATTGTCGATCCCTCCAAGGGAAAAATTCGCCGCCGCCCCGTCGATGCCCAAGTTCAAACTGTCCATGGCAACCGCCAAATTAATCCAATGAACCTCTCCTAAAAAGAGACGGGACGGCAAGTAACTCTTTCTCTCCTCGATCATTCGTTTTTCCCGGTCCATGGGATAACGAAGAAAAAAACGAACACGATCTTGCGGTGTCGGAGGCAGGGGACTGTCGTGATACCAATCCGAATTGAAAAACGACTTGTCCTCAGAGCAAAATAGCGAATACCCCTTGTAAAAACGGGGGGAACCGGAGCTCTTGGCAAACCCGGCCGAACGAAGGGCCATCAGGTCGTGGTCGGCGACAAAAACCTGATCATTGCGATACCCCCTTCCCTTGAGGAAGAGCAACAAGGCATCAACCAAAACGGGGGAAACCTGCAAACCCGGAGCGCAGGAGGTCTCGATCTTGATGCCTATCTTGGGGAGGATCGAAGGGCTCAATCGCAACCCGCCTTTGCTTTCCGAAAGAGAAACCAGTCCTTCAATCGAAGCACGGCAAAACTCAAGCGTGTTTCCACTCTTGGCCCTGAAAACGTCCATCGAACGGTCATCGGACGGCAAAACCTCATTTTTTTGAGCCTTGCCCGAAAGCCCGAATTCTGGCTCGCCAACCGCCCAAACAGCCCCCACACAAAGAAGGGAATGAAGCAAAATGAAGACCATGGCTTGACGTTTGCCCCTACAATGAAAAAAACAATACATGCGCTTTGGTAAAATATTTTTACGAATTGCAGGCTTCGGGTCAACCATGCTTGCCCTTTTGGCTTGCTCAGAAGACTTGCCTCCACCCGCTTCCGCTCCTCCGCCTCTGCCGCCCAAGTCACCTCCCGACCTAAGTGACGCCATAGAAAAGAGAGTGGAAGGAAAAACGGAGGAGGCGATTGAGCTCTTGCGCAAGTACAACGAGGAATTCCCCGACTCTCCGGAAATTCTCATTCAACTTGGTCGATCCCTGCACGATTCCGGTCAATATGCCCTTTCCGCCTTTCGTTTTGAGCAAGCTCTTTCGGCAGGAGCCGGCAAAACGCTTCTCAAGGAGGTTGCCCAAGCTCATGAAAAGGCAGGCGACGAAAAATCCGCCCGGAAGCGCTACGCCGAATTTCTCGCGGACAACTCGGATGACTCCCAAGCTTGGCTTGCTCAGGCCCGACTTTTGGCCCGGGCAGACATGGACACCGAAGCACTCAATGCCTTTGGTCAAGCTGCGGAGTTTACTAACCATGAGGACTGTCTCCTGATGGCCGAACTCTTTTTTGAGAAAAATCTTCTCGTTCAGGCCGAGTATTGGTATCGGGAATCCGCTCGCAAGGAAAAGGGCATAACTCCCCGCCCTCTCCTCGGTCTCCTCCGGGTCAAGTTGTCGACCAAGGAAGAAGATCAAGCGGAAGCACTGATTTTGGCCATTGAGAAATCCAACCCGGGTACGATTGAAGGAAGCGGACTAAGTCAAGACGCCGCCGCCATTCTTCGAAAAAGAAGATTCGGCAGCCTGTTCGATCGAGGCTATTCACCGAAGGAAATGACCGTAACCGAACTGGCTCAGGCCTTGTTGGCAAAACCCCAAGGTAACGCTCCGACCTCCGCGGGAGATCCCGTTGTTTCGACCGGACCAAAGACAAGCCTGGTCGAGGGAACCGACCCGGCAACTCCCCTCCCCACCGAAGACCTTCCCCCGGACCCGCCTGAGGAAACCGGAGGCACTAGCTTGGCCGATGCGTTTTCCCAGCCAGTCGAAAGCGAACCCGACAGCTTGGAGCAGGGGAGAAACTCCTACCTTTCGGGGAATTACACCAGCGCCCTGCTCTTCGCAAGGGATGCGATCAAGCAGAACCCTGAGAACTCGGATGCCTGGCGACTTTCTTCCCAAGCCCACTTCCAATTGGGTGAGGTCAAGGAAGCGGAGATGACCATTCTGGAAGCGATCAGACACAACCCCCAAGATATCCAAACTCACATGGAGTACCTCCGAATTGCCCGGGAGACCCTTAACGGATCCCGTTACTTGGCCGAACTGGAGAAGGCACATGAGCGATTCCCCGAATCAACCGAAATCCTATGGCAACTCGCCCGAAGATACCACATGGTCGAGAGGATGCCCGTTACCGCCGCGATCTTGTATCAAAGACTCCTCGATACCGCACCCGAAGCAAGTGCTCTCGGACAACAGGCCAAAATGGAGTTGATCAAAATCCGTAACCTCTAGGCCTTTCCAACCCCATGCGTAATGGCACTCGCTCATGATTTCGTAGCCGAACTAAAGGACAAGGTCGACCTTTACGATCTCATAAGCCCGTACGTTCAACTGAAAAAAAGTGGATCGAGCTGGGTTGGACTAAGCCCATTCAGCCAGGAAAAGACCCCTTCTTTTTACGTCCATCCGGACAAGGGGTTCTTCAAATGCTTCAGCTCGGGAGAAAAGGGCGACGCCCTGACCTTCGTACAAAAAATTGAAAACCTGTCCTTTATGGAGGCCATAGAGTTTCTTTCCGAAAGGTTCAACGTCCCACTGAGGTTCGAGAACGGAAGCTCTCCAGGTCCCTTGTCCAAGTCAATCAATTCGGAGCTTTATGCTCTGCACGAGGTAGTCGCGGATTGGTTTTCCCTCAATTTGCGCAACAGTTCGAAGGAGGGTCAGGTTGCCCTTGACTACTGGACGAAGGAAAGGCGATTCGACTTGGAAACAGCAGATGCATTCAGGATCGGTTACGCCCCCGTAGACCGCTTTGCCTTAGGAAAATACCTGCGCTCGAAAAAAATTCCTTCCGAAATTCTTCATAAATCAGGTTTGTTCAACAAAGATCTTCAGCGGGGGGAGTTCGTATCCCGATTTTGCGGAAGACTGATGATTCCGATTCGAGAAAAAATCGGGCGTGTCTGTGCCTTTACCGCTCGCAAGCTTTCGGTGACACCGGAATGGGGTGACAAAAAAGCCCCCAAATACGTCAATTCGCCCGAAACCAACATCTTCAAAAAAGGCGAACTGCTTTTTAATCACGATTTGGCCAACAAAGCGATCAACGAGAAAACCAGTTTCCTTCTCGTGGAAGGTCAACTGGATGCGATCCGTTGCTGGGTCGAAGGATTCAAAACCGTTGTCGCCCCTCAAGGAACCGCGCTCGGCGACAACCAGGCCATGCTCCTTCAAAAATCAAATCCAAGAGGCGTACTGTGTTTGTTGGATGGTGATGACGCAGGCAAAAAGGCGGCCTTCGACTACATCCCTATTTTTCTCAAAGCCGGAATCAGCGCCCGCTTTTCCGTTCTTCCTGCCGGAACCGACCCCGATCAGATCTTGCTAGAGCAAGGTAGCTCCGGCTTGCAAAAAATTCTCGATCAAGGGGTTTCCCCGATTAAGTACGCAATCCGCTACAAGCTCGATGATGTTTCGGACCCATCTCCCGCGGATCGAAAAAAAGTAAGCGAATTTATCTTCAAATCGCTCACCGAAGTCAGTTCACTTGTGGAACGGGAAGATCATCTCGGGGAATTGAGCCGGCAACTCGGCGCATCGATCGAGAACGTCAAACGCGACTTCCGACAATTTGCCCGGAGTCACAAGCCCTACGCCCACAAAAGGTCAAACCCAGAGAAAAATTCGTCCTTTGGAGGCTCTGTTCAGTTGACAACTGCCGAAGATGATTTATTGTTTGTCCTTTTGCATGATAACCGAGTCGCGAGTCCGCTTGCCCATATATTTGACCCGTCTTGGCTTGACCTCAAGGTGCCATCTGGACGAGTTCTTGCCAAGATACTCGCCGAAACCAAGGCAGACGGACCCCTTGAACCCAATCGAATCGAAGAATTCTTGGAAGACGAAGATGAACGTACTGCTTACCAGAATCACCTTTATCAAGATGTCGACGAGGCAGACAGAGAAGCTTTCCCCCAACTCGCCAACCAATGCCTGCACGCCCTTTTTATCCGATCTTTTAAGCATCGCGAACGCATGATTCTTAAAAATTTAAGCAATTCGGGGCAAGACCCAGAACTCGCCGAAAACCTCAGACAAGAATTGATTCAAACTAGAAAATGCCTAAGCTCTCCCCCTACTTTGATCTCTCCCTCTCCAGATAATACCGCTCATGCCCAAAACTAAAGTCAGCAAGCCCCCCGCCAAGAAGGCGACAGCCCAAAAGACGCCCGCGAAGAAAGCTACCGCGGCCAAAAAAGCTCCCGTGAAGAAAGCTACCGCGGCCAAAAAAGCTCCCGTGAAGAAAGTGGCGGTTACCCCAAAGGCTCCCGCAAAAAAGACGGCGAGCCTAACCCCAAAGATTGTGACCGCCAAGGAGGCGGCCAAAAGCGTCGACAGGAACGTCGAACCACATGCCCTTAACGACGACGTGACTGAAAAAGTTCGGGAACTTATTCATCTTTCCAGAGAACAGGGCTACCTGACCTACAAGGATGTTGATAATTCCCTTCCTGAAATAGCCAACCAACCCGACGAACTGCAAAACGTAATTTCCATTTTCAACAACCTGGAGATCAAGCTCCTTGACTCGAAAGAAGTCGATAAATTCAAAAAGAACAAGGAAGAGAACGAAGAGGAAACGGCCCGTTCAAATCAAAGTGACATGCTGGATGACCCGGTCCGCATGTATCTCAAGCAAATGGGTCAAGTTCCCCTTTTGACTCGGGAGGAGGAAGTTGATATCTCGAAAAGAATCGAAGCCGCGGAGAGCGCCGCCCTCAAGATCATCTATTCGGTTTCACTCACCGCTGATTTTCAGCTTGGGATTTGCAAAAAACTTTTAGCAAGAGAAGAACGATTCGACCGGGTTGTGCTCGACAAAAAAATAGACAGCCGTGAGAGCTACTTCAAGTCCTTGGCCAAGCAGGTCGTGACCTTGGAAGATCTCATCAAGAAAATCAACGGTGCGTGGAACAGCATTGAGACCGCGCCGAACGAAACGCAAAGAAAACGCTCCACCACCCGCTTCAAGAATTATGAAGGGAACTTGGCCCCCATTTTCAAAAAGTGCTGTCTTAAGCTGAAAGTCTTCGAAGATTTCATTCAACGCCTGAATCCCGAAATCAAGGATATTTCACGCAACCTGCATAACCAAGAATTGGCCAAGAAGGATTCCGTCAAGGTTAAGCGCAAGGGCATCAAGATGGATCGGGTCAAAAAGGAGTTAGAGGATGCCAGGACCAAATTCCAAATGCCTCCGGAAGAGTTGATTGCTTTGATCAAGGAACTGCGCCATTTCATGCGTAAAGCACATAGGGCCAAGACCGAAATGGTCGAGGCCAACCTACGGCTTGTTATCTCAATCGCCAAGAAATACACCAATCGAGGTCTTTCTTTTCTCGATCTCATTCAAGAAGGAAACATGGGATTGATGAAGGCCGTGGAAAAGTTCGAGTATCGGCGCGGGTACAAATTTTCGACTTACGCCACTTGGTGGATCAGGCAGGCAATCACCCGTTCGATTGCGGATCAGGCACGCACTATCCGCATTCCGGTACACATGATTGAAACCTTGAACAAGGTCATGCAGATTCAGAAGCAACTTCTTCAGGAACTGGGACACGAACCCACCCCCGACGAAGTGGCGATTGAGATGGGTTTGCCTTTGGACAAGGTTCAGGGAATCATGAAAATGGCACAGCAGCCCATTTCCCTGCAAAGCCCCGTGGGTGACAGCGACGACACCAATTTCGGCGATTTCATTGAGGACAAGGGTGCGGAAAATCCTTACGACATGACCGCATACTCTCTTTTGCGGGAAAAAATTCTCGATGTTCTCGATTCCCTTACCGAACGGGAACGAAATGTTCTCTCCCTTCGCTTTGGTCTGAAGGACGGATATAGTCGCACTTTGGAAGAAGTGGGTAAAAAGTTCAAGGTCACGCGCGAAAGAATTCGTCAGATCGAAGCAAAAGCTCTTCGCAAGATGAGACATCCTACTAGAATTCGTCAGTTGCACGGTTTTTTTGAGGCCGATCAAAGTTCGGTCAACAAGCCCAAACCGGAGGCACTTCGGCAACTCGGTCTTTAGTGCCTCGTTTTTTTTCTACACTTAGGAATGGACAAAAAAGTTGCTTAGGGCCTTTATTCTGACTATAATTTTATTATTATGATTACTTCATCACACACTCTCGCCTTCCTCGGAAACTTCGGAGGCGGAGAAATGATTCTAATTTTCCTTATCGTTCTTCTTCTTTTCGGAGCCAAGAAGGTTCCTGAGTTGTTTCGCTCACTTGGCAAAGGGGTCAACGAATTCCGCAAAGCCAAAAACGAATGGGAGCAGGATATAAACGAAGTCATGAGTCAAGAACCGTTGGAAGATCATGATTTCTCGGAGTCCGAGCACAAGAAAGACCATAAAGACTCCGACGAAACCGTTGTACAGGAAGGCGAAAAGCAAGTCGCCAGCTGAGCTTCGAATGCGGGTTATCCCCCCGCCAAAATGGGTCTGAAACCCAAAGAGGACAACCAATGGACAACCTCCGACCTCTTGTCGCCTTGGAGTTCCATACAGTTGCCGTTCCAAGTACCTCCGGTACCTAAACTCGTCTTCATCCTCTTGAGCAGGCTCATTCGCATCTTTGAGTTCACTCGGGCGGGGAATCCGGCTATGGTGGTGACGGTCTTTCCCCCTCGACCGCTTTTTTCCCTACGGACCTCCAAGCGATCTCCGTTGCCCATCCGCTCTTCAGACTTTGCCTTCCTCAAGTTGCCTGTCTTTTCGGAAACCCCGGGGGCAACCTCAGGCAAACCGATTGAATCCAAGGCTGAAAAAGGGGAATCGCCGAAATTTTCAGCCACCGTCACCGGTCGCTTCCCTTCATTCCTTTCCTTGTTCCGACTCATCCTCCGCAAACGCCTTTTTCGGGTTCTCCATCCTCCAACCACAACAAGGCCTTTTCGTAGCTTCTGTTTTCAAGAAAATGCCTCAGTCTCGGATGCAAGCCCGCTCCTGCGTCCTTCGCGATTTCATCCAAGCGCTGAAGGGACTTCCCCAATTCTCCAGGCCTTGCACTCCGTGGCGTCGTTATCGTCCTCAAGCAATTTTTGATTTCCTCCATATGTTCTTATTCTTTTCACTTCACTGGTCTTGCAAGCTCAATCCACTGGATGGAAAACTTCGGATCCCGCTTTAGAATATCGAAACAAATGAAGCGAACCTGCATATTGGGAGGGGGAATTTGCGGTCTGACCTCCGCATGGAAAAGAGAACGAGAAGGGGAGCAAGTTACCGTTGTTGAATCATCCAGGCGGGTTGGAGGCGTCATACAGTCGGAAAAAATCGATGGTTTCCTATTGGACTACGGACCCAATACTCTCAGTTTGAGATTACAAAAGACCAAGAACTTATTGGAAGAAACCGGAGTTCTAGAACATGCGATTGACGCCAATCCCGAAGCGAACAAGCGCTTTATCGTACGCAATGGCAAACCATTGGCCCTGCCCACTAGTCTGGCTTCCTTCGCAGGAAGTGGGTTTTTATCCCTCTTTGGCAAAGCCAGGCTATTGCTCGAACCGTTTCTGCCTAGAGGCAAAGATTCGGATAACGAATCAGTCGCTGACTTTATGTCTCGAAGGTTGGGCAAGGAAGCCCTCGATTATTTGGCCAACCCACTCCTTGCCGGAATTTACGCAGCAAAACCCGAAACTCTTTGCATGCGTCATACCTTTCCTACCATTCATGATATCGAACAAAAGCATCGCTCTCTTCTTTTGGGCAAAATGTCTGGTTACGGGAAATCAGAGAAACTGCCTCAGAGCCGACTTGTATCCTTTCCTTCGGGCATGGGAGAATTAACCGACAGGATGAAAGATACAATCAAAGGAAACTTCATTTTCGAGCATACGGTTTCCAAAGTTACTGCAGAAAACGGCAAATGGCGTGTATTTGCCTACGACTCTTCGGAGACCGAATGGAGTGATGTTTTTGATCAAGTTGTGTGTACCCTACCCGCCCATCGACTGGGAAAGATTAATTGGGAAAAGGTCAGGCAGACTGAACAGATCTCCACTTTGCAAGAGGCCTCTCATTTTCCTCTCAGTTTGGTATTTCAAGGCTTTGATCAGAACGAGGTGTCTCATCCGCTGGACGGATTTGGCTTCCTCGTTCCTGAAGTTGAGAAAATGGATATCTTAGGAACTCTTTTCTCAAGTTCGCTTTTTCCCGGAAGAGCGCCATCCGGGAAAGTCTTGCTGACAACCTTTGTCGGTGGAGAAAGAAATCCGGAACTCGCCTTGGCGGACGAGAAGATTCTTTGTCGAAAAGTCACCGATCGCCTTTCCTCTCTTCTCGGCATTCGAGGGCAACCGGAGTTTCAGCGCGTCAAGACATGGAAAGAGGCAATCCCTCTTCCCGACATAGGCTTTGAGGAAAGAAAAAAGGCAGCCGAAACCTTGAGCCGTGAAAACCCGGGACTCTCGTTTTCAGGCTCCCACTTAACGGGCCCTCCACTTCCAAATTGCCTCGACGGCGATTAAGCCAAGACTCTTGGACATTCTTTCCCTCTTTGACTTTCCAACGACGATCGATAACCTCTTTGCGATGAATAGTAACCCCCCTTGCCTTAAGACCGGGTCGCTGGACGACCAGGAAGTCATTTCGCCTTAACGCGATGATGGATTGGAACGAAAGTAGGGATTTACTTTGGCTGGCCGTCATCCTCTACGGGGTGGGTTTGATTCTCGGGCTTCGATTGGCCTCAAAAACCAACAAGCTGGTTTCCTCCTTTCTTCCTTTGTTCATTATCATTACAGGCTTTGTCGCCCAAACCCAAGGCTTGGCCCTGAGGGGTCAATTGGTCAAAGGTTGCCCGTTGGGTAACGGCATGGAACGGATCCAATTCATCCTTTGGTCTTTGGTTCTCGGCTACCTGATCATCCGGGTTCTCTTTCGCCTGAATCTTCTAGGATCTTTCGCAGCCGGAGTTGCCTCGCTGGGAGGAGCGCTCTCGCTTTTGATCCCTTCTCTTGACGTCCCCTATTGGGAAAAGAGGGACTACGTAGGCCTTTTTCCCAACCATTGGGTCGAATTACACGCTTCGGTGGCTATTTTCAGCTATGGAATCTTTGGCCTCTTGGCAACGGTCAGCACGATGTACTTGATTCAGCGAAAGGCCCTGCGAACCAAACGCCCCGGATCACTGGCGCCCTTTCTCCCCTCCATTCAACAGATGGAAACGGCGGGAGCCCGCCTTTTGCTCATTGGATCGGTCTTCCTCACCTGCTCCATCGTCGTGGGATCCCTCGATTGGACCCGTCCCTCTGGCTCGGTAAGCTATGCCAAAGTGATCGTCACCATTGCGTTGTGGTTAGCCTACTGCTCGCTATGGTATCTGCACTTTCGCCAAAAGCTATTTGGCCAAAAGTTCGCCAAGATCTGCATCATTCTCTTCGCGGTGGCCATTATGTCTCTCGGGGTCGTGCGTTCCGCGGTTACGGATCGTTCGCTCCAATCCTCTCAACCTCCCGACGAAAATGTCAACTGACGAGCCAAAGCTGTTCTTATTGGGTAGTTCGCACCGCGTGGCCTCCTTGGAAGAGCGGGAATTGATCAGCCTCCCGACCGAACAGGTGGATTTGTTTTATCAGGGTCTGAGATCATTGCCGGGAATGGAAGAATGCCTTCTGCTCAACACTTGTAACCGAACTGAAATCTACGGAGCGGGCAACGGCGGTTCCCCCCTTCCTGCGGTTCGTGACTACTTGAGAGAATTCCGGCAATTGGAAGTAGACTTTTTGAATCGTCATTTTTACCAGCGGGAAGGAGAAGCGGTGGTGCGCCACGCTTTCGAGGTTGCTTCGGGAATCGATTCGCAGATGGTTGGGGAAACGGAAATTCTAGGACAGGTCAAGGAAGCCTATGAGGATGCCTTGCGCCGCAAAAGCGCGGGAAAACTCCTCAACCGTATGTTCCAAAAAAGTTTTCAAGCGGCAAAATGGGCGCGCACTCACACCGGCATATCGAAGGGACAAGTCAATTTGGGCAACGTGATCTGTGAATTGACTCGGCGGATCTTCGGCGACGTATCTTCGTCGCGTCTTTTGATCGTCGGATCGGGGGAAGTCGCTGAATTGGCCATGGTCGCCTTTCATTCCCGCAATTGCCATGAAATCACTGTGACCGGTCGCACCTTCGAAAACGCCAGGCATCTGGCGGAAAAAGTGAACGCGGCCACTCTCGACTTCGAGTCCTTCCGTAAATCCCTTCACCTGTTCGACGTGGTGGTCACCTCGACTGCAGGCAACGATCCGGTACTGTCGCGTGAGACCATTCGCTCCGCCCTTTCAATGCGGCCTGCCCGGCCCCTATTTCTTATAGACGTCGCAGTGCCGCGCGATATCGATGAGCGCGTTTCGGAATTGGAAAACGTCTACCTGTACAACATGGACGACGTATCTGCGATTGCGAACGAGAACCTGAAGTCAAGAATGGCGGAGGTGGACCGTTGCAAGGGAGCCCTTGCCCATCGAGCCATCAGGCTTTGGGAGCAAATGACCCATCAAGCGAGCCCCCCCTCCTGAAGCAACCACTCGGCGGGGCCACGCTCATGCGGTTGAGCCAAGCTCCGGCTTAGCGTTTGGGCTGATTTTTTGAATTCCTCACGGCCATCTTTTGATTCGAGAAAAACGGACATGGCATGGGCAAGAGTCTGCCCGTTTGCGGCTCCTTGCAAAAATTCTCGATAAGGAGGCGCTTCGGGCAAAAGCAAGTTGGCCATTCCGAGAAAAGGCACCTTCACCAGAAAACGCCCCAGCCAATAAGTCAAGGGGTGAGCCCGATAAGCGATCACTCCCGGAATCCCTGCAATCGCACAGGCCAGCGACATGGTTCCGGAGCTCATCAAAACCGCTCTCACTCCCATTCCCCTCTTGCAATCCCGAACGGCAACCCGGTCACGCAAACCGGGACGCGACTCGATCAAAGCTCGAACAACCTGCTCGATCTTGGAATCCGGAACAGGGATCATTCCGTCCAAATTCGGAAATTTCCGCAATAGGATCTCAAAGGCATCCAAAAAGCACGGCAAGATTCGTTCCACCGGCTGAACACGACTCCCCGGGAGAAGCGCCACTGGTCCGAATTCGTCATATGAAACGAGGGATTGGTAACCAGTTCGAGCAAAAGGATGTCCCACGAAGGAAACCGGCAAGTCAACGTCGCGATAGCAATCGAGCTCAAAGGGAAACAGTACGGCCAATCCGTCCAGAATCTTTTCCATGAGGAAACGCCTCTTGGGTTTCCATGCCCAAAGTTGCGGACTGACGTACTGAAGTACTCTTGTTTTACCTCCTCCCTTGACCGAGATACCCCTGTCCTTCAAGGCCTTTGCCAGCCTCAAATTAAAACCTGGGTAATCGACAAGAAGTACCACCTTGGGTTGATTTTCTTCGATCCAGTCCAAGGTTTGGCGGAACAATTTTTTGAAAAACCCGTAGTTTCTCAAGACTTCGAATATTCCCACGACCGAATGGTCTACCAAATTGAAGAGCAAGGATGCGCTCTTTGCCTTGAGCCTCGGCCCTCCCAAGGCAGCCACCGACAAATCCGGTTTACTTGTCATCAATTCCTCCAGAAGCAGAGAAGCGTGCTCATCACCGGATGCTTCGCCGGCTACGATCAAAAGATCGATCTCGTCGATCCCGGCAGACGGAAACGGGGGGGGAGTCTTCAATTCACCAAGCCGATTGAATTTGTCTGGTCACGGACAGGGCCACTTCCAAAGCGGACTTGCCGAATGCTCCATCCGTCTTTGGCGTACTTGCCTCCCGAACACAGCCGATGAACGCACTTAATTCAAGGGCCAATGGCTCTCCTTTTTCGACGGGAACTTCGTTTTTCTCCAATCCACCGTTGGCCTTGCGTATCAAGTGTCCTTTTTGGTTCATAAAGTCCAGAGACAAATACCCGCTGTCTTGAAAAACCCGGATTTCCCTCGCCTTTTTCTCACTAACTCGGCTGGCGCTTAGGTTTGCCACACAGCCGTTTTCAAAGACCAAGCGGGCGTTCGCAATGTCCTCGGTCGGGGAAAGCACCCGCACTCCGATTGCGTCCACCGAGCGGATGGGGGACCCAATCAAGGCCATCACGATTCCTATATCGTGAATCATCAAGTCCAACACGACCCCGACCTCGGTCCCTCTTGGCTGAAAGGGAGCCAATCTCTCAACCGTCAGGTATCTTGGACATTCTACCTTTTCCTCGAGAAAGGCCATGACCGGGTTGTAGTGCTCAATGTGCCCGACTTGAAGAATCGAGCCGAATTCCTTGGCCGCCCCAAGCATGGACTCGGCCTCTTCAGCCGAAACGCAGAGGGGTTTCTCAACCAACAAGTGACACCCGTTCCTAATCAGCGGCAAAGCCACCTCGGCATGCTTGTCAGTCGGACAAACCACGCTTATGGCTTCACAAGCCTCCGCCAATTCGTCCAGGCTCGAGAAACGACGGCAACCATAATCTCCGCAAGCTTTCCGGGCGGCATCGTCGTCGGGCTCCAAGACCCCAACGAGTTCACATCCATCCAGAGAATCATAAATCCTGGCATGGTGCTTACCCAAGTACCCTACCCCCACGACTCCGCATTTAATCCCATTGGTCATAAGTTGTCCCTTTCTGCTTTATTGTCGATACCCAGGGTAATGATTAACCACAGAATCGTGTTGCCCTACTTGGTCCTCCCCTCATCGAAATCCTTGGTAAGCTTTCCCTTTCGCAGGAAGAGCCGAACGTCGGCGGCCTCGGCGAAACTCGGGTTATGGGTCACGAGAACCAAGCCGGTTCCCTGTTCCGAGCAAGCATCCAGCAGAAGATCCATGACCTGCCCGCCCGTTCGCTCGTCGAGGTTACCCGTTGGTTCATCGGCCAAGAGGACTCGAGGTTCATTGACCAAGGCCCGGGCGATGGCCACCCGCTGGCGCTCGCCCCCGGAAAGTTTGTCCGGAGCCTGCTTTTCCTTGTCACCCACTCCCATCTTCGACAACAGGAACCGGGCTCGTTCCACGGATTCCGAACCAAGCCCCCCGGCCAACCTCGCCGCCATGAGTACGTTCTCAAGAACGTTGAGCTCAGGGATCAGGTAGTAGGCTTGGTAGACTACCCCGATGAAGCGGGCCCGCATGACGGCCTCGGACGAGGAGGGAGTGACGGAGGCATCCATCTCATGCCCGCCCCAACCTATCGTTCCCTCGTCCGCATCCTCAAGCCTTGCAAGCAGGTTCAACAAAGTGGTCTTTCCACAACCCGAATCACCCCGTATGCTCATCGAGGAAGCTTCCTCCAAGGCTATATCCGCCTTGGAGAGGACCTCGATGGAACCATCGCCCAAGCGAAAAGTCTTGCTCAGGGATTTGCCCTCCAAAACCAATTTTCTCATCCCCTCATTCACTTCTCAAGGCGTCGGCGGGATTAAGTCTGGTCGCCCGCCAAGCCGGAAGCAAACCGGCTACGGTTGAAACCAAAACGGAGAACAAGGCAAAGGAAATAAAAGTCGAAAGACTTTGAGAAGATTCCCAGGGGAAAGGAACGTCCAAACTGTGAAAGTCATAAAACTGGGTGACTCCCGCTTGGCCGTCGCTACCTGCGATTCTCTTCACGATAAAAGTCATGATAACCTCCCGGTAGCGAATGAAGAGAATGGCCAAGCCACAACCGAGTACTGCTCCCATCGAGCCGATGACAAATCCCTGCAGGCAAAAGACCATCCCGACGGAAAAACGTCTTCCTCCCATGGCGACCAATAGTCCGATCTCTCTGATCTTTCTCAAGACCGTGGTCATCAAGGCAATCGCGATAGCAAAGGCAGCCACCAACCCGATCGGGATCATGATCAGCACCATCAAGTACTCCTCAAACTTGAGCAGTTCGAAAAACCAGGCATTTTCGACAAACCAAGGCACGACTGCCCAATCTTCCTCAAGAACAAGCTCTAACTCACGACACTTCGCTTGCAACTTTTCCTCATCCCGGGCAACCGGGCCGGAAAACTTGAGGTAAAAACCATCGCAAGCTCCCTCCTGCGCCCTCATGTCCGCCATAAAGCGCATGGTGCCGATCAATGCTTCCATTTGGAAACCCTGCCAGGGAACCTCGAAAATACCACCAACCCGCACTTCCCTGGGAGGGATCAGTTCATCCGCCTTGGCCTGCTCGATCATGCTCGGAGAAAAGATTTCGATCCTGCTGGCCTTGAATACTTGAAAAAGATACCGGTCACCCGCATCGAAGGGTTTGTCACCTCCGGAGACCTCGAAGACTGGATAACCAAATCCCACGTCCAACGGACCTTCCCCAGTGTTCCAAGTGAACTCGTCTCCTGAAATGGCTTCCCTCACCACGCATGATTCTTCATCTTCAAAGATGATTTCCCACTCGCCCGACTCCACGTAGGAATCAAGGCGGGTCACCTTGATTTCCCTTTTCCCCGTGGATTTGGAAAAAGTTGCGTTACCCTCGTGCACTTGGACGACGGCAGCGGGACGAACCCCGAGGCGGTTTGCCGTCTGCAAACTGAGAAAGACAACTTCGTCCTCCAACGCCTCCATCGTCGGCAAAGGGGTCACGTCTTCGGCATCGTGGGCCTGGAGACGTAACATTCCGCCCTTGAGAAAGTCATCGACCGGAAGAACCTCCTCCCCGTCTTCCGGCTGCAAGCCCATGCAAAAGGGGATTGCGTGATAGTCTCCGCTTTGGAGAAGAAGCTGGGTCTGCAGGTAGGGCGTCACGCCCTCGACGTTCTCGACCGTTCTTAATCGGGCCGGAATCTCGCTCCAATCGGCAAAGGGTTTCAAGGGGACTACCCTGGCGTGTCCCTGGGCATTGATGATATCTTTGCGGAATTTTTGCTGAAAGCCTTGCATGAAAGCAATCACCACAATCATTACGTTTACTCCGAGAGCTACGCCCACAATGGAAAGAAGAGTGAAAAAGGAAACTTTCTTACCACTCGGGAAGAGTTGTTTCCAAGCCAGGTACAAAGGCCAAGGAACCATCATATCCTAGTCGACTTGGGGTTCCTTTTGCCCGGGCCATTCGCCCAGTCCGGACAAATTGCCATCGAGAAAAGTCCGGTTCCAATCTCCGGGCAAAAGAGGAAGCACTGTTTCCTTCCATTCGTCGACAATTCCCAATTCAGGCAAAGGATACTCCTTCTCGAGAAAATGAACGTATCCGAAGTAAGCGGTCACCGCCACGGCTAAGAACGCAAGCATTTTGAGCAACCTCTTAAAGACTGCATAGAGCATGAGAACGCACAGAAGCAACAACGCGACGGTGAGCAACGGATGACCGAGGATTCGTTCAATGACTGTTTCCATTCCCCACCATACTGCTCAAGTCCCGATTTATGGACAACGAAAAAGCTAAGGTTCGACACCGGAACCGGAAGGGATACTGGGCAATTCGTTCTGAGCAACGGGAGGCTTGAAACCGCGGTGAGCCAATTTGCCCAAAAGGTCATTCATATCGCGAATCAGAAGCCGGACTTTGGCTTCTGCCTTGGCCGTTTCTTCCTTACGTACGCGCAATCGCGTTTCCCAAGCCCGGCGCTGGCCCTGCTCAATGAAGCCTTCATCGCCGGGAAGCATCTCCTCCATCTCTCCGAATCGAGCCATTTCCAAAGCCAATCTCACTTCCGATTCCTTGGCCAACTTGGCGTCAATTTCCGCAAGAACAATCTTTTGCCTCAAGACAAGCCATTTCACCTCCATTTCGAGAAGTTTTCTTTGGCTCTCCAAATCGTTCTTCTCAGAGTGAAAGGCTTGATGGGTAACTCCTTCCAAGGCTGCAAACCCCCGTTGCGAACGATCATCGCTCCGAGGATACTCGGGTTGCCGGCACGAGCAAAGCGTCAGCAAACAGAGCGCAAGCCAATGGCTTGCTGTTGTCGAACTTGCTATTTTTGTTTCCAAGTTCCCTTAGAACTTCTGAACCAATGCCCCTTCTTGCCCTTTGCGACCATGGCCTTGGCAAAGACTTTGGCCGCCTCGGCGGTCGAACCTTTTGTCTTTTCGGAAAGACTTTCAAAAAGAGCCTTTCGATCCTTGTTTTCCTCAGCGACCATTTTCTTCAAGTCAGCCGATGCATCGTCGGCGCGTATGTGAAGAAGACCATCGACTCCTTCGCCTACGGTCCCCTCGCCCTTGGCTTTGATGACCTCAGCCAGGCGTTCCTTCATACTGGCCGCAAAGCTTGAGTCAGCTTGAGCGATAGGTACGAGTAAAAAACTGAGCGAGCACAAAAGAAAAAGAGAAAATTGGGTTTTCATGACAAATCAATCGTTAGGTATCGGGTTATCGTTCGCTGGTTGGTTTATTCTTCGTCTTCGTAAAGATCATCAAGGAAATCATCGACCTCCTTCTCGATCTTGATCGTGATGGTATGATCAAGAGTAATGTGATGTTCGGTCTTGAGGGTCGTGCAGCCGATCAAGGAGGTGAAGAGGCAAAGAAAAAGGATTTTAAGAAAAAAGTTCATATTCTTGAAGATAAACTCAACTTCCCGTCGCATGCAACCGAGTATTGAAAATATTTGTAAAAGAAAGGATCGAGCGAACCTAGTTGATTTCAAAAGCATTCAGGCCAAAACCGAATTTACTCGGATCGATACCCAATTTTTCAAAATCGAAATAAGCTCGAATGATTTCGGGTAAGCCTGCGACAAAATTGACGTTGTTGTCCAATGAAATAATCTTTCTCCCCGAATCCGATTTGCCCAAGATCGAGACGACGACCTCGCGCTTGCCGTCCAAAGCCTTGAAAAGAATCGTCATGGACTCCAAGTTCAAATCCCGCATCGCCTCCTCGGTCATTTTCATTCTTTGGTACTCGGAAGACCCTTTTTTCAAACCCTTCAGCAAAGCCCCGTTGGATTTGCTACTGAGCCAAGCGTTCGGTGATGGGTCCAGCATAACGAGGCCATTGGAAAAGTCCCATTGACCTTCCTCGTTCGAAAAAGTTATGTCGCCGGAAAAATTCCCATCGATGCGGACATCCTGAACGGTTAGCATATCGGCGACCTTCTGGCCATCCACGCCAATTATTCTCGTGTTTATCTTGAACCCATCCCGGTAAAGCTGAAACGCGCTTTTTCTCAACCCGACCTCTCCTCCCCACATCATGCCCCTCGCAATTTCGATGACGATGGTTTCGTTTGGGTCTATCCGGAAAGAAAAGTTCCCATCCGCTATTTGCAAGTCTCCGATCGATATCCGTTTGAATGAAATCGTTTGCGTGCCTTTGGTCGACAACGGCTCAAAAGACTCAATTTCAATCATTCCCTCGATTCCCTCAATCAAGATGTCCTGCCCGGGAATACTTAAGGTCGACCCCTCGAAAACAAATCGAGGAGTTTCGGGACTGCCTTCTGGAAGTTCGATTAGCATTTTTGCGGGATTCAAATCAAAAGTGACTCCGCTGGCTTGAAAGCTCAGGGCATCCATCAGGATTCGCTCCATGCTTTCCACCCTGAAGGTCAAGGCAAGATCTTCGACCACCGACTCGAATCCAAACATGATTCGTTCACCGGAAACGACCTGGGGTCGTGAAATGCGGGGAAGAGCCTTCCAATCAAGCAGACCGGAGTAGGAAAAATTGACGAAGGCAATCTCTTCGAAAGTCGCGTCGCTTGGGGGGACGGTCAGCAAAAACCGGGTACCCTCCTCGGGAAAAAGAATCGAGACGGATCCTTCGTTCAAGAAAAACAGGTCGTCTTCATAGGAGATCTTGTCGTAGAAAAACTCTTTTTTGCGGCCGATCATGGATTCCGGCAAAGAAGCTCCTCCTGCAACCAAATCCCTCAAGCCAAAATCAAACGGAGGCAGGCGGAGGTTGGAAACCTCCATCTTCGGGAGATCCCCTTTCGTCCAGACTTTGTTCAAACGGCCGTTCAACTCGTATTGCTCTCCCTTGACCCGTAAGCCAAGCTCCGCGCCAAAGAGCCCGCACCATTGAGGAATATGGGCATTTGCATAGGCCTTGGCCTGCCAGTTGACCATGTCCATTGATTCGGGGGCAAAAAAGCAAAAGATTTTGGAGGCGTTGGCTTCATGGCCAAACAAATTCAAAGCCAAGTTGCTTGCATTCAACTCGAGAAAAAGATCGGTCAGGGAGTTTTCCTTCAGTTTGCCTGATGCGCTTACCTTAAGTTCTCCACCGAGTAGGGAGAGTTCGTCGAGCCCAAGCCCCTCAGCGTCCGAAATCTTTTCCAACGGGGACTGCAATTGGGCCAAATCCGGGATTTTCACCCAAGCCGTGGCAAAAGCGCCCGATTCATTCTGCTCCAAGTTGAAATGGGATTCAAAAAGGCAACCGAGAAAAGAACCATCGAATATCATCTGGACCCATTCAGGGTAAAAATCACCTTGCAAGAAAAAGTTCACCGGATAAAGAACTCCGTTCCTAGTCAAGCTCAGCACCGAATCCCTTACCCTGAGGTGAGTCAAGGATGGTCGACTCATGAAGCTGGCTAGCATGGTCTCGAGGGATTCGTTTTCGACTTCCTTGCTTTCGGTTGACTCAGGCAACGGGTTCTCTCCGGAAAGATCCAAGGAAAGGCCGGTCAATGAGATTGCGTCGACCTTGCCCTCGGCAAGAGAGCCCGGGGAATAGAAGATATCGGCATGATCGATGCCCAGACTGAGGCTTTCTTCTTTTTCCATGCGGAGGCTAGAAAAACGGGAAAGCCAAGGATCGATCCGCTCGACTTCGACCTCAAAGTCCGAGCAACCAAAATCCTCGGATTGATTTCTCAAACCCCATTCCACGAGATCAGGCAAAGCCAACCAGATTGAGAAAAGCAACAAGAAGGAGCAAAGCAAGAAGCCGGCTATTTTTTTCTTCCGTGTTATTTTCTTCCAAAAAGACGCCATGGGGTAAGGGACCGTAGATACACAAAGCCTACTTGGAGCTCCTTGAAAAGCCTAAATTCCAACTTCCTTGGTTGCGCTTGAAAAAATGTTGTTTTCAGTAGATAAACTCAAGGCATGTACAAAGTAGGTTTCATTGGAGCAGGGGATATTGCATACCTGCACGGGGAAGGCGTTAGCTCTGCGGCTAATGCCGAACTCACGGGCATTTGGAACCGGACGCGTTCCAAAGCGGAGGAAAAAGCCGAGCTTTTCGGGACCAAGGTTTTCGACAGTGCGGAAGAATTGATCGAGGCAGTCGACGTCGTCTATATCCTCACCAACATGGAAACCCATCATTCGTATGCCATGCAGGCCATCGAAGCCGGCAAGCACGTCCTCGTGGAAAAACCCACCGCAGTCACGATAGCCGAGATCGAGGAAATCAAGGAAGCGGCCAACAGAAAAGGCGTCCGGGTCGCTCCCGTACACAATTATATCTACGAACCCACCGTCATGCGGGCCAAAGATTTGATCGAAAGCGGAAAACTCGGGGAAATCGTATCCATTTACGTCCTTTACAACATTCACCACCCCGAAGAAGTCGCCACCAGGTATCCGGGGGTAATTCGGCAAATTCTCACGCACCATGCATATTGCACGCTTTACTTGGCGGGAGCTCCCAAAATGGCATCCTGCATGAAAGCTACGATCAACGACGGCAGCGTGCCGCAGGAAAACCTCGCCATGGTCACCCTGCAAATGCAAAACAATTCCCTTTCCCATTTGTGCGCAAGTTTCGCATCCGACGATCATGCCGGAGACCCCTGGACCTTTATGATCAAGGTCATCGGTACGAAAGGCGCCACCCGCTACAGCTACCGTGATTGGGTGGAAAATACGCCCGCCGTGGTTCATTCTCAAACTTATTCCGCCTATCCGTACACCATTCGCTCGATGGGACGGCACTTTTTGGAAGAAGTCATAGGAAAAGGAGAAGCTCCCCTTTCCAGTTTGGACGACGCCATCACTTGCATGAAGATCATCGAAGCTTGCGAGCAATCAGTCGAGGAGCAAAGGCACGTACCTCTCTAAGGTTCGCCCAGAAGGCAAAACCCACAATGAACGGGATCATCGCAACATGGCGGGACGCCCTTCATCAAGTTCTCGATATCTATGAGCGAAAAAGAGGGGCAATTCAGGTTTTTTTCCCTCTCCTCTTTCTCTTCTTCATCCTTCTGAACGTCGCCTGTTACTGGTGGGCCATCTACACGGCTTTTCCCCACTATATGCTGACTCACGAAGCCTCACACTACGTCAAACTGCAAATCCCCGTGGGCATTTTCGGGGCCCTTTTCGACAGTCTTTCCTTCTTCATCACGATTTGGATCATTCGCCGGGCCCTCGCGTCCACCAGGACTTCGGAATACGTCTTTCATCTCTCCCTCGACTTGGTCATCGCCATTCTGGCCACCTTTTGGGTCCTTTTCGTTTTTACCTTCGGAGGATGGATCATAAGCCTTTGGGAAAATGCCCCCGAGGAACTCACCCAAAGAGGAACCAAGTACACCAACCGCGCGGTTCAGGCCATGCAGGATCCGACTGGGCGGGAAAATGCCAAAAACATTTACTTCGGACTGATCATGGGTGTGTCCGCCGCCCTGCCCACCTGCCTGCACGTGGGCCTGTTTTTGCTTTCCGTATTCCGAAAGTCCAAAAGCGCTTTGTTCCCCCCAAAGGATCCTCATCCCACTTCACAAGATCCTGAGGAACCCAATTGATCTCTTGCCAAGCTCTTGCCACCAGGGGTATACGATTGGCTTATGAATCGACGATCCTTCATCTACCGGGCAAGCGGAATCACGCTCTGCCTTCCCGCTTTCGCGCGCAAACCGGCCCTTCCCTACCTCGACCGGATCGGACTGCAGCTTTACACCCTGCGCAATCCCATCAAGGAAGATCTCGGCAAAACCATCCGGGAAGTGGCCAAAACCGGATACAAACAGGTCGAGCCTTTCGGCTTTCCCTCTCCCCAAGCCATCGACCTGATTACCCAATCCAGAGACCAAGGCATGCAGGTCAACTCTTCCCATTTCGATTGGAATTCTCTGCTGGCTCCCGGCAAAAAGGGGGTTCAACCATTCGAGAAGATTCTCGAGACCGCCCGCAAGCACAAGCTCACGGACCTTGTCGTGCCCTATCTGCACGAGGTGGACCGCGCCGACTTGAACGCCTATGAAAAAACGGCGGAGATACTGAACAAAGGAGCCGCCTTGGCAAAGAAAGCGGGCATCCGTTTGGCCTATCACAACCACGCTTTCGAATTCAACCCCATGCACAAGGGCAAGACGGGCTATGACGTGTTCGTCGAATCCTTTTCGCCGGACATGTCTTTTGAGGTCGACGTCTTTTGGGTAAAAGTCGGGGGCGTGGATCCGGTTTCCATGATCGGCAAACTCGGACGCCGAATTTCTCAACTTCACCTCAAGGACTTGAAAAAAGGAACCGCTTGTCCGAATTATGGAAAACTTGAAAAGGATGCCTTTGACGAGATCGGAGACGGAATGATTCCCATGAAACCGATCATGCGAGCCGCCCAAAAGGCCGGGGTCAAACACTGCCACGTCGAGCAAGACCACTCCCCTGCTCCTTTGCAGAGCATTCGAAAAAGCCTCCGGCATCTCAATTCATGATCAGGCGAACGGTTTTTGCCATCGGGATTCTCCTTGGTCTGTCGGTTCACGCAAAAGTCAAAAACATATTGTTGATCGTTTCGGACGACCTCAAGGCCGACGCCCTCGGTTGTTACGGCAGCGAAATTGCCCAAACTCCCAACGTCGACCAACTGGCCCGGGAAGGCACGCTCTTTGAAAACGCCTATTGCCAAGGCACGGTCTGCCGCCCTTCCCGGGCAAGTTTCATGCGAGGACGCTACCGTGGAGAAAAGGAAATCACTTGGGGCGAACATTTTCAAAAAAACGGTTATTCAAGCACCCGGGTGGGCAAGATCTTCCACATGCGCGTTCCGGGAGACATCATCGCAGGAACCGATGGAGACGACGTACCGGCATGTTGGTCGGCCAAATACAACATGCCCGGCAAAGAGGCTCATACCCCGGGAAACTACGCTTGCCTGAACCTTGACAACTTCACCACCGAGCTCCAAGGCCGCCAATCCACCAAGATGCCGTTTCGGATGTTCGTTACCGTTGATTACGTCGGCGACGGCTCGGATCAACCGGACTGGAAAGCGGCAACCAAATCGGTCGAACTTCTCGAAAGTTTCAAGAAAGAAGGGAAGCCCTTCTTTTTGGCAACCGGACTCGTTCGCCCACACTACCCGAACGTCGCACCCAAGCAGTATTTCGAACGCTACCCCTTCAAGCAAATGAAACTCCCCTTCGTCCCGAAGGACGACTGGGACGACATGCCCAAGGCAGCCGTCTCGAATTCCAATTCCAAAAAATATGGGATCGACAAGTTTCCCGACAACCAAAAGAGAATGTGGTCCGGTTATTTGGCTACCGTCACCTTCATGGACGAGCAGGTCGGGCGGATTCTCAACGCCCTCAAGGAGCTTGGTTTGGACAAGGAAACCGCCGTTTTCTTCACCAGCGACCATGGCTATCTGCTCGGGGAACACCACTTTTGGCAAAAGGGAAACCTGAGGGAAGAAGTGACCCGGGTGCCCCTCATCATCAAAGCTCCCGGTCAAAAACCCGCACAAACCTCATCCATCGTCGAGTTGGTCGACATGTTCCCCACCGCCTGCGCCCTCACCGGGCTGCCTATTCCCGAGAGCGTTCAAGGAAAGAGTCTCTTGCCCCTTTTGGAAGACCCCACGGTCAGCGTAAAGAAATCCGCCCTCTCGTTTGCGGGAAGAGGCACCTCGATGAGAACCTCGGATTGGGCGTACATGAAGTACGGAGATGGTTCGGAGGAACTCTACGACATGAAGAAGGATCCGAAACAATTCAACAACTTGGCCCGAAACCCCGCTTTCAAAAAACGTTTGGAAACTCAGCGGAAATTATTTTCGGCAAGGGAAAAATGACAGGTTCAGGTTCCCGAGAAAGACCCGTATTCTCGGGCTGCGGCTAGAAACAGGTCGCAAAAGGCGTTCACCGTATCATCAATTGGATTCGCATAGCCGCCGCCCATGAAAAGGAGCAAAGGCAGATCAAGTTTTTTGCGCCACTGGAAAACCCTTTTGTTTCTTTCCCGCATGCCCTCCCTGGTCAAATTCAGCAAACCCAATGCATCGGAAGCCAAACCATCGACTCCAGCCTGAAAAAAAATCAAATCGAAGTTCCCCCCCGACATTTGCTCCAATACTTGCGAAAGGACCGACAAATACTCTTCGTCCGTGGTTCCGTCTTTGAAACCGATGTCGAGATCGCTCGATTTTTTCCTGAAGGGAAAGTTGTTCTTTCCATGAAGTGACAGGGTGAAGACGCGATCGTCTCCGTCGAAGATCTCAGCCGTACCGTCACCTTGATGGACGTCCAAGTCCAAAATGAGGATTCGATTGACGCCGGGACGCCCCAAAGCGACTTCGGCGCAAATGGCCAAGTCGTTGAAGATACAGTATCCGGACCCTGCACCGTGGAAAGCGTGATGCGTCCCGCCCGCCATGTTGCCCGCAAGAGGAGATCCCCGGAACACGTCGTCGAGCCCGTCCAAGGCTCCGCCGACCAGACGAAGCGTCCTGGGTATGATTTCTTTTTTCCAAGGTCTTAGTCCGATCCTCCGAATTTCCTTCTCACTCAAGTCCCCGGAAAGAAAACGATCGACGTATGCCTCCTCGTGGACAAGCAAAATTTCCTCTCGGGTAGCCAAGCGGGGCTCCTTGATCATGATTTGCCCGAACTGATCGAGCTGACGCAAACGCTCGGCCAACAAACGGTATCGATCAACGGGGAAACGAGCCGTTCGGTCCAAACCGTCGGAATACAAAGGGTGATAATACAGAGGGAATGCCGACATCTAAAACATCCTATTTCCATTCTTCCGTTTGTCCACTTCGGGTGTTAGCGTTAGAAAGTCATGATGAGTTACCGAAACGCATTTCTAGGTTCATTAGTGGCAGACGCCGTTTCCATGCCGGTTCATTGGTACTACGACGTGGATGCTCTCGATCGCGACTACGGAGACTTCGATCATTACCTCTTCCCGAAGAATCCCCACCCGGACAGCATTCTGTGGCGTTCCAAATACGAACCAATTGGAGAAAAGGACGACATCCTTCGTGAACAAGCCAAGCATTGGGGGAAGCCCGGACTTCATTACCATCAATTTCTGGACGCAGGAGAAAACACCTTGAACCTCAAACTCGCATGCGAATTGTACCGTGAAATCATCAGGTCCGGGGAATTCGATCTCTCGGGATGGTTGGAGAGGTACGCCCAAGTCATGCTGACGCCCGGATGGCACAACGACACCTATGCCGAAGAATACCACCGCGCATTCTTCACCAATTACGCCCGAGGAAAAAAGTTGTCCGATTGCGGGATTTCAGATCTCCACATCGGCGGATTGAGTCTTGTCCCTGCTTTGCTTGCGGGTCTCGAGGCCATTGGGCAAACGGATGAGGAGCACCTGCTTGAATCCACCCGTCTTCTCGTCAAGGCCACTCATAATCACCCCAACACCCTCGGGGCGGCCCGGGATCTTACCCGTATCATCATTAATTTGAGAAAGGGAACCGGTATACGCAACACCTTGTCCGACTTGCAACTTTCTGAGGTTCCACTGAGTTCGCTTAAAAAATGGGACAACCTGCCGGACAGACAGGTTGTCGGAAAGATTCTAAGCACCGCATGCTATCTTCCCGAATCCTTTACCGCATCCCTCTATCTGGCTTACAAATACGCAGACGACTTCACCCTCGCAATATTGGCCAATGCCAAGACGGGAGGAGACAATTGTCATCGAGGCGTGGTAGTGGGTTCAGTGCTTGGAATGCAATCCGGAGTTCCTCAAAAGTGGCTTCGCGACCTCAAATCCCTCGAAGGATTGAGCTGCGAATCTCCCTCTTCATCCACCTGAAACGAAACCTTTTCTCGAACTCCTTCGACGCTTCCTGCATTTGTCGGAACAATAGAGGACTTGGTCCCAAATTCCCCGCAGGGCCCATTTTTTACGGTTTTCGAAAGGACGACCGCAATGCAAGCAGGTTTTTATTTGTCCAAGGCGGCGTCCCATCAGTATTGCAAAAAGGAAATGATGAAAACAAACGACCAAAAGAACGTTCGAAGCCAATTGGTACGGATCAACCGCTCCACGACTTGAGTTTGCATTCCATCTTTTGCCAACTTTCGGTGACAGGGTGCGGAAACCAGAAAAGTAACGATCCAAGCTCCAAGTACTCCGATGATTTTCAACCAGGCAAGCATATCGCCTATGAAAAAAGAAGAACTCGCGGCCTCGATCAGTTGCAGAAACATCAAGGGCAAAACGAAAAGGCCTATTCGGTTACAATAACTGCGATGCCACGGAACAAAGAGCCGGTCTTCAATCTTGAGAAAAACTGGATAAACGATCAATTGCACAATCCAGATAAGCACGAACATCGCAAAATCAACCGAAAGAGCATGCTCATGACAAACCTCCAAAAGATAGCTCATGAGAAGTTCGCTTGGATAGGTGATTCTTTCTTCATTGCCTGATGATGGAATTACAGTAAATCGGTATTTTCATTCAATGACAAACCCGACTCCACCGAATCGTCGAAAAACCTCCCCTCTTTTGTTCGGGGTTTTTCTTTGGCTTTGTTTCGCCTGTGGCGAAACAAAGCCAAGCGAAACAGCGGAAAGGAGCTCCACGCCAGGGCAAAATCATCTCCCTTCCTTCCGGATTCTTATTCTTGGGGATTCCTTGACCGAGGGGTACGGGGTTTTGGAGAGCGAAGCCTATCCCAGTCTTTTGGAAGAAAAGCTAAACAAAGAGCTGAGTCCCAAAACCAATCTTCGTTACAAGATCGTAAACGGAGGAATAAGCGGAGCAACGACCAGCGGTGGAGTTTCCCGAATCGAATGGTTCCTAAAGGCGAAACCGGACTACCTGCTCGTGGCTCTTGGTGGAAACGACGGATTGCGCGGAATCCCAGTCGAAGAAATGAAAAAGAACATCGACCGAATCCTCAAGGCGGCAAAGCAAAACGACATCCCCACTATGCTCGCGGGGATGAAAATTCCGCCGAATTATGGCCCCGAGTATTCCGCCGCCTTTGCTCAGGCTTTCGTGGATCTTGCTCAAAAAAACGAAGTCCCCTTGATTCCTTTCCTGCTCGAAGGAGTCGGCGGCAACCCCAACTTAAACTTGCCCGATCGGATTCATCCGAACGCACTTGGACACCGGACGCTTTGCCAAACCGTTTACCAAAGCCTAGCCCCCAATCTCAATTGACGCCAAGCCATGCAACCTCTTTTACGACTTAAGAAAGTCACCAAGTCCTTTCATCAGGGCAGCCAAAAAATAGAAGTTCTCAACCAGCTCGAACTCACTCTCGAAGCTGGAGTAATCTTTTCCATTCTATGCCAAAGCGGGAGTGGTAAATCAACCCTTCTCTCCTTGCTTGCAGGACTTGACCACCCCGATTTGGGAACCATTGAAGTCAAGGGAGAAGACTTGGCGATGCTCAGTCAGGACCAATTGAGTAAATTTCGTTCCAAGAACCTGGGCATTGTTTTTCAACAGTACCATCTCATGAGCAACCTGACGGCCCTCGAAAACGTGGGGGTTCCTCTGGAACTCCAAGGAATGCGAAACTTCGAGGAACTTGCGCGCCAAGCGCTCAAGCAAGTCGGACTGTCCAACCGCATCGCCCACTTTCCCTCGCAAATGTCGGGAGGGGAGTGCCAACGGGTCGCCCTGGCCCGCGCCATGGTAAGCGAACCGAGCTTGATCCTCGCCGACGAACCCTCGGGCAACCTCGATCATAAAACCGGCCGCGAGATCATGAGTTTGCTCTTCAAGCTTTGCAGGGATCGGGGTCAAAGCCTGATTTTGGTGACCCATAACAGGGAATTGGCCAAACAATCCGACCGCACCTTGATCCTTTCCGAGGGACGGCTCAAGAAACCGCAACCAGACGAACAAGCCTAGCGGACATGTCCTTCGCTTATCGCAACGCTTGGCGCGAAATTCGTAACAACCGGTCCTTTTGCCTGTTCTACGTCGTCAACCTCGCGTTTGGCCTGGTTGGCTTCCTTACCGTTGACTCCTTCAAGCATTCCCTGGACGAGAGGGTTCGCAAAGAGTCAAAGATGATGCTCGGAGCCGATCTTGCCATCCGAGCCCGTCGTGACTTGACTCCGGAGGAAAAGGAAAAGGCCTTCGCTCAATTGCCGCAAGGCACGGAAAAAATCGAAGTTACCGATTTTTTCTCGATGACCGCCGGCCCAACGGGGCGAAGTCGCCTCGTTAAAATCGTGGCTATGGAAGAAGGCTTTCCCTTTTACGGGTCGTTCAATCTCAAGCTCCATGGCTCAGTCAAAGAAAGCGACAAAAAACTTCTGCATCAAAGAAAATTGGCCTGGATCTACCCCGAATTGGAAAGTCAATTGGGTGCAGGACTAGGCGATGAAATCAAGCTTGGAGAATCAACTTTTCGGGTTTCTGACTTCGTGACCAAGGACAACGGCTTGCAATTCCAATCCGCCGAACTGGCCCCCAAGGTCTTCATCAGCAAAACCTTTCTGAACGAAACCAACTTACTGCTCGTCGGCAATACCGCCTTCCGGAATCATCTTTTCAAGCTTCCTCCCGGAAGCGACCCGGCCAAGATCGAGCGCAAGATCGACCAAGCCATCGACTCCCCGGAAGTACGGGTTTACGCTCATCGGAAAGCGGGGGAACGGGCGGGCAGACTCTTGCAATATCTTTCGGACTTTCTCAGTGTGGTTTCCTTGGTTGCGCTTTTTCTGGCCACTTTGGGAAGCGGTTATCTTTTTCATTCTTTCCTGACCAAGAGGACCCTTGACGTGGCCATCCTCGTGAGTCTCGGAGCTACTAGAAAAAAGGCCATCAGCACCTACTTGGCTCAGCTCGGTCTGCTTGGCCTGATCGCCGCCATTCCCTCTCTCATTGCCGCTTTTTTTTGCTTACCCCTTCTGTCGGCCGCCATTTCCGGAATCGCATCCGACGAGGTCGAGGTTTTCATGAGTCCCCGAAGTATCTCAATGGCTTTCATCGTGGCGGTTTTCGCCGGTTGGGTCATCGCCTTGCCCAGCCTCAGAAAACTCGCCCGTCTCAATCCGCTTGCCCTTTTTCAGGAGGCCTCTCATCCAGGGTCTCAAAAAGTCAGGTGGATTTTCCTCTTTTTCATTCCGGGAATCCTTGCCTTTTGGGGGCTCACCTTGCTGCAATCCGATTCCTGGAAACTGGCCAACCTCTTCTTCGTTGCCTTGCTTTTCTCATCGGTTCTTCTGTACTTGGTAAGTATTGCCGGACTTTGGTTTCTCAAGTGGGCATTCCGCAATTCCAGTTTGCCCCTCCGTTTGGCTTCCCGTTCCCTTGCCCGCAACCAGAGCAGTTCGATTACCGGTTTCCTCGCGCTCGGGTTGGGGGTGCTACTGCTAAGCCTGATTCCCCAGTTCCAGTACAGCTTGGAAAATGAAATCGGGACTAACCATCCCCAGAGCAAGCTTCCCAAGCTTTTTCTCTTTAACATTCAGGAAAGAGACGTCGATTCGCTTCTCGAAACGCTTGCTTCGGAAAACAAGCCCCTCCAGAACCTGACGCCTTGGGTCCGTGGAAAATTGCTCAAGGTCAAGGGCGAGAATTATGAAAAGTACGTTCGAAAGGACAAGGAGTCAGCCAGTTCCGACGACAAGGACAGGAACAGGTTCAGCAGGCGAGGCTTCAACCTGAGCTATCGGGACCGGTTGCTGGAGAGCGAAGAAATTTTGGAGGGAAGGATGGTCGCATCACACTTTGATCCCAACTCGACCTTGCCGGCGGAAATTTCGGTCGAGCAAAAGTACGCCGAATCCCTCGACCTGGATCTCGGAGATGAACTCGTAATCGAAGTCGGGGGCGTCCCCATCCCCGCCGTGGTGGTCAACTTGCGACGAGTCCGTTGGACCAGCTTTCAGCCGAACTTCTTCGTGCAGATGCAACCGGGAGTGCTTGAATCGGCCCCAAAAACTTTCATCGGAACCTTGAGTAATCTTACGCAAGAGGAAAAAGAAGATGTCCAGAATCTCCTGGTAAGAAAGTTTCCCTCCATTTCCATTCTGGACGTCGAGCGGACCGGTCAGGCGATCTTGTCCGTTGTCAAGCAAATGACCTGGGCCCTCCAAGTCATGGCCGCTCTCTCGATTCTCGCCGGATTGGTCATCCTCTTCTGCGTTTCCCGCGAAAAAGCTTACAGGCAAAGATGGGAACTGAACTTGCTGAAAGTACTCGGAGCCTCCTTCGGCGACCTTCGCAATCAAGTCCGCTTGGAATTCGGAATATTGGGCTTGGCCGCATCCGTGGCTGGGGCATCCCTGAGTACTTTGGTCAGCTATGTCTTTGCGGAAATCATCTTCGACCGGGTATGGAGTTTCCATTGGGGTTTACCGATCTCCATTTCCTTGGTCGTGATTGCCTTGTCCGTTCTCACCGCGGAATGGAGCATGCGCAAGACCTTGGCAGAAAAGCCCGTCGTTTTGCTCCGTCGACAATGATGGCATCCGTTTCGTTTTTCTTTCTTGCTCATTCCTTTTTTGCCAAAGAAAACTTTTCCAAGTAGGATTCGCCTCATTCATTCCGGCCCAAGATGACCAAGGACAACATACAGCAAAAGAAAAGGATCTACCCGGTCAATGGTTCCCTGCGCGAGTACCTCAATCACTTCAAGCGGGAATTGACCTTGCCCGTCGGTTACGAGAACCTCCTCCAAAACGTGGATGCCTATCCTCTCATGAACGAGAGAAACGAAGACACCCTTTGGCAAACAATGGTCTACGATCAACATTACGGTCGGGAAATATTCGAAGGGTTGAAAGAAATCTACGTCCTCTTGCGCTCGGGTGGGGACAAGAAAATTCTACCGAATCTTTACGTGGACCGGGTTGACTACTGCACTTTCGGAAACACCAAGCCCTTCCGGATCCGCATCGTCAATCAGTACAACGACAACCATGATTACTTTTACGTCAAGAAAGCGGACGCATCCCGCATCTACGGACTGGAACTCGAACAACTCCTTTCCCCCAACGAAATCAACTTTCACGTCGATCGCGAAACCCTCGTCGAAGAGCATATCATCGGGGTTCCGGGAGATGACTTTATCGATAATTTCCTCGAACGCGAAGATCTGAACGAAGTTCGCCTGGCCAAGGAATTCATCAAGTTCAACGAACGTTGCTTCGTCCGACTCCTTGGTGACATGAGGGCCTACAATTACGTCGTGGAGATGACTCCTGATTTCGAACAAAACCAATACCGAGTCCGGGCAATCGATTTTGATCAACAGTGCTACGAGGGTCGACGTTCGTTCTACCTTCCTCAGTTTTTCAAGAACAATTTGCCCGTCGTAAAACTCTGCAGCCACTTAATCAACTTGGAAACCAGCCATCAATACCAACGCGAAGAAAGAACCTTGATCAAAAGACGATTCAACGTTTCGCCGACCCGTATCAACAGCTTGCGGGAGCGGATGTGCGAAGATACCATTTCAAGCGACGAAAAGCTCGTTCAATTGCGTTCCGAATTATCCCGCATGCACAAGGACTCCCGCTTCGAGCAATGCCGGACCATGGGGGAAGTGACCTTTCTCAACATTGCGGTTACGTTGGATCTAGCTGAACAAGCCCCTCCTCGTCTGCTTTAGTATTCACTTGGCTTTTCCCGAAACTTCTTAGGGAAAAGCGTAAAATGAAGTTCATACACCTTGACCCAACGAGGATTATCATGGAATATCGCAGAATGCGAAGAGTGGGTCGTAGACAATTCATTCAGTTGGGAGCATCCGGCCTGCTTCTCCCTGATTATTTCAACTTGAGGGCTCACTCGAAACCATCTCAAAATACTAGCTTTGCGGCTGGATTCGGACAAGCCAAGTCCTGTATCGTTCTTTTTGCCTGGGGCGGCTTGAGCCACTTGGACAGCCTCGACCCAAAGCCTGATGCGGAGTCTGGGATCCGAGGAACTTTTCGTCCCATCAAAACCACTGTTCCGGGTATTCAGGTAAGCGAGCATCTCCCCAAGTTCGCGCGAACCATGCAAGAATGGGCGATCGTGCGCAGCGTTCATCACAATGCCCCTAGTCATCGCTCCGGAGCCTATTGGAACCTAACCGGGCACGAACCGCCCAACCTGAGTGGCAATTGGCCCGCTTCCCGAGCCGACTGGCCTTCCATCGGTTCCATGGTTTGGGAAGCCCTCGGCGATGGACACGGTCCGATTCCGGGCACCGTCGCCCTCCCCTATACCCTTTACGACGGTGGCACTGCCAACGGACAGGACGCGGGCTTTCTTGGATTGAAAAGAGACCCGGCGGTGTTTCACCCAAACAGCGAAGGGTTTCGTCTATACGACGGCAAGTCCCCCTCCTCCGGTCGCATAGACCTTAGCTTGCCCCAAGGCTTGACCGAAACGCGCCTACGCAGACGGCGCGGATTTCTCGGAAAAATCGACGGGCATTCAACCCGGCAAAACCTCGATGAACAGGAAAACGCTCAGGCGTTGGCCCAACAAAAAGCCTTTGACTTGCTTCTGTCGGCGGAGGCACAGGACGCCTTCGATTTGGAAAAGGAAACCCCGGCCATGAGGGAATCCTACGGCATGCACGTTTGTGGACAAAGTGTCCTCACGGCCCGAAGGCTGATTGAAGCTGGAGTTCCCTTGGCCACGGTTTATTGCGCCGCAGGAGACCTCAACGGTTCCAAGGGAGCTCATTTCGACACGCACGCCGACAACTTCAACCGGCTTAAAAATCAAATGCTCCCTCCTCTCGATCAAGCCGCCAGCGCGCTCATACGGGATCTCAAGCAAAGAGGACTCTTGGATGAAACCCTCGTGGTTCTCTTGACCGAATTTGGTCGAACACCCCGGATCGGAGGCAACGCAGGCAGAGATCACTACCCGAATTGTTACTCGGTGGCCTTTGCGGGAGGTGGCATAGCCGGTGGGCAAGCCTATGGAAAATCCGATCCCATAGGTGCTTTCCCTGCCGAAAAGGCATGTGGTCCGGCCGATTTGCACGCCACTGTCTTTCATGCTCTTGGCATTCCCTCCGATCAAGTACTTTACGACCGAGAGGATCGCCCGTTACCCATGTGCGACGGCACCGCCCTCCCCCTCTTCAGTTGAGCCTCGGCATAAGCCATCGCTTCTTTTTTTGACTACCCTTTCTCTTTTAATACGACCATGCAATCGCCGAAATTCTTGCTTTTTCTCGTCCTTCCTTTCGTGTCCCAGGCAATCCCCGAAAAACCCAACGTCGTATACCTTATGTCGGACGAGTTGGCCTACTACGAGCTCGCCCACATGGGCAACCCCCTGATCAAAACACCGGTAATCGATCAATTTGCCCGGGAAGGCATACGCTTCACTCAGGCTCTGGCAGGCTCTCCGGTTTGCGGGCCCTTGCGCTGCAACTTGATGACGGGCAAGCATGCCGGACATGCATCGGTCCGTGCCAACGACGGAGGTACCCCCCTGCGGGCGGACGAGTTCACCATCGCCTCCCTCCTTAACGAAAAAGGCTACGCCACAGGGGGCTTTGGAAAGTGGGGATGCGGTGGCCGGGATTCCACGGGGGTTCCCGAGAAGCACGGCTTCGATCTGTTCTTCGGATACTACGATCAAGTCCACGCACATAGCTTTTACCCGCCCTACCTGATCCGCAACAGTGAGGAAGTTCATCTTCCCGGAAACGACGGAGGACGTTCGGGACAAACCTACGCCCAATACCCGATCGTAGACGAAGCCCTTCGCTTCATTGAGGAAAACAAGGACACCCCCTTCTTTTGCTACCTGCCTTTCACCCCCCCCCACGGAATGTACGACGTCCCTGAAAACGAACCCGCATGGAAACTCTACGAGGGTGAAAAGTGGATGGATGATCCGACGGTGCCTCAAGACGCCAAGAACTACGCCGTAATGGTTTCCATGATCGACCGTCAACTCGGACAGATCCTTGCCCTTTTGAAAAAACTCAAGCTCGAGAAAAACACGATTTTCTTTTTTACCGGGGACAATGGCGGTCAAGACCGCTTCCGATCTCAAGAACGCCCGCGCGGGTTTTTCGGACCCAACGTCAACCCCAAGACAAAGGTCGAGTTTCGCGGAGGGAAAGGAAATCTCTACGAGGGAGGGCTGCGCATTCCGTTTTTGGTTCGCTGGCCAGGTCAAATCAAAGCCGGGCAGGTAAGCGATCATATTTTTTACCAACCCGACGTCCTCCCCACCCTGACCGAGCTTTGCGGCGCCCGAACTCCCGAGGACGTGGACGGTCTGTCCATTCTCCCCACTTTGCTGGGAGAAACAGCCACCGGCCGAAAACAGGAATCTCACGAGATGCTCTATTGGGAATACGGAAACCAAGTCGCCGTGAGGCATGGCTCATGGAAAGCCATCAAGGCAGGCAAAAATCCTCAATGGGCGCTCTATGATTTGTCCAAGGACCCGAGTGAGACAACCGACTTGTCTTCATCCGAAGCAGGACAATTGGCGAAGATGCAAGCCTTTGCCCAAAAAGAGCACGAACCCGTTCGACCAGGAGTTTTCCTTGATCCGACCCGGGCAAGGCACAATCGTGACCGACAGGCAAAATTCGGTTTCTCCGGCGTTTCGTCTCTGGCCGTTCAAAATGCGTTTCAACGGCTCGACCACCCGGATCTCCTGCCGACTGATCAAATCAGGCTCCTCTCGGCCAGCAGCCAGAACGAAGGCAATGACAAGCGAGCCCGCTACGTCATTGATGGGAAACCAGAGACCATATGGCATACTCAATTCAGCCCAAAGCTCGAAAAACACCCCCATGAGCTCATTCTCGACTTGAAGAAAGTACGCCTCATCAGCGGCGTTCAGTACCTAGCGCGCCAAGACAACGGATGGAACGGCACTTTCGGGAAGACCGAGTTTTTCCTCTCCAAAGACAGAGACATCTTTTCTGAAAAACCTTTCGCCAAAACCTTTTCGAAGGAGAAAAAACCTCAAACCTTCCGTTTCCCGAAAGCCACCCCCGCCCGCTTTCTCAAAATACGGATTCTTTCGGAGACCAATGGCAAGGAATGGGCATCCGCCGCCGAGATCGGCGTGCTCGTCGGGCAATGAGTTCCGCTAAGTTCCGAAAAAGTCCCCCATCTTGTTCTCCCATCTTTCATATCTTATCTTGCCTAATGCCCGAATCACTGATGTAGTTTGAACAGGATGGAAAACACAGCTTCTTCAACAGGCAAAAAGAGGACCAAAAGATCGGTATCCGAATGGAAATCCCTTGTTGCCGAATTTCAGAAACCCCATGCGGGCCGAGCCTGGTGGCAGGTATTCAACACCTTGGGCTCTCTTTTGGCCCTTTGGGTGGCTCTTTATTTCGTACAGAGCGCAATCAAAGCCGGAGACCTAGCCTCTTCCACCGGTTGGTGGATCACGGTTTTGCTTTCCGCCTTTGCGGGGCTTATACTCGTTCGTACCTTCATTATTTTTCACGACTGCGGGCATGGCTCCTTTCTCAAATCCAAAAAGTGGAACAACGTGCTCGGCTTTATTACGGGTCTGTTTACCTTCACACCCTACCATCACTGGAAATGGGAACATTCCGTTCACCATGCCAGCACGGGCGATCTCTCCCGTCGTGGAATGGGAGACATTTGGACTCTGACCGTCAAGGAATACCTCGATTCCACGCGATGGAAACGTTTCACCTATCGATTGAGCCGCAACCCCGTCATTCTTTTTTTCGTAGCACCCCTCTACTTGTTTCTGATTCACCAGCGTTTCTCCAAACCCACCGCAAAACCCCGTGAGAAAAGGTCGGTTTGGCTCATGAACGGCGCCATACTCGCCTTGGCTGCAGGCCTCATTTCAATTTTCGGGTTTGTTCCCTGGCTCGTAATCCAATTGACCATGATGACCGTGGCCGGTGGTTGCGGAGTTTGGCTTTTCTATGTCCAGCACCAGTTCGAGGACGCCTATTGGGTCAAAGGAGAGGAATGGGACTTCACCACCGCCGCCATGGAAGGAAGTTCTTTCTACAAGCTACCCAAAATCCTCCAATGGTTCTCAGGCAACATCGGGTTTCATCATGTTCATCACCTCAACCCGATGATCCCGAACTACAATTTGGAAAAATGCCACAAGTCCGACCCCTTCTTTGACGCCGCTCCGGTTCTCAAATTCTTCAGCAGCTTCAAGACGATCAATTATCGCCTGTGGGACGAGGAAGCGAACAAGATGATCGGCTTCCGCCAATTGAAGCGGCAGCTCGCCCTACAGGAACTCGATCAGGCGGCCTAGATTCTGCGAAGCATAAACAAGCGGAATTCCAACGCTTGTCCACTTGGGATTTTGATTGCCCGGAGTTTCATTTCGCCTTTCCCTGCGGCGAGCTTCATTTGTCCCATTTTCATTGGCTTGAAGTCCTTCACGTAAGATTCGCTTCGTGGAGAACGATCCTCCCTCATTCCGTGCATAGGCGGATCATGGGCATCCGTAATCTTCGCCCTGAGCGCCTCACCGAGAAAGGAAAGTTCGACCACCGAACCAAGGTCCTTCTTCGGACAAGCGTACCAAAGCTCGACCTCATAGGTTCCCTCCTTGCCCACTTCGACCTCCCAAGACAGATAATCGGCTTCCTTGGTCCAGTTGGTAAAATAGCTGCAGTTGGGAAACTTGTTCGACCGCTTGATGCCACCATGGGGAACTCCATCTCGGGCCGGAACCTGAGTCCAAGAAACCTCCGGATGCCCGATTACAAAAGGCCTCTCGTCCTTGCCGAGCTCCGGGAGCACCTCATTCCTGAAATTTTCGACCGAACTTTTGAGTTCTCGGGCGACGGCGGGAAACTTTTTCGAAACGTCAACCCGTTGACCCGGATCATGATCCATGTCGAACAAGCGACCCTTGTAATCCAAACGAAAACGCTGATTCCTAGCTCCGATTCGGCCCTTCCAACTGGAAATCAAAGTGCGTGGTTTCCACGAATTCGATTTTCCGGATAGCAAAGGCTTCAAGCTTTTTCCATCGAGTGGCTTCGCTGGCTTGGACGAAAGCCCCGCCAAGTCCGTCAAAGTAGGCAAAAGATCACGCACCGAAGCGATCTCACTGACTTGCGTTCCGGCTTTGATTCCCCTTGGCCAACGGACCAAAAGGGGTGAACGCGTCCCCCCCTCCTCGGTGGACCCTTTCTTGCCTTCCATATCGCCATTCCATCTGACTCCGTTCGGTCCGTTGTCATGGAAAAAGACCACGATCGTGTCTTCGGCCACTTTCAATTCCTCCAATTTTTTGAGCAAGCGCCCGACGTTCCAGTCGATGTTCTCGCACATCGCCAAGGCGGCCAAAAGATGAAGACGGTTCTCTTTTTCGGGTTTCCGGTTACGCATCATGTCTTCGAGCTTCCGGTCCTTGAACTTGTTCCACCAACGGTCAGGCACCTGCATCGGGCTATGCGGGGTATTGTAGGGAACGTAGGCGAAGAACGGCTTGTTCTTTTGAACCGAACGCTCGATAAAACTCATCGCCTCGTTTGTGAAATCGTCCACGCAGAAGCCTTTGCCCCGAACCGGTTCGCCGTTTCGTTCCAACAAGGGATCGAAATAATGCCCCCAATGTCCTGAGCAAAAACCGTAAAAGTAGTCGAACCCGCGGCCGAGAGGATGATAGGGAAACTGCATCCCATTATGCCATTTCCCGAACGCCCCGGTGGAGTAGCCGGCCTTCTTGAAAAGGTCGGCTATCGTCGTCTCGTCCAAGTCCATCCGCTCGCCGCCCGCCGAAGTGCTGTACACCCCGCTGCGAACGTGATGACGCCCCGTGAGAAACTCCGCCCGAGTAGGAGAGCAAACCGGACAAACGTAAAAGCGATCGAACGACGCCCCATCTTTGGCGAGTGAGTCAAGGTGGGGCGTGGACAGGTTTGAATTCCCACTCATGCTCAAATCCCCCCAACCCTGATCATCGGTCAGGAAGACCACGACGTTGGGCTTGGCCCAAAGCCCGCCCGTCCAAAGGATAACCAAAGAAACAAAAACGCCGCGCATCATTGAACTACTTCGTTTTGATTACCGCGTAGTAACAGCCAAGCTCACCCTCGGGCACGGTGAAATACGGAGACAACTTATGCTTGCCCTTGGTTAATTTGGCTTCGAACACAATCTTGCTTGCCCCCTTCTTGACCGGCTTGGTTTCAAGATCCTTCCCATTCAAGCGCAAGGTTGCGGACTGGGCGTTTATTGCCTGTCCTACTTGAGCCCGGAAGGCCTTGCTTTCGCCCGGGACATTTGCTCCCGGAACCAATTCTTCATTGATAGCTTTTCCAGATTCCGCAGGCCAACGCATCACTTCGATCCAGTAAGTTCCTGTTTTTAAAACCTTTAAAGCCCAGTGACCTTCATGCTTAGCACTTTTTCCCTTTTTCAAAGGATACTTACTACGATTATGCCCCTGATTCCATGGAGTTGGGCCACCGATCCAGTCGTGACTGGTCAAGCTCACAATCGGGTGTTCTTTGTGTCCGACGTGCAACTCCGTGGTTTCCGCAAAAGTCGGTTCCAGTTCGGCCCACCATTGATCGTAAAATGCCTGCATTTTGGCAACTTGATCAGGGTGCTGACCGGCTACGTTCTTCGTCTGCCCAGGATCTTTAGCTATGTTATAAAGCTCTTTTTGATTAACCAACCTCCAACCCTGACTCATAACGGAAGACTTTCTCCATTTGATTGGATCTTTGACTCGTTGGGAATCGGTTATCAGCATGCGGTCAGGCCAGTTGGTTTTACCTTCCGCTTGCAAAACCGAACGGATGGAGACACCATCGAACTTATAACCTTTTGGTTTCTTACCTCCCGTCAAATCGAGAAGAGTCGGGGCTATGTCCACTGCATGACAGAGAGTATCCACCTTTTTCAATTTATCCATGCCACCTTCCGGCCAATGCAAAAAGAACGGCACCCGATGTCCCCCATCATACTCACTCCCCTTCTGTCCACGCATTCCCGCATTGAAAATTTGTCGACCACTGGCCGTCCCGTTGTCCGTGGTGAAAATAAAGATGGTGTTGTCGTGGACTCCCAAGTCCTTGAGTAATTTTCGGGTTTTACCTACGTTATCATCAATGTTGGTGATCATTCCAAAAAAGGATGCAATCCTGCCCGACTGATTCTTGTACATATCAAGATACTTTTGCGGACAGTGAAAAGGTCCGTGCGGCGCGTTGGTAGAGATGTATGCAAAAAACGGTTTCTTCCGCTTCACGCTTTCCCTGATAAATTGGTTTCCCTGCTCAAAAAACACGTCCGTGCAAAACCCCTTTGCCTTAACGATCTTTCCGTTGTGAAAATACCCACCGTCAAAATAAGCATTATCCCAGACATCGGGCGTCTGCCCCACCCCTCCGCCTCCATGGCGGTACACTTCGGTAAACCCACGATCCTCCGGACGATACGGATAATTGTCTCCCAGGTGCCATTTTCCAAACATCCCTGTCTCATATCCATTGTCTTTGAAGAATTGTCCCAGAGTCCCCTCGTTGGCCCTCAACATCGATCGCCCCATTATGGTGTGCCATACCCCCGTGCGATTCGTCCAATGGCCCGACATCAAAGCCGCCCGCGTCGGAGAGCAGGTGGGAGCCACATGATAATCGGTGAGCCAGATCGATTCATTGGCAAGCTTGTCGGTATGGGGAGTTTTGATGACCGGATTACCCGTACATCCGAGGTCTCCGTAGCCCTGGTCGTCGGTAATGACGAGCACCACGTTTGGTTGGGCTCCGAACAGAGCGACGTTGATAAGCAAAAGACCAAGAATTCCGAAGAGTGACTGAATCATGAGGATTGAGGAGTTGAGATGAGAATTTTCGAAACTAAGGCAACGAACTCGGTCTTTGCCATCCTCAAATCACTTTTTGCATAAATTTGGATTCGCCTCTTGCGCTTGCCCAAAGCCGAATGGACCAATAAGAATGAACATCATGAAAATTTATTCGAGAATCCTAATGAGCATCGCTCTTTTGCTAGGATCCTGTGGTCACGACCATGATGGGCACGGACACTCCGGTTCCGACGTCCATTACCACGCGCCCCCTCACGGAGGGGTTCTCGTCGAATTGGGAGAACATGGCTCCGGATATAACCTCGAACTTTATCTCGAGGACCAAGGATACTTGCAAATTTTCGTATGGGACGCCCACGTCGACAACCTCGTACGCATCGTGCAGCAAAAGATCGACTTGCTCGTGCCCGATGGCAACGGCACTCAAAAAACGATCGTCTGCACTGCGGTCGCTGATGCCGCAACTGGCGAGACGGTGGGAGACACCTCCCTCTTTGCTTCGAGCGAACTCATGGCAGACCAACTTCCGCTCAAAGGTGTGATTCCCAGCATCAAGGTTATCGGCAAAACCTATGAAAACGTGCCCTTTGAATTCACGGGAAATTCAGTCCAGAGTGAAGATGACCATTGAGGAAAAGCGGGATCAACTCATCGAAGAACTTACGCCTTTCGAGGATCCCTTCGAACGTTTCGCCTACGTCATCGACCGGGCGAAAGGCCTCGAACCCCTTTCCCACGAGTACAAGATCGACACTTTCCTGATCAAGGGTTGTATCTCGCAACTCTGGGTCTTTCCTTCCTCCAAAGATGGGAAGTGCTATTTCAAGGCCGACTCCGACGCCTCCATCACCAAAGGAACCGCCGGTCTGCTTTGCGAACTTTACAGTGGCGAAACACCCGAAAGCATCATCGCCCTCGAACCCGACTTTCTCGCCGAAGTCGGCATTACTCAACACCTCTCCCCCAACCGTCGCAACGGACTGACCGGGGTGCGCGAAAAAATCAAGGCCTACGCCCAACACTGTCTCGACAACGACTAGATAAATGCGTACGCACTAGTCATAACCTTCATCCACAATGCCAAAGACAACGACCTTTTCCTTACTGCTTGCTCTCCTTCATCTCTGCCCCCTCGCGGCCAAACCCATCGACGTTTTCTTCGGCACGGGTGGACAGGGAGCCGAGGGCATCTACCATGCCACCTTCAACCCGGACAACGGAAAGTTCTCTCCCTCCAAGTTGGCCGCCGCGATTGGCTCGCCTGGCTTTCTGACTCTTCATCCCAATGGAAAAATCCTCTACTCCGTGGGTCGTTGGGAGGGCGGAACGGGTGCCATCGGATATCAAATTTCCGGTGGCGAACTCAAGGAATTCACCCGCATGGCCTGCCCCGATGGCGGAGGTTGCCACATTGCGGTTCACCCCAGCGGCAAGTTCCTCCTCACCGCTCAATACGGAGGGGGTTCCGTCGCTCTCTTCCCCCTCGATTCGTCTGGAAAATTAGGCGAACCCACCGTGACCGAGCATGAAGGCGGATCCAAAGTGGTGGAAAAAAGACAGGAATCGCCCCACCCCCACTGGACCGGGTTTTCCCCCGATGGCAAATACGCGCTCGTACCCGACCTCGGTCTCGACCAAATCGTAATCTACGAGGTCGATGTCTCCAAACCCGCCATCACTCCTCATGGAACCGGGCAGTCAGTACCTGGCGGCGGACCGCGTCACATGCGTTTCTCGACCGACGGAAAATTCATTTATCTCCTCAACGAGCTCACCCTCTCAGTCACCACTTTCGCTTGGGACGCACAAAAGGGTACCGCCAAGACCCTGACCACCGAACCTGCCATCAGCGAGCAGGACAAAGAGGGCGAGACCTTCAATTCCTCGGCCGAAATCCTCGTTCATCCGAACGGTAAGTTCGTCTACTCATCGAACCGCGGCCACGACAGCGTTTCGGTCTACCGAGCCAACCCGAAGAGCGGAAAGCTCAAGGTCATTCAGGTACAACCCGTTCGCGGAGCTTTTCCGAGAAACATCAACTTGAGCCCGGATGCAGACTGGTTGCTTGCGGCGGGAGCGGACTCCAACACCGTGGCCGCCCACCGGGTCGACCCCAAGACCGGGAAACTCCTTTACCAACGTGGCTCGATCGTCAACGTCCCCTCCCCCATCTGCATCCTCTTCGCCGAATAGCATCCGGAAA
>JAYOMW010000005.1:0-43090 GCA_038121045.1 Opitutia bacterium
GGCCGATGAAGTCGTGTTGAAAATGAAAGCCGCGTTGGTCGGATTCAGAAACCTGCACTACCAGTATTCCGAGCACAACAAATCCCGGGCTCTTTGGGGAAAAATCAATCAGATGAATTCTGACCCGAGCAAGGAGCAAGCGGTTCTTTTGGATGAGCTTGCCGCCATCGAACGATCCTTGGAAATTTTCAAGGGCTCTGCCCCGGAACTTGTTACAAGCGAAAAGGCTGATGCTTTGGCTTCGGACTTGGGTAACCTGAACCAAAAACTTCGTGATTTGTCCGTGGCCCTTGACCTGAAAAGCAAAATCGAAAAGTTGAAAAAACTCGAAGAGAAAAAATCCGCCCTCGAAAACGAACTGAGCGAGCTCAAGAAAAGGGTGGAGCAATTCCCCGCCTTGTCCGCCGTTATTCAAAACTCACAAATTGAGCCGAAGGAAAAGGAATTAGAGTTACTCGAAAAGGAAATAGGCAAATTGGATGGTATTTCGAAAACCGGTTTGGAAAAGCAAAAACTCGCCCTCGAAAACGAAGTAAGCGAGCTTAAGAAAAGGGTGGAGCAATTTCCCGCCTTGTCCTCCGTCATACAAAGCACGCAAATCGAACCCAAGGAAAAGAAATTGGAGGCACTCGAAAAAGAAATAGCCAAACTAGACGAGTTCTCAAAGGGTTCGTTCGAAGACGAGGCCTTGCTGCAAGAACTTTTGCAAAGTTCCGCTGACGCAATTTCGAAAACGAAGGCCTTGTTGGCTTTTAACCAAGTCAAGATCAAGGAAGCTGAAGTTGAGAGGAATCAATACCTTTCTTTTTTCGAGCAGTTTGAAGACGCAATCGTTTTGGTTGGACCGACGGAGGCCACTTTCCAAGATCTATCGCCTACGCCCATGGACAAGAAACCGGTGCCCAAGGTTTCGGTGCATGGCAATGTTATCAAAACCCTTTCCAGCGGAATTTACCTGACAAGGACTCTCGACGGAAAGCTTTCCTCTTCCCTTCTGATTTTAGTTTTGTGTCTGATCCTCGGATACTTGGCCGTGAACAGCTCTCCGTGGTCCAGTTGGGTCGGAATGATCGTTCTTGTTTTGTTCGTTGGGCTGGGTTTTGTCCTTTTTTCAAAGAACCACACCATAACGCCTTTGGCCGTCCCTGCGACGGCTGGAGCGAGCACCTTCTTTCTTGGATTGATCGTCATGTTGGTGGTCGAACAGAAAGCCAAGGGTCGCCTGAAGGGTATGTTCGGGAGTTATGTTTCAGCTGACTTAGTCGAACAAATGGTGGAATCTGGAGAGGAGCCTCATCTTGGGGGCGAAGAGACGGCAATTACCGCTTTCTTCAGCGACGTTCAGGCTTTCTCAAGTTTTTCGGAATTGCTCACTCCTACGGGATTGGTCGATTTGATGAACGAGTACCTTACCGCCATGACCAATATTCTTCAGGAGGAAAGAGGTACCCTGGACAAATACATCGGGGATGCTATTGTCGCGATGTACGGCGCGCCCATTCCCATGGATGATCATGCCTATCAATCCGTAAAGACCGCTTTGCTCATGCAGGCCAAGCAACTCGAGTTGCGGGACAAGTGGGCTTTGGAAGAGGAAAAATGGGGGAAGTGCTACGGCTTGGTCAAGCAAATGCAAACCCGAATCGGCTGTAATACGGGAACCGCTACGGTAGGGAACATGGGCGCATTGGATCGATTTAACTATACCATGATGGGTGATATGGTCAATTTGGCCGCCCGTTGCGAGAGTGGAGCCAAGGCCTATGGGGCCTACATCATGATTACCGAGGAGACGAAACTAGCGTCCGAAAAGACAAAGGACGACATTGCCTTCCGTTACTTGGACAAAATCGTGGTCAAGGGACGTTCGCAACCCGTTGCCATGTACGAGCCAACCGGATTCATGGCCGATTTGAGTCAAGAGACGCAGGACTGTTTGGATTGTTTTAGGCAGGGCATTGACAAGTATTTGCTTCAGGATTGGGATGGTGCCCTTAAAATGTTCGAAAAGGCGAAGGAATTGGAGCCGAACAAGCCTGGTATTTCACCGGGGGTCAAAGACAACCCGTCCATGATCTTGATCGACCGTTGCAAGGTGATGAAGGAAAATCCCCCAGGCGACGATTGGGACGGCGTATACGTAATGACGAGCAAATAATTCCGGAGGGGCGTACTTCGCCTGTGCGTTGATCTTAGCTATTGAAGTAGTCCGGCTCGTTTCCCGGCTTCCATTTGACGTTGCATCCCATGCTCGGATATTGGTTCTCGGGCGGTGGGTCTTTCCTGCGAAGCCGGTCAACGGCATTCTTTAGGTCGATCCCGTTAACGGGGAATTCGTTGCCCGGTCTGGACTCGTCGTATCGGCCCCGATAGTAAAGGGCGAGTTCATGATCGAAGAGAAAAAAATCCGGGGTGCATGCGGCCTTGTAGTCCTTCGCCGTACTTTGAGTCTCATCATAAAGATAGGGAAAACGAAAGCCGCTGGCGAGAGCCAGTTCCCTCATCTTGGAGGGGCTGTCGGCAGGGTATTTGTCGACGTTGTTGGAAGAAATCAGGTAAACAGCTATGTTTTCGCTTTCCAATTGGTTTAAAAATTCGGTTAAATGTCCGAGGAGGTGAATGACAAAGGGGCAATGGTTACACACGAAAGCAACGAGGTGACCGGCGCTTCCATCTTGTTTGATGGTAACCGGTTTTTGGTCGATGACGTTCGGAAGCTCGAAGAAAGGTGCTTTAGTTCCGAGGGGAATCATTGTCGAAGGTGTGGCAACCATGGTGATTTTATGGTGTATGATTCAGCCTTGCGCCATCATGGGCAAGTTTTTTCCTCGTGAGGTCGAAATACGCTTGGAGGATATCTCGGGCTACGGGCGTAGCGGTCAAGCCGCCTTGGATTTTGTCCTGCGGAATGATGCCCTCGATAAGGACGGCAATAGCAACTTCAGGGTTTTCCAAAGGGGCAAAACCGACGAACCAAGCAAGGTTGAGTTTCATGTTGTGGTTGCGCCATTGACCGGTTCCGGTCTTCCCCGCAATGTCTATACCTTCTATTTTGCACCTGTGGGCGGTACCTTTCGTGGTCGCCAGATGCATGCCCTCGTAGATAGCCCGTAACGAAGAATCACTGATTCCCAATGGCTTTGGAGGCGAGGTTTTGGGCGTGGGGCGGAAGAGAATCGATGGTTCGAAGGACAGGTCGTTGGACGCAAGTTTTGCCGTCATGCAAGCAATTTGCAGGGGGCTTTGGCTAAGTCCGCCTTGGCCTATGGTTATGTTGAAGGTATCCTCCAACGTCCAAGCGATTCCCGTGGCATTCTTTTTCCATCCCGGGTCTGGCACGATGGGGGAGCCTGTGGAAGGCAATTGAATGGATGGCAACTTGTGCATGTTCAGCCTGCGGGCTTCCTCAATCAACCCAAGATGGCCGATACGCTCGCCCATTCGATAAAAGTAAACGTTGCAACTTCGGGCGATTGCTTCCCGGAAGGTAAGTTCTCCGTGCGATCCGGGGTAAACGTGGCATATCATTCCTCTGTGCTTTCCTTCGCAAAGCAGCTTCTCCTCGGGTTCAAGAACATTTTTCCTGAAACCTGCCAGGGAAGTAACGAGTTTAAAGGGCGAGGCAGGTGCGTATCCAGGGTGCAATGCTCGTGGTAGCCATGCCTCGGCCCTTTCTATTTCGTCGTAGGTCGATTGACTGAGAGACGGTGAAAAGTCCTGCAGGTTGTAGTTGGGCATGCTCGCGAGAACAAGGACTTCCCGAGTCTTCAAGTCCAGCAGGACAGCCGCTCCCGGAGGAGGGGGAGGGGAGGCGAGAACGTATTCGTTCGATTGAGGGTTTGCCTTTGCCAGGACTCCTTTCGCGTAGAGCAAGCGCAGCAAGCGGTCCGCATCCTCGGAAGTTCCCTTGAACCCGGCCACTGTGGAAGCTTGGCGACCGTTTAGTGGAAAGGGAGCGTCTTTAAAGGAATTCAGAAGCAGTTCGGGGCTGAGTTCCTTTTCCTTCGCCCTGATCAATTCACGGCGCGTTCTTTTCTCAATTGTTTTCAGCCAGTCGGGATCGGGAAGAATTCGATGGATTGCGACCCGTTGGGACATTTGCCGAAGGGATCGCTCGGCCAGGCCTTGTAATTGCGAATCAATGCTAAGCCTGACGGACGAACCTTTTTGAGCGGGTTTTGATTCTATAAGTTCGACTCTCAATCCGCTTGGACTGATGCGCCAAATGTCGCTTCCGTCCTTGCCTCTCAAGTGTGAATCGAAAAAGACCTCAATCCCCTCTTTCCCTTTTTTCCCTTTGATCTCATAGGTTCCCAAATCCTGTCCCTCGAGTCCCTCGTCATCGGCTTGGTATCCGCTTCCGACGTAACCAAGGATATGTGATGCAAGGGAACCCAAGGGGTAGTGTCTGATGGCTTCTGAGTTGATTTGGAGAGGGGAATCCGGGTCGATTTCATCGATAAGCTTGGCGTATTCTTTGGGCGTCAGGTCTCCGGCGAGCTCCAAAGGGAGGATTGATTTCTGTCTCCAATGAGATTTAAGCTTGCGAAAGGGGATGGTTTCATTCCTTCCGGTCAACCGATTGACTTTCTTTTGGTATTTTTGGACCACATTGAAGCGGGCTTCCCATTCAATGGAGGTATGAATAGTCGCTCTTCCGTCGTTTTGCTCGAATTTAATCGTGCTTGAACCGAACTTGAGCTCTGCTTCTTCCCTGTCAAAAAATTCAAGAAGTGAGAATTCATCCGTCGTGGCTTTCTCCTTGTTCAAGCGGTAGCGGTTGTCACGATGAAGAAAAAGGTCGGTTGTAAAAAGTCCGGGTAAGCAGATCTTGAGGTTTGGCTGTGAACCCTCGATTCTCAACAACGGTTCGTTGCGCCCGTTCCAATCCTTGATCAAACAATGCCAAAATCCTTTGGCGGTTTGATTGACGGTGACTCTCGATTTTTGAAAAAAGAGCTTTGTCCGATCAAAATCATTTCCTTTCCTCAAGCTTTTACCCGTTATGATGATTCCCCGGTTTCGGATGGAGGCGTCCTTCATACAGTGGCCAATGAGCTCGCCGCCGGTAAGTTCAGGAAGGTCGATAAACTCTTGGATCAAGGATTGAGCCTTTTCTCCAAGGGAAATCCTTTCCTCCCAAATTTCTTGTTCGAGGTATTCCAATTGAAGGACAGCCGAAAAATGAGCCTTATTGCCAATGAGCAATTGACCGTTTCTGTCCAAAACGTCACCCCTTGCTCCAGGTCGAAGAATTCTTCGTTGGCCTTGAATTCTCTCTCGGTTCTCGAAGTCTTCGGTTTCAAAAGTTTGGCGGACAAGCAAAAAGCAAACGAGGGTAAGAAACAAGAATCCGTAGGTAAACTTGAATACCCTGAGTCTTCTTTTTTCGGGAAGGTGTTTCTCAAGCAATTTCATCCGGACTCCTTTCTTCTTTCCGGTAAGAAGCGTGTCATCTCGAGCAATGATTCGGCAAACCTGGACATCCATAGGGCAAGGGGGATCAAGGCAAGAGTCGAAGCGGTCAGATCGGTGAACCATCTGCCAAGCGACCATTCCATCGTTGCGCTCTCGAAAATAGCGACCCAAAGCAACCACAGGATAAAGAACAGCAGGTTTGCCGGAAGCTGGAGGAGCAGAGTAACAAAATCCTTTCGATAGTTGACTCCGCGGAGCCAGTTCGAACTCAATAAGTGAAAGATCGACAAGGCAAAGGCATGAAAACCGAAGGAAGTTTCAATTTGTTGGTCGAGCAGCAAGCCGGTCACGAATGCAAGAGGGATCCCTCTCGAATTGTCCAAGCAAAGAGCTCCTGGAAGAAAGAAAAGGGCAGGGAGGTAAAGAAAGACTCCATGCTGGCCTATGACCGAATTCACGCAACCAAGCAAAATGAGGGTAAGCAAGTTGACCCCCAAGAGAACAAGCGCCGCCCTGTTTTGCTTTTGCATGCTTTCTTATTGGCGTGGAACCAGAATCGTTACTTCCGTCAGTTGATTCAGGCTTAGGTTCAAGGCTACCTTGCCGGACTTGAACAAGCCTTCTTCCCCTTCGCCCAGATCCTTGACGATGCCCAGGGGGATTCCCCGAGGGAAAATCGAGCTGAGATCGGAGCTTGTCAGCGTATGGGGTTTTTCTGGTGTCGGATTCAGGTCATGAGGTACGTCCAGAGCCAATCCGACGGGTATTCCTCCCAAGGCAATTCCACGTCCCTGAAAAGTGACCGGTCTGTCGTCTCCCTCGAAGTGGGCGACCATCCTGAAGGAGGGGTTCGTGATCAGTTCGATTTCAGATGAACGTGATCCGACTGATTTGACTCTTCCGACTACGCCTCGGTTTGAAATGACTCCAAGCCCCGGCTTCAAGCCATGGGCCCTTCCTTTTCGAACGGTGATTTTTTGCCACCAACCGCTTAAGCTCCGATGAGATACCCTGGCGACTATGGGGTCGAACTGCTGAGCTGACCCCAAGTTCAAGCTGGACTCCAATTCGCTCAAGGAAGCCTTCAAACTCCGAAGTCTGACGATTTCCTCCCGAATGACTTTCGATCTGTCGTGTTGAAGTTCCAAGTCAGCCTGAACCCGAGAGGAGTTCTTGGCTTTTTCGATCAAGGTTTGTTTCGAGTCACTGAGGTGTCCCCAATAATTGCTCAAATCTTCGGTTCGAGAAGAAATATCCCAAAGAGGAGCATGAAACTCTGCGAATGCCGACTTAGTGAAAACTTTCCACGAGGCGGGGATTCCCCACCACACGATTAGAAAAAGACCAAGAAAAAGGAAGGGCTGAGACTTGCGTCTGTCTGTCTTCTTGACCAAATCAAAATCTATTGGGTAACGAGACGATCAACCTGTTCGCGACTCAAGTTCCCGAGAAGGTTGAGAAACTTTCCCGTTCCGTTTGCCACGCAACACAAGGGGTCTTCCGCTTGGATAACGGGCAAACGGGTTGCTTCGCTGATTACCTGGTCCAATCCTCTGATCAAAGCGCCTCCTCCTGCAAGAACGATGCCCCGGTCGATAAGGTCAGCGGAATGCTCGGGTTGACAGCGATCCAAGGCGCTTTTGACCAAGTCGACAATTTGAGACACGACTTCCTTGAGAGCCTCCTCACGAATTTCCTGCGAAGTAATGTGCACGGTGTTGGGCAAGCCATGAGTGGCTTCTCGACCCCGCACGTCCATGCTGAGTTCTCCTGTTTCGATGGGTCCGGCGGATCCGACGGTAAACTTGATTTCCTCAGCTGTTCTTTCTCCGATCAGCAAACCGTAGGCTCTTTTCATGTATGCGACAATGGCTTCATCCAACTCGTCGCCCCCGACTCGTATGCTTCTTTGATAAGAAACGCCTGAAATCGAAATAATGGCGACCTCGGTCGTGCCCCCGCCGATGTCGACGATCATGTTGGCATATTCTTCGTCAATGGGTAGACCTGCCCCGATCGAAGCCGCCATTGGTTCGCCAAGCAAAAGGACTTCCCTGGCTCCGGCTCTGATTGCCGAATCCTTGACGGCCCTCTTCTCAACGGCGGTTATTCCGGAGGGTACGGCAATGACTACACGGGGAGGGACGAGTTTTCGTTTGTCCACTTTCTCAATGAAGTACCTGAGCATGGCTTCGGAAATCTCAAAGTCCGCGATCACTCCGTCTTTCATTGGCCGGAGAGCTTCGATGGTTCCGGGGGTTCGACCCAACATCCTCTTGGCATCTGAGCCAACCGCACAAACCTTCTTGCTGCTTTTGTAACGGGCGACCACGCTTGGTTCACGAAGGACTATACCCCGATCCCTAACGAAGACCAGAGTGTTTGCGGTGCCCAAGTCTATGCCGATGTCGTTTGAAAGAAACCCGAAAAAATTGCCTATCATTTAATTATGTTTTCCGATGTTTGTTTTCTCTTTCTTTTGTCAGTCCTGTCAAAGGTAATTAATTCACACTTGAAAAATAAACGTGATTTCGTCGGGGGGTTCAAGCCTTCCATGCCTTTCTCATTTGCGTTCTTTTTTAGCCCTTGTTTCCGCTATTCGAATAAGAATGAAGCCTCCTGAAATCAAGAAAAGCGAGTAGAACTGGCCCCGTGACATCCCCATGACAAGAGATGCGTCGGGTTGTCGAAAGAATTCGTTGGCTATTCTTGCAATCGCATAGGCAATCAAGAATTCCCCGGTCAATCTGCCCGGAGCCCTTCGGGTTACGTCGGATTTCCAAAAACGCCATTGAACGAAAACAAAGGTACATAACCCTTCGAGTGTCGCGGCGTAAAGTTGCGAGGGATGCCTCGCAACGCCCTCGAGAAACCCGGGAGCCTTGGGAAACAAAACCCCCCAGGAAACCTCCGTGGTCCGCCCCCACAGTTCGCCATTAATAAAATTGGCGATTCTTCCGAATAAGAGTCCGGGCGGCACGACGCTGACTATCAAGTCTCCGATGGGCAAAGGGGATTGCTTGGAATATCGGGCGTACCACAAAATTGCGATGCAAACCCCGATAAACCCGCCGTGACTGGCCATTCCTCCTTCCCATACCCGGAGCAAAATCAAGGGATCCTCCATGAATTCGTTCCACCGGTAGAGGAGGGCATAGCCAATCCTTCCGCCGAGCAATACGCCGAGGACCAAAAAAGTCATGAGGTTCATGATCTGCTCGCTGTCGTAAGGACTTCTTTTACGACGGTGGTAGAGCTTGAGCAGAAAAAAGGCAGTGATGAAACCGGCAAGGTATGCAATACCGTACCAACGGATTCCACCTGGTCCCCAATTGGAAAAGGAATCAGGGAATTGCCAAAGGAAAGGATCCAGATCGTGAACCCAATAATTGGATGCAGTTGTTTTCAATCGGATGGGTTTGGTTTTTGTTTGATGCGAGCCTTGTGCTTGCGCTTGGCGAATTCCCTCATGTCGACAGCCATGTCGTCGTGCTCGAAGATTTCTTGGCCGATGATGCTTTCGATAATGTCCTCCAAGGCAAGAACTCCGGCGACTGATCCAAATTCGTCGACAACGATCGAAAGTTGACAGTGTTCGGAAAGCAAAAGCCTGAGAGCCTTGTCGGCCGATGCGTTTTCGGGCACGAATATGGCCTCCTGAGAAAGGTCCTTCAGTAATTTGTCCGGGGTTTCTTCCACCATCGCGCTGTGCAAGTCTCTCCTTCTTACGATTCCGCTGATGTGATCAATGCTCTCGCGGTACAAGGGGATGCGGGCGAAGGGGACGTTGGCATGCATGCGAAAGACCTTTTCAACGGTGAGGTCCTGATCAAGCGCCAGCATTACCGTGCGCGGCGTCATGATTTCGTGAACTTGGAGGTTGTTCAGGCGCAACGCATTTGCGACCAAATTGCTTTCTTCATCGGTCAAGGTTCCTTTTTGGGCTCCTTTTTTGGCCAAAAGGATGATTTCTTCTTCATCGCTGTCGTGGGTTTCTTGCTTTTCGGGAACCATTGCCTTGACGGTTACCTTGCAAATTTTGGAGAAAGGAAACATCAATCTTCTGACTATAAAAAGAGGAATGACTAACTTCCCCAGCATATCCGCTCTGTATCGAACGGTCATGTTCTTGGGCAGAATCTCAGCGAAGAAGAGAATTCCCAAAGTCATGCCGCACGCGAACCAAAACATGTCGGTCTGTCCGTCTCCGAGGTGTTTCTTCGCAAGTCCGCCCACCAAAGTCGCTCCCAGAGTGTTCGCGATTGTGTTGAGGCTCAGGATTGCGGAGGTGGTTTCTTCGATTTCGTGATGAAATTTTTCCATCATGAGTCCTCTTTTGGGCGAAGTTTTTTTGAAACTTTCCAGTTCCGCCGTGCTCACGCTCAAGATCATGGCTTCGAGCATCGAGCAAAGAGCGGAAATACCAATGGTCAGCGAGATTGCTACGATTAACTCTGGATCAGAATACCAGGAATTCACGATCTGGAGTCCGAGCGGCAGTTGCTTCGCTCAGATGGAAGACAGGCGGATGAATGTGTAACGGGTAACACGCTTTTGGTTGATTTTTTTCGAATCACTGAGAGCATCTTGTCAATCTAAAGAGAATGGAAGCAAAATAAGCAAGATCAGGTTATGGGAAATTAATGAACGATTTGCAAACATTGCAGTTACACGACTTTCATCTGAGCAATTCTGCAAAGCTCGTCCCTTTCGCAGGTTGGGAAATGCCCGTTTCCTATGGTCGAATTATGGATGAGCATATGCAGACGAGAGAAAAAGCCGGTCTTTTTGACGTCAGCCATATGGGAGAAATCGAGATTCAAGGCCCGGACGCCGAGCCTTTCCTTGATTTTATGCTCACTAATTCAGTACGTTCGCTCAATGCGGGTATGGGTGTCTATTCCCCCATCTGCTCGGAGGACGGAGGAACGGTCGATGATCTTATTGCCTATAAAAAAAGCAGTCATGCTTTCCTTTTGTGCGTAAATGCGTCGAATACCGAGAAGGATTTCGAGCATTTTAAAAAATACAAGGGTGGTTTTGACTGCGAAATTTCGAACCGTTCGTCCGAGTTTGGTCAAATTGCCATCCAAGGTCCATGCAGTGCCGAAGCCCTTTTCAATGCAACTGGGGTTCAATTCGGTGACCTTCCGAAGATGTCGTTCCGTGAAATAGATTTGTTCGGCGATTACTGTCTTGTTGCGAGAACCGGTTATACGGGAGAAGACGGTTTTGAAATCTATTGTCCCGTTGAGAAGTCTCTAGATTGGGCTTGTTCCTTCGAAGAGGGTTGTTCGTCCGGGTTGGTTCGATGGGTGGGCTTGGCTGCCCGTGACAGTTTGAGACTTGAGGCTGGGTTTCCTCTCTACGGGCATGAACTGAGTCAGGATATCACCCCCCTTCAGGCAGGTCTTGGCTGGACGATCGATTGGAGTCAGGAAACTTTCTTGGGCAAGGAGAGCCTTGTGCGTGAAAAAGAAGCGGGGAAACCCGGTCAGGTGATCTTTTACGAGGTGGATGACAGGCGCATTCCAAGGCAAAACGACAAGGTTTTTGATTTCGACCGGGAGGTGGGCAGAGTGTTGTCCGGAGGTTTTTCTCCTTTGGTTGAAGGGCCAATTGGGAGCGCCTGGGTCGATCGCTCTGCTCTCGGCGGCAACTCTCCGAGCGAACTTTCGGCGGAGGTGAGAGGAAAACGAGTCAGAATAAGGAGATCTCCTCCCGTCTTGAAAAAGTTGAAAAGCAATCCCCAACCCTCGGATCAAGCTCCTTCCTGAAATCCTTTTATGACAATATCAATGCCCCCAAAGTTGGAAAAATTCAAGTTTGCTATCATGACTTTTTCCAATCGTTCCCTGAGTTGCGAGCGAGTGTCTTTGACGTTGCAATCGGGCTTGACCTTGAGGTGAATGTCCAACCTAAGCCCTTGGGCATCTTTTCTTATGCGGGTGGAAGGGGAGTTGATTTCCGGAAAAGCCTCACAAGTCCTTCTCACCAATTCGTGAAGGGCATGAGGGGTTATCTGCACGAGTCCTTCCTCGTCCGAGAAAACCGGAATGAGCTCTCTTTTCAGGCTTCTGACTACGAAGAGAGCAGCGATTAGAAGAACGAGTAGACCAACGGCATAGAGATAAAACGGGTTGTCGACGGCCTCCTCAAAGGTCATGTGGAATATGTCCCTGATATTGGAAAACGGCATGTCTTGTCCAACAAAGCCTATCTAGTCGACTCACTGGCCCAATCGTCGTCGTCTTTGGGCGTCACATCCATTTTTATGTCGTCGATGACTACGTCTATGTTCTTTGCATGATCACCGGTCATGGCTAGAATTTGGTCACGAATGGCCTCTTGAATGGAAAGGCCGGTTTTGGCCAAGTCCACGCCAAATTGCAAGACGACTCTGACTTCGATATCGTATCCACCGCCCTCTACTTCTGAAACCTTTACGCCTCTTTCGGATTCCTTTTTGGAGAAGAAATCGGTCAACCCTTCCACAACCCCGCCTCCCCCTACGTTTACGACGCCGTCAACGGATTGCGTTGCCAATCGGACGATTCCAGCAATTACGCTGTGGTTTATGCGGATCGTTCCCAAGGCACTGGATTCTTCGGAAATCGTGGGGATTGATTCGATTACTTGCTCTTCCGGTTCTTTTTTCTTTCTGCTCATTTCCTTAATCCTTGCTTGGTTTGTCGAGAAAATCCTTCGGCACCCGGGCTAGAAACTCCTCAATGTATGAGGTCGTGGCTTCCCCTTGCCTGAAAGCGGGATCCAGAAGAACCGCTTTCAGGAAATCAACGTTGGTATCGATACCCCGGATCAGATACTCGCTCAAGGCTCGATACATCCGGTCTAGAGCAATCTTACGGGTTCTTCCATAAGTGATGACCTTGCTGATCATGCTGTCATAGTAGGGAGAAACCGTGTAACCTCCATAGGCATGTGAGTCCACCCGTACTCCGTGTCCGCCGGGGGCGGAATACAGTTCAATTTCTCCGGGGGAGGGGATGAAGCCTTTGGCTGGGTTCTCGGCGCAAACCCGGCATTCTATGGCATGCTTGCTCAAGGTTATGTCCTTTTGGGCAAAGCCAAGCCGGTTTCCACTGGCAATTTGAATCTGCTCTTTGATCAGATCAATACCAGTCGCCTCTTCGGTAACCGCATGTTCGACCTGAATGCGAGTATTCATTTCGATAAAGTAGAAGTTGCCCTTGGCATCAACGAGAAACTCAATTGTACCAGCGTTGACATAGTCGGCTGCTTGCGTCGCCTTGAGAGCGGCTTTTCCCATCCTGTTCCGAAGGTTTTTGTCGAGAAAGGGCGAAGGGGATTCTTCGATTACTTTTTGGTGTCTTCTTTGGACCGAGCAGTCGCGTTCACCGAGGTGGACCATGTTGCCATGCATGTCGGCCAACACTTGGAATTCAATGTGACGGGGACTTTCAAGATATTTCTCTACATACAGTTCACCATTGCCAAACGCTTTTTCCGCCTCGAGGCGGGCAGATTGGAATTCTTTGGCGAAGGATACGGCGTTGTGGGCGATGCGCATGCCTCGCCCTCCTCCTCCGGCAACGGCCTTGATAATAACGGGAAAACCGATCTTTTGAGCGACCTTGGTAGCCGCGATCTCGTTTTCAAGGGGGCCATCGCTTCCTGGAATGATCGGAACTCCGGCCTTGGCGACGGTTTCCCTTGCCTTGGCCTTGTCGCCCATCTTCTTAATGGTTTCGGATCGAGGCCCGATAAAGATGATATTGCACGACTCGCATTGTTCGGCAAATTCAGAGTTTTCGGATAAAAATCCGTAACCCGGATGAATCGCATCGACGTCGCCGATTTCAGCAGCGCTCAGAATACGGTCCGCCCGCAGATAACTTTCCGAGCCGGGAGCCGGTCCTATGCAAATTGCTTCATCGGCTAGTTGGACGTGAAGAGATTGCTCATCTGCCTCCGAGTAAACGGCCATGGTCTGGATTCCAAGTTCCCGGCAGGCTCTGACGATTCGCAGAGCGATCTCACCTCGATTGGCAATAAGGATCTTTCGGATCATCGGGGAGCTTAGCTTTGGCGGATTTTGAAAAGTGTCTGTCCGTATTCAACACTTGTGCTGTCTTCAACCAAAATTTCAATGACTTCCCCGGAGACGTCGCTTTGGATTTCGTTCATTACCTTCATCGCTTCGACAATGCACAAGACGTCGCCTTTTTTGATGGTATCACCGATTTCGACAAAAGCGGCGTCGTCGGGAGAAGGCTTTCTGTAAAATGTTCCGACCATTGGAGAGGTAAATTGGTGGGCGCCGTCATCCTTTTCGGCGGGAGCGGGCGTTGACGCTGGTTGCAATTGTGAAGAGATGGCTTGCTGCGGAAACTCGCTTTTTACATGACCGATTGTTGGAATCGGGTCAGAGCCGGGTCGGGCCAACCTGAGTTTCAGATCTTGAAGTTCAATCTCAAGCTCCGTCAGATCAGATTTTTGCATTAAGGAAATGATCCCTTTTAATTCACTTAAGTCCAAAATTCGTTCCTCCTATGAAATTATGTTGTTCCCGTTTATCAAATCCAATTTAGCAAATCATGCAATGCTTGAATTCCGTAATTCACTTGCCCTTTTTCCTCGGCGACAAGAGTTTGCCCAAGGGAGTGACGAACTCGCTCTTTGGGTTTTTCCAGTCTCCTGAGATTCTGATTTCAGTAATTTTCGGCAGGGGGTCCGCCAAGTTTATGATATTCTTTACGATCGGTATCTTCAGGTTGCCAATGAGCTTCAGCTTCGAGGTAATGTCAATTTCGCCGGAAACAAGGTTCAAGCGCCCCGCAGCTTCGAGTTTCGACAAAGGTCCGGTGAGAAGAATGTTGTCGGAGTAAACTTGGTCGTTTTCCACGCGGAATGGAATTTCCAAGGTTTCAAAAGAGAACGATCCGGAGGGAATGGGTAATTTGATGGCATCAAGCCTTTCCGATATTCCTCCGAGCAGGTTTACCTTTTGCAAGCCTTTCTCAATCAGTCGAACATGCCCGGTTCCCGTGTATTGCAAAAAACTCTCAAAAGGCCCTTTCGCTTGGATACGCAGGTCGATTGTACTAAGCGAATGAGAGCCGGAAGCGACATGATCGCCGATAAGTTTTCTGGTTTCAGGGGTGAAAAGCTTCGCCCTTGAAATGGCCGAAAGAAAAGCAGTTTGATCTGCCCCTTTCAAATCAAACTTGAAGTCGAGAATCCGGTTGTCCGCCTGTTTTTCCGAGAAGAAGTCCAAAGTCGCCATGCCGTTGCCAAGACCGATCGATGGAAATCGACCGGAGGTCACCAAATTTTCGTAAGAGACGTATCCACCATGGATATGTTTTACGGGAACGTTCCAAAGCGAGGCGTTTTGATCCGTCGATATCTTGATCTTGCAATGGGTTTGGTTGCTTTCGCTCGAAGCGTCCTCCAATGGCACGAAAATCGAGCCTGAAGCTTCGCAGAGAAGGTTGGTCGCATTGAAGTCGGCGAGGTATTTCTCGACTTCGGGCCCGAAGACTCTTCTTCCTTCATTCAGAGGATAATCGCCGTTGAAATCGAAACTCAGCAGTTTTCCCCCGGGAGGGGTATTTCTGGGGAAACTCAAGTCGCCTTTCAGTTGTCCTTCTTTGTGCCTGACGATTGCTCGTACTGTCGTTTGATTGGAATCGGTTTCAACCAAGGCGGAGGATCTGGATACGGCAAATTGTCTGTAGGACATTTGTTGCGATCTTACCATTCCGTAGGTTGTGGAGTCGGATCCCGAAGCCAGCCAATTTCCCGAGATCGAAAAATCGGCCCATGGAGTCACTTCGCCGAAACGGAAGTCATTCCAAATCGATTTCCACCAGGATCCAAACCAATTGTTGACGTCGGTGGGTAGAAAGTCTCCTCTGAGCAAAAACCTGAAATTATGGGGAAACCATGATTGGAAATAGGTTCCGGACACTTCGCTTTTCCCGAGTTTCGTCCATGCGGAGTCAACAGATATGGAATAATCGGGAGCGATTGTCCCTTTGAGTGAAAACGCACCTTCGGGAGACTCCATGACGGAAAGTCTTGAGGTGGTGGCCCGAAAGTGCATGGGGGCGACGGATCGCGTATGGGTTTCGTTTCTGAATATGGCAAGAGTGCTTTCGTTGCCTTCGATAACCCGAAGCCTTCCTTTTTTCGTATTGCAGTAAAGATCGAAGAATTTCGGAGCAAGGATCGCTTCCCCATGAAGGGTGACAAGGGAATCGTATCGATAGCCCAAGGCCACCTTCGTTCGATTCGATTCCGAAAGGAGTATTCCCTCCTCAAGCCCTTTCGCGCTATTGGAAATTATGCTGAAGGCGGGAAGCTTGCCTTCCAATCGGCCACTAAGCACGGTTTCGCCGACCTGCAAGCGGGATTCTCCAAAGTTGTCTCTTAGTGTGTTGAGGTGCCGGAAGGAAATCGATTGATTGGAAAACGACAGGTTTTTCAAGACAGTCTCGATGCGTTCGCCCCTGATCGAAAAATCCTTTAGCTTTAGTTTGATGCTCGCGGCGTGGTTTTTGTCACCTCGATCCGCAATTCCCAGGTGGGCCCGAAGTCCTCTTGCTCTTGTTTCCGGCCCCTGAATGCCTTCATCCGACTGGAATAAACAGAGCTCTCCGTCCGAAGAGCCTTGGACGAAAGATTTCAGATGAAGGCTCCCTGTATGTCTAAGCGTGCTCCTTAGTTCTTCGACATAGCCAAGAACGCGATCCATCGATTCACTCAACTCGAAGCGAGTTTTCTTTTTGGGGAGTGGCTTGAACAGAGTCTTGAGATAATCGAAATCAAGAGAACCCTTCGCTTCCAGAGAGGAATCATCGCATTGGATTGATGCGTTCAGAATATACTCCCCGTTTTGCTTTCTGTGAACGTCAAGACCGTCGACACGCAAACATGACTTCGCTTCGCCCATTGAATGAAGGGTCAGGCTTTTGGCCTTCAGTCCATTCAAGTCCCCCCCTTGCCCCAAGGCCAATTTTAAAAGTGGATATTGGATTTCAAGTTGATTAGCGACTGCGCTTGCACGCCCGTTCTTCCGAATGGCGAACTTCCTTACGGTGATTTTGTTCGGGAAAGAAAACATGATCTCCTCAAAGTCAAACGAGATCCCTTTTGTTTGTTGGTCTTTCAACAGGTTTTGGGCGAGTCCGACTGGAACCGGAATGGTGATCCGACAAAGAGACAGCAGGAGGACTTGGGCTACGAAAAGGAGGAACAACGACTTGATTGCCCCGTCACTTTCCTTGTGGAGCGAAAGATAGCTTTTGTCGGGTTTCACCTGAGATCGTTGATGAGCAACTTGCCGTCAGGGGGAAGGGAGTGCTTCGGGTTTGATGACAAGCCCGAGCTGGTCTATTATGCCAATCGGCAAATTGAAAGTTACGCCTTGGTCCTCGGATCCACAATACCAGGACGTCGCTCCTTTGCGTTCGCTAAGATGAAATTCGAGTTTTGCAACTGAATCAGGGGAACTTTTGAAGGAGACCTTGTATTTCCAAGGAAACCAGTTGCCCTCCACCCAAGTCCCTTCTTTGTCGAATTTGTTGGAGAGGTATTTTTCCGCTTTGAATGAACTGAAGAAGCTACTTCCGTCTTCAGATGAATTTTGATCGCTTGCATACATCACTTCCTTGCTTTCCAAATCGATCAATTCATAAGAATCGAAGGACAGGTTTTCCGGAAGAAGGGTTTTGGTCCGGAAGGACAAGCTCTCGGTGGATAGGATTTCGGCAAGGTTTTCGTCAACTACGCAAATGAGGGATTGCCCGGAATCGTAAATTTTCGAAAGGGACGCATCTTCAATTGATTCGCTTACCAAAATCGTCTGCTTGGTCGTGTCGGACTTCAGAATGCCGAGGGTGTATCCGGGAGACGAGAAACCATTTTCGTCGAGATATTGCTTGTCCGGGGCAAAGGCTAGAAATTCTTTGATTTTGATTTGATTGAGAGATCGTACGAACCGTTCGATGGATTCTTTTTCGGACTTGATCTTGTTTAGGGTCGTCGAGTTTCCTTCCTCGGCAAACCAAAGGCCGTTTTCTTTGGTCAACTTGAGAAAGTTTTCCTTTTTTTGTATTTCAATGGATTGGAGGGTTTCGGGATCAAGACCGAAAATGGTCCTTTCCCGGAGCTGCGTGCTTAGGTCGGAAAGTTTCTTTTTAACGAAATCTTCATTGATCAGAAAAATGGTTGAGGACAGAGATGATTGAGCGGCACGGTATGTTTTCGGGTCGCTGGAAGATCCGAGAACAAAGACGTCTTCCCGAGTCCCCATGCTGTCCAGAGAAATTCTTACCTTCCAGTCATCCTTTAACTTTTGTTTTAATGCTTTGTCCGGGGATCGGACGAAGCCTTCGATTTTTTCGGAAATCAAACTGTTGAGGAAAAACAAAACTTTTTCTTTGTTTGCAGTGGCATGAAAGGGCTCGGTGAATTTCCAGCCGGAATCGTCTTTTTTCAGGCTCGTTTTGCTCGTGTTGTTCGTATCCGCACGGAACGTTACGGAAAATTCATCGATAGAGTAAAGCGGTTTGTTGAAAAAGGCCGAAATGCCCCAATGCGAAGGATCGGCATTAGTGATCTCAACGATGTCCTTGGACACTTTCCAGATGCTGTTGGCTTCGTTCGACGACCGTTCGATTTGAACGTAAACGGATTGTTCGTCTTTGGTTTCTTTTCCGATGACCATTCTCAGAGCGGATTTCGCGGCCTTTATTTCCAAAACCGTGGAGTTTTCGTCCAATCCGTAATCTTGGACGATCTCGCCTCTTTTTTCAATGTCTTCAATGGAGTACAATTCTTTGAAGCTCAAGTGGGCGAACTTCGTCTTGAAATTCGAGAGGACAAGCTCTTCAGCCTCCCACGAAAATGGTTTTTCAAGAATCCACTTTTCATCCGCCTTGACTATTTTGACATGCTTGTCCTTTGCGGGTTCGGATATGGAAATGAAATGCAGGGCGGATAGGAGTTCAACGACTTCCGTCTCGATTTCGCTCTTTTGCTCATCGTCGTCGTAGATGCTTACGAAGATAAGAAGGGCGATGACGACATTTGCCAGCAGAAGGAGGACCTTGATCTTTTTCATTGCTTATAATTCCTTGCGTAACCATCCCACGAAAATGCCCATCAAGGCAATAAACCCGGGTACGATGGAAAGAGAGTAAAGGAGTTTGTCAAAGTTTTCGCTAGTCATGGAGACTGAGTAGGTATCGAGTGGTTTGGGCTCTATTTGAAGCATACCGTAGGAGTTCTTCATCCAATAGATGATGTTCTGGGCCAAAAATTGGTTTCCGATATTTGATTTTAATCGTTTGTTGGAAAAGATTTTGGAGCAACCGACGACCGCAATCCTCCCTTTGGAAAAAAGGCTTCCGGTTTTTCCATCATCCTCCGTATAGGATGAGACTGAAGCGATGGGAATGGGACCCTGAACATCGAGAAGGGGATTTTTTTCCGGAGGGAATTTCCGGTTTGCCCAACCTGAAACAGCCCACGATTTGCTTGAGGAATAAATCAGGGAGACGGGGTTTAGTCCAACAGGATGCTCGGGGTCCACTTCAACGGGGCGGCACCTGTCTGCCTGAACTGAATATCCCTGCTCGGCAAGCATGCTGACGGTAGGGTGGGGGTTCTTGCTCGAATAAGTCCTTAGTGAGTAGTCGCCGGAAAAAAAATCAAAGTTTTCCTTTGTGGGGTCGTAAACAAGCATGTCGTGACACCTCAAACCCCATTCCTTGAACAAAGGACGCAAACCGAAGGCCGGGCGGTCAACGACCGAAAGGCTTTCGGTCGGATCCAGTGCAACGAGAAGGTTCCCGTCGTTTTGATTGAGGAAGTTTCTGATCAGCGAAACTTCTTTGTCGAGAAAAGTGGCTTTGGGACCTGCGATGATAAGAAGTTTGGCATCCTTCGGGATACTCTCCTGAACACTAAGGTCAATGTTCGAAACCATAAGATTGCGGTCTTCCAACAGTCTCCTGAGTTCGGAGTAGCCTTTCTCAGCATTGACGTCCGCGGGACTGCTTTCCCCGTGACCACGAGTGAAATAGGCAACTCTTTTGGTCTGGGGTTTTCCGGCAACTTCCAAAATTGCTCTTGTTATGACCTCTTCTCCCCTGAAGACCTTTGGTTCAAGGACAGCGTTTGTAGTTTCCGTCCATTCTCCGTAAAGACCTGACTCCCACAAGGATTCACGTGCCAGAGAATCTTCGGAACGGAAGGAGTCGTTCGGGTCATAAGGGTTGACCCCATCCAGGTCTTCATGCCTGAAGACGATTTTCTTGTCTCCCCTTGGCGAAGCGACCATGATCAGGTTTGCTTCCGTTATTTTGTATCTGTCGATGACCTCCGATGATACTTTGGCCGAGTTGACGTCCACCCGGTGGACCCTTATTTTTTTAGCCGAAGCCGAGTTTTCGAAACTTTCGAGTAGGAGACCGAGATCGTGCAGGAGTTTTTGAATGACCTTGGGTAGTTCATTGTCGTCCTGAATGGTTATGACGATATCGACGGGGCTTTCCATTTGGTTGAGCAAAGCCAAGGTTTCTCGGGCAAGGGTGTGCTTGGATCCGGGCGAAAGATCCAATTGAGTGTCGATTTTGGACACTAGAAAATTAAGCCCCGTGGCAAGGGAAAAAAGCAACAACACCATGAGCCACGTGTCGTATTTGCGGTTTCTTTTCGCCTGCTTGAAATCCATCAGTGATTGAGTCTCTCTATTTGAAGGGTGGCTAGGCTCAAGAAGAAGAAGCCCAGGATCAATTGGTGGAAGATTGTTCCGACGTCGATCAAGCCGACGGCGAAATGCTGAAGTTTATGAAGCCCGTTTCCAAAGGAACCCACGCTTGCGTTCCAAAAGTCGGAAAATTGATCGATTGATTCGGTTTGGGAGGTGTCTCCCAGAGAAAAGGCCATGATGGCCAGATAAAGCGTAAGAAGAGTGAATGAAAGCATGCCGGCGACCATTTGATTCCGGGTGACGGAACTGGCGAAGATTCCAACTGCCGAGAAACTTGCCCCGAAAGCCATGAGGAAGAGCCATCCACCGATCCATTGCTCGAAGTTAGTGAACCCGAGAGTCGCGCCTTGGTCCGGAAACATGAGGAGAAGAAGAAGAGGGAAGCAAAAGGCGCAACCACAAATAAGGAGAAAGAACAGGTAGCTTGCGCTCCATTTTCCCAAAACCAACGACAGGCTACTCACGGGTGCCGACATCAGCGTTTCCAAAGTTCCAAGTCTTCTTTCTTCGGCGAATGATCTCATGGTCAAGAAAGGAATGAGAGCGGGGGCTCCGAATACAAGTCCGGTTACAAGGGATGCGAGGGGAGGGAGAATCCAGTCAGTCGTGGCAAAGCTTTCGATGAAAAACCTGAAACCGATCGCAAGCAGGGAAAGAAAGTAAAAACTTGCCACGTAGGTAGCGGGGGAAATAAACAGCCCGAAGAGTTCCGCTCTAAGGATTACAAGGTATTCACGCATGGAATGAATTCATTTGTTTTTTTCTCCGACGATCTTGGGGCGCTTCTTGTTTCTGCCTAGAAAATCTTGATCTTCCCAGTTCTTCTTCGTCGCCCTCAGAAATATCGTTTCCAAGTCGGGTCTTGTGATTTGAAATTCGGACACCCTGAATTGATCTATTTCAAGGAGTTTCTTGAGAATGCTTTCCGCGACTTCACTCCCTTTTCCCGTGGAGAAAGTGAACCGTCGCTTGCCTGTCACTTCAACCGGGTCATCTTGAATCAGTTCACAGGTGTCGTCAACTTTTCTGATTACCCTCTGGAGATCTATGCGGTTTCCGAATGCCACGATTTCAAAGACCGTGCTGTTTATGAATTCCTTCTGAAGATCCAACAAAGTGCCTTCGGCGACAATTTGTCCATGACTCAAGATAATCATTCTGTCACAACAGGCCTCCACTTCGGACAAGATATGACTGGAAAGAAGGAAGGAGACTTCGCCTCGCAACCTTTCCATCATTTTTCTCGTAATAGCCGATTGCCTAGGGTCCAATCCGATTGTCGGTTCGTCGAGGATGACCAAACGTGGTTCGGCAAGCAATGAGTCGGCAATTCCCACCCGTTGCCTGAATCCTTTGGACAGGTTGCCGATTTTCCGTTCGGAGACTTTCCTTTCCAAATCACAAATATCGAGAGCGATTCTAATTCTTTCACGCTTCCTGCTCCCGCCCAGTCCCTTGAGCTTGGCTCTGAAGTCAAGGTACTCGACTACCCGCAAATCTTCGGGCAGAGGATTGTTTTCGGCCAGGTATCCGACGTGCTTTCTAACTTCTCCCTCCTCTTCGGCCAAATCGACTCCGCATACCTTTGCTTCCCCCGAGTCAGCCGGGATCAGACCTGAAAGAATGCGCAAGGTGGTGCTTTTTCCCGCTCCGTTTGGCCCCAGAAATCCCACGATTTCTCCTTTCCCAATGGAAAAACTGATCCCTTTCAATGCCTGGATAGCTCCATATTTCTTGGTTAAGTTCAGAACTTCGACAATGGGGAGCGGTTTTGCTTCGGACGACATGGCTGGATCTCAGGCAATGACGTTGCTTTGGGCAAAAGCCAAGGCAACGCCTTCCAAAGTAAGCAAGGGACGATTTTCACAGCGGGGCAAATCCAAATGGTGCGCTGCTCCGCCTGCAAGAATTACTTTGGGCACTTTCCCGTGTGTTTTTACAATTTCTTCCTCCACGTGGCACAATATTCCTTCGACCATCGGGCCAAACCCAAGTTGCGCCCCCAAAAGCATCGCGTCAACCGTATTGGTTCCAATTGGACGAACGGGTCTCTTGTCGTCAATGGTTACTTTTGGCAAGAGGGCCGTGTTTTGATGAAGGAAATCAAGGAAGCCCTGTGGTCCCGGTGCGATTACCCCTCCCGCGTATCCTTCCCTCTCCCCAACAACGTCGAAGGTGGTGGCTGTTCCGATGTCTATGACCAATGCCGGAAGTTCACAAGTTTTGTAAGCAGCCAAAGAATTGGCGATGCGATCTTGCCCGATTTCATTGGGGTGTGGGTAGGTAATGGGGAAATCACCGCAAGTCATGGCGTTGAGGTTGAAAAGCTTTGATCCCGATGCCTTCGCCCAATCTTTCAAGGCCGTTTCGGCCGAAGGAGACACTGAGCAGTAGGCGATTGTCGGAGGCAAGACAGGATATTGGCCCGTAAGACTCTTCGGGTCCGATAGGAAAGTCATAGTGCTGACGAATCTTTCCCGCTTGATTTGTCCGTTGCAGTAAAGGCCCATTCTGCATGTCGAGTTACCCAAGTCCAGGGATGCAATCTTTTGATCCGAGGGAGTCATCTGCGAAGAGTCACTTCTCCAGCCTGAACAATCCGCACCCGGCCGTTTCTCAGTTTGACCCGAAGACCTCCGGAAAAATCGATTCCGATGGCCTTGCCGATAATCTTTTCTTTCCCCATGGAAATTTGAACCTTCTGCTCGGCCAAGGCATCCCACTCGCTCCATTTTTCCAACAAGGCGCTTTCCACGCCTCCACTCAAACACTCCTTGTAGGCGTCCAAAGTCGTTTTGATGATCTTTGCTGCAATCTCATGAATCCGAAAGGTTTGTCCCGATGCGCTTTCCAAGGAGGTGGCGATTTTCCCCAAGGATGTGGGAAACCTTGATTTCGGACAGTTGACGTTAAGTCCAAGCCCGAAAACTAGTGATCTTACGCGCTCGCAGTCGATCGAAGCCTCGGTGAGCATTCCTCCGATTTTCTTTTTTTCATACACGAGATCGTTCGGCCATTTGACGGATATTTCTTCGATTCCGGTTAAGGAGCGAAGCAGCATGGCAATTTTCAGGCCTTGCCAAAGAGTGAAGGATCGAAGCTTGATCAGTTCGACGTCCGGTCTGAAGCCCATCGAAAGGTAAAGGTTTCCTCCTTTCGGACTGTGCCAGTTTCGGCCCAGTCGCCCCCTTCCTTTCCTCTGGGTATTTGCTAGAACGGCGAAAGGCGCTTTTTCTCCACTCGCCAAGAGCCTTTCCGTTTCCGAGTTCGTACTGTCCACTTCGTCATGGACGAAAACCTTGCAACTCTTGCGGCACTCCATCAGCCAGGCTTCAAGCAGGGGTTGGTTAAGCAGGTTCGGTTCCGCCACCAAACGATAGCCTCGGTTTTGGGAGGCATCGATCGACAAGCCGGCTTTGCGCAACTTGTCTACTCTCGACCAAACACCCACCCGGGACATTTTCAGTTTTTGAGCCATCATGCTACCCGAGACGTAGTAGGGGGATGCCGAAAGCAGCATTCTTAAAACGTAACTGCTTGGGTTTTCGGCCTTTTCCGTCCGAATTATTTCTTTTGCCGGAGCAACGCTTTTTCTTTTTCCTGGCGGATACTTCGACATGGTTTCGGTTAGTTACGGGATTGGATCCAGTCCAGTCCCAAATCAAGCCAACGACTTGCATGAACGGGGGCGCCTGTCGAAATAAAATGAGGCTTTGCTTGAGCGTAGAGCGAAATGTTTTTTTCATGAATCCCACCGCTTGCTTCCAAAATGGCTTGATCAAGGTTCAGGTTCACTGCCTTTACGATGTCATCGGGCGAGAAATTATCCAGCAAAACCGCGTCAGCTCCTCCTTGCAGAACCGCATCGAGTTGATCAAGGTCATCCACTTCGACCTCCACGAGGAATCCGGGTCGGCTTTTTTTCAAATCCCGCACGAATCTTTCAAGTTTGCTCGGGCTGTCCACTGCAGCTGCAGCCAAATGATTGTCCTTGGCCAAAATTCGATCGTGGAGTCCCATCCGGTGATTGTATCCTCCTCCGCACCCCGTTGCATATTTTTCAAGAGACCTGAGTCCCGGAGTGGTTTTACGAGTGTCAAGAAGCCCAACTCCATGCTCTTCGATCAGGCTGACAAAACGTTTTGTCAGGGTTGCGATCCCACAGAGTTTTTGGAGGAAATTCAGGGCCGTCCTTTCGATCAAGAGAATCTTTGCTTGCGGACCGATCAGGGTCCCGATGGCTTGGCCCGGTTGAACTTCGGTTCCATCGTCCGTGCTGTCACGCAAGACAACCTCACCTGCCCCAAAAGCTTCTGCGATGAGAGGAATGAGCTTGATTCCACAGACGATCATTCTCTCGCGGGCAACAATCTTGGCTTGGCCTTCACCCGATATATTGCATGCGTTCGAGGTGACGTCCATCGCCTGAGGGGAACCCTCGACCTGCCCGATTTCTTCCATCAGGCAAAGACGGAGTTGGGTGGAGATAAAAGTCTGATCCAGCTCTTCCCAAGAAATTCTTTTCTTGAAAAGAGTAAGGGAGGGCGGAGGGGGGTTCACGTCGTTCAGGAAACGGAATGGGTGAAGCTCTCTTTAGCCAAGAGTTTTTCAGTAGTAGGAACGTCTGAGATGATTTGCCCCGGATCCGGACCAACGCCGATGAAACGGATTTGCGGAAGTTTGTAATCCCCATGGCCTTCGGGGTAGGCTACCTCGATCAGGCTTCCTACCATTCTGCTCAGGTAAACCTTGGCATTTTTGGGGAGCTGGTGGTAGGAAGTGATCGCCCCAAGGTCCTCTTTCCATCCGTCAAACGTTTCATAAACAGGTTCGAGGGTTTGGCGGATCTCTTCGCTTCGAGGGACACTCGTGGTCAGTTCCCCGTTCGGAAAACGATAGGCCGTGCAAATTTTTAGCTTTTCCTCCCAGCCTTGGTCCATCGAGAGAGCATCGAGCTTGTTGATGACCAATTCGTCGAAACCACCGTATCGCAAGGCATTTCCTTTTTCCACTGAATCAAACCATCCGACCATTCGCTGTCGGCCCGTCGAGGTTCCGAATTCCAGCTTGGCTAACTTTATACCGAGACGATCGACTTTATGATCGATTTTGGTGATGAAGTGATGCGTTCCGACTTTGGTGTCATATGCCTTGCAACAACCGATTTCCGTCATTTCCTGAAGCGGGATTCCTCCGGAATGAAACAGCTCTGCTCCGGTCGTGTGGGAGGCCGTTACGTTCGGGGTGAACCCGTGCCTCTTGTCCAACCAGTAAGCTTGACCAAACTCAGCTACCACAGGTCGCTTGGACTTTTTGCTTTCGAGCAAGACCTCTCGAACGTCACCGATGCAGGAAGTAAGTTTGCTTCCGGCTTGCCAATAGACTTCCTCGAGCAAGTCGAATTTCAAGTCAAAGCAGTCTTTTCCCTGAAATCGCCCGAAGTCAAATTCGTCGGGAGAGAAAATTCCTTCCTCAACGGACTCCATGTTTGCCCGCAGTTCCATTTCGTTGAGCTTATCGAAGAATGATATCCAATCCTCTTCGGAAACTTTGCAGACGTGCCGGATTGTGTCCATTGCTCTTTGGACCCGCCCTCGCAATGCGGATGTAAACAATTTCCTGTCTTGCTTGAAGGCAAGATAAAAGATTTGCCACTGACTCGTCTCGTCCGAATAGGCCGGGCTAATGCCACGCCCAGTTGATCCTCTGCTCTCCATTCCGAGCTGTTTGACCCTGTAGTTTTCCCAGGCCAAATCAAGGAGTCTGTGGGTCAGATCGCTTACTTGGGCTTTTTCGTCGATCAGCAAGCGCGACAAGACCGAAATATTCCTTGCTTCCAAGGGTTTGGCTTCCCAAAAGAACTTTCGGGGGTCGGCTACGACGCCTGCTCCAACAAGGAGCTTTTGCACGCGTGGGTTTCCAACGCCCGACGGCAGTAAGTTGAGTTTGAGTCCTGCGGCGGTGTGCCCGGCATTTGCCCCGCCATTCACCTTCATCACGCCCGCTGCGGGTTCTCCGGAATCGCTTTCGATTTGCTCGAGTATCTCGTGCACGACCCGTCCTTTTCCTTCGTCTCCCATGCTGATTCCGGATACGGAGAAAAGGTTTGTTTCCATAGTGTTTCCCATATTCATGTTCAGGTTGGCCCTTTAGGTTGAAATCAGGAGCGAGCGAAGTCGCTTCTCTTAACCTCAATGACGTCATGAGGGGACGATTCCCTTTGACCTGCGGGGGTAACTTGAACGAAGCGGGCCCGTTCCCTCAGTGCGTTTAGGTTTTCCGCTCCCAAGTAACCCAACCCGGCACGCAACCCTCCGGCAAGGTTTTGAACTGTTTCGCTGACCGACCCCGCCACTTCCTTGAGCGCTTCGATTCCTTCGGGGGTGCTTTTGGCGTTCAAGTCTTCCTTCTGATGACCGTAGCGAGCGGCCGATCCGTCCTTCATCGCCTCCATGCTTCCCATTCCTCGGTACTGCTTGTAGTATTTGCCTTCAATTTCGACGATTCTTCCAGGCGCTTCCTTGCAGCCCGCCAAAAGACCTCCGCAAATGACGCCTTGCGCCATCGTGAGAGCCTTTACGATGTCACCCGACTTTGTGATTCCTCCATCCGCCAAAATGGCCGTTCCTCTCTTGCGGGCGCCCAAAGATGCCGCATAGAGGGCGCTCATCTGCGGCACTCCTACGCCCGCGACCACTCGGGTCGTACAGATGGATCCGGGGCCCTGGCCGACTTTTATCGCGTCGGCCCCTGAATCGGCAAGGAACTCGACCCCTTCCCCCGAAGTAACGTTGCCCGCCATGATGGTCAAATCCGGAAAGGATTCCCTGATGAATTTTGTGGCGTCACCCACCCCCTTCGTATGCCCATGGGCGGTCGAGACTGCAACGAGGTCGAGTCCTTGCTCGACCATTTCTTCGATATGGTCATGCAAATTTTTCCGATCAATCTCTCCGTCTTGATTCCGTGGAACCGAAACAGCGGCTCCGCAGAGCAGGCGGAATTTGGCATCACGCGCCGGCTTAACGTGCTCACGGCTTTCTTCCATGATGCGCTCGATGTCGCTTAGCGTGTAAAGGCCGCGCAAACGATCTTCTTTATCTACGACCAAAAGTTTGTGAATCCCCATATGCTTGCTGAAAAAGCGATCCGCAGTGGTGATCGGGTCATTCCCAACTTCATCATCACGAATCGTGTAGACTTCGTCTCTGGCAAGCATGCCCTCAGTTACTTTGCGCGAGCGATATCTATGCTTGACCACTCGTCCGGGGAGGAGTCCGAGCAATTTTCCTTTTTCGTCCACGATCGGAAAGGTCCTGAACTGGAAATGCTTTTCGTCAATCAGTTCGATGATGTCCCCGATCTGCTTGTCTGCGGTAATGGTGATCGGATTTTGAATAAGTCCGTGAACATGATGCTTGGCCCGCGTGACTTCCTTGACCTGTTGGCGGTTGCTCATATTGTAGTGTATCAGGCCGATTCCTCCGCAAAGAGCCATCGCAATAGCCATTTCGGACTCGGTGACCGTGTCCATGTCCGAGGAGAGGATGGGGATGCTTAGTTTGATTGCCTCGGACAGGGAAGTTTCGAGACGAACTTCTCGCGGAACGATTTCGGAGTAGCGGGTTGCCAGAGAAACGTCGTCAAATGTCAGGCCGGTGGGGAGACATCTTTTGAAGAAATCATCGGCTTTAAGGTAAAAGTCATCATCCATAATTCGTCCTTACGTCATCGTATGAGTATGTTGTATATGATAGAAAGCATTTATTCCCTCAAGATTATTCCATGAACGCATCCCGCCAGTTCCGCATTTACGATCAAAAATTCGCTTTTCCTCTGAAAACCGCCCATGGAGTATGGGATCACCGAAGGAGTTTGATTTTGAGAGAGGAAAAAGACGATGGAGTCGTTCGTTACGGCGAAGTCGCGCCTACGCCCGGTTTTGCCGATTGCAGCCTCCGAGATCTTTTGCCCGAGGCTCGGGCGTGGGTTAGCGGTGAGAGTGCAAAACACAGAACGATTTTCCTTTCCGCTCTCTCCTGTCTTTCGAGTGAAATTTGGCTTTCTGAGAATGTTTTTGAAAGAGAGCCCGTTTTGTGGGCCGGACTTCAGGCATCCGCCCAAGAAGCTTCTCCCGTTGCGAACAAAAGAAAAATCGGTTTGGGTCCTCCACAAGAAGAAATCAAAGAGACTCTCGAGTGGATGTCCGGTTTGCCCGACCAAAGCAAGGTTCGGCTCGATGCCAACGGGTCTTTGAGCGTAGAGACTCTCCGGTTGTGGCTTGATGCGTTGGAAGGTGAGAGCAGGTTGGAGTTTGTCGAGCAACCTCTTCCGTCTTCTCAATTCGAAGAATTGAAGCTTCTTTCCAGCGAAACTTCTGTTCCATTTGCTTTGGACGAAACAGTCGTATCCGAGGGAGGACCTGAAGCTTTGAGGCAAAAAGGCTGGGAGGGATATTACGTGATCAAGCCTTCTCTTATTCCTGATTGGAGCGATACCATTCGCTTTATTAAGTCGGAGCCCGAAAAATCAATCGTATCGACTGTTTTCGAGAGTCCTTTTGGGTATGAAGCTGTTTGTCGCTGTGCGTCTCATTCCACTGCGGTTGCCGGGTTGGACCGGTCTATGTTTCAAGGTGTCGCCAATGAGTTCGTTGAACATCAGGCCTGTCCTTTGGTCCCTTTTTCCGTAGGCATCCGTCAACTGAATCAACTCTGGGAATCTTTATGAGCGAACGGTATCCCATTCGGTCCGGTCTCTGGGTTGATGCCGATAATGATCCTAACGAGCCAAGGCTCCTGTTTGCCAAAAGGGTGCTCGATTGTTTGCGGGACGAGCAAGCGGTTGACGTTACCCGAGGAAAGCCGATTGAATTGTCCGGGTTGGATCTTTCCGGTTTGCCGAACGCACAGCTCCTGTCTTTTGACACCGGAGGTTCATCCGGCAAAACTTCTCAGGTGATTCACTCGACCGATACGCTTTCCCAAGCTGTGGAAGGATTGCAGTCCATAATCGGAATGGATCCGATTTCATCGGTTTGTTGTCTTCCATTGCATCACTTGGGCGGATGGATGCAGGTTCATCGGGCTGTCCGAACTTCTGGTTCCGTCTTCTTTTGTTCTTATCGCGACCTTGGATCCGAAAGGTTAAGCCTTAAGCTAGAGGATCGCTGGTTATCCTTGGTTCCAACTCAGCTTTTTCATCTGCTCAAGTCACCCTTGGCCTTGAAGAATCTGAGAAAAGCCAGAGGTATATTCGTGGGTGGAGCGGCCATGAGCCCAAAACTAAGCGACTTGTGCCGTAAAGAGAACCTACCTGTTTGGCCTACTTACGGAATGAGTGAGACGGCGGGGATGATAACGTTGCTTTCGGCCGATGAATTTCTCAACGGTCGGGAGGGAGTGGGGCAAGCTCTTCCTCATGCCGATTTGTGTTTGTCGGATGACAGGAGGAGAATATCGGTTCGAGCCAAAAGCCTTTGCTTGGCGAAACCTCCCGATACTTTTGGCTCGGGGGATTCTTTTCAAACAGAAGACTATGGGGAAGTCGATCCGCTCGGCTATTGGAAAGTGCTGGGAAGGGGCGACCGGGTCATCGTGACGGGAGGAGAAAAAGTGAATCCCGATTTTGTGGAGAAAGCCATCTTGAATACTGGTTTGGTGGAGCAATGCCTGGTCATGGGCGCGAAGGATGAGCAGTGGGGGCAAAGGGTGACGGCCTACCTGTCTCCAACGGGCCTCGATTTGATCAAGGTCAAAGAACTTGTCCGGGAGGCCGTTTCGGGAGCAAACTATCCTAAGGAATGGATTCTTGCGGATGAGCTTCCCTTGTCGGAAATGGGCAAGCCCCTGATTTGAATCAAATCTTGTCTACGATTTGGTCCGCCAATCCGTATTCGATGGCCTCCTTGGCGTTCAAGTAAAAGTCACGGTCGGTATCGAGTTGGATTTTCTCCAAATCTTGCCCGGAGGTCTTTGCCAAAATGCCGTTCAACTCCTCCCTGAGTTTCTCCATCTCCTCGGCTTGAATGTTAATGTCGACGGCGGCGGCAACCATCCGACCGGTGATGAGGGGTTGGTGAATGAGAACTCTTGAGTGAGGATACAGGAAGCGTTTTCCTTTGGTCGCACCGCAAAGGAGGATCGATCCCATGCTCGCCGCCATTCCGGTTACGATGACCTTGATCGGGGAGCTGATGAGTTGCATTGTGTCGAAAATAGCCATGCCCGCAGTGATCGAGCCACCCGGGGAATTGATGTAGAAAGTGATTTCCTTCCCTGGATCGGTGGCCTCCAAAAAGAGGAGCTTTTCAGTCAGATCTCTTGCGGATCGATCGCTTACTTCTCCCCACAGAAATATCTTTCGTTCATCAAGAAACTTGCTTTGAATCATTTCGGTGACGGAATCACGCTTTTTGTCTTTGTCTTCGCTCATAAAAATATCTGCATTCAATCTAGAAAAATTAATTCGAGGAGTCGAGCATCCGAATTCGTCTTAAGTGTCTTCCCCCTTCGAAGGTCGCATTCAACCACGCATCCACGATCTCAAGCACAAGTTCCTTTGAAAGTTGTCTTTGGCCAATGGAAAGCATGTTTGCATCGTTATGCTCCTTGGCTAGCTTGGCGGTCTCGACGGACCAACAAAGGGCGCACCTGATTCCGTTGACCTTGTTTGCCGCCATGGCCTCTCCGTTTCCGCTCCCCCCAAGGACTATTCCGAAATCGCACAAGCCTTCGGCCACGGCTTCAGCGGCTGGTCGAATGAATTCGGGGTAGTCGACGGACTCTTCGGAAAAAGTGCCGAAATCCTTGGTCTGGTAGCCTTTTTCAAGAAGGAAAGAATTGATTGCTTCCTTGTAAGCGAAACCAGCGTGATCCGTCCCCAAGGCAATGCGTGTGGTTTTGCTGTCGATAGTCATCTTTAAAGCCTAGCTTGAATAGGGCGACGAGGGGAAAGGACAAGAAGAAAACCCGTCTTGGGCTAAATAAGTCCCAATTCCATCTTTCCCTCTTCCGAAATCAAGTCTTGAGTCCATGGAGGATCCCAAACGATCTCGACTTCTGCATCATCGATTCCGGGAAGCTCCAGAACCTTCCCTTTTACGTCTTCGGCAATGACCGGTCCCATCCCACAGCCGGGGGCCGTCAAAGTGAGATCGACGAAGGCGACTCTTCCCTTCTCTTCGATATGCTCAATCTCAATGCGGTAGATGAGACCCAAGTCAACGACGTTGACGGGTATTTCCGGATCAAAGACGGACTTCAGGTTTTCCTTGATTTGTTCGACGCTTGCGGGTTCTTGGTTGGCATCCGGAGCTTTGGGCGAGTCGTCGCCGTTGGTTTCCCCAAGAGCATCGGCGTCCTTGGCGGCTATTCTGTACATGCCCTGTAGAGTCATGACGGTGAAGTTTCCTCCAAGGCGATGGGTAACGGTGACTTTTTCTCCCCGGGACAGATTGAATTCCTCGCCATGAGGAATCAAGGTCGCCGTGACGTCTCGAGTCAGTTCTATTTCTTCTTGGCTATTGGGCATGAGTTGAAAATCCGGTTACTCGGTGAATGAGCGGACGATTCTTTCTCTGGCTTGGTCGAGCTGTTCTTCAATTTCTATTTTTTCCAATACTTCTTCGAAAAAGCCGAGGACAATCAGTCGCTCGGCGACGGAACGGCTGATCCCACGGCTAAGAAGGTAGAACAGTTCCTGGTCGTCTATCTTGCTCGTGGTCGCGCCATGACTGCATTTGACCTCGTTGGCAAGAATTTCAAGCCCAGGCATGGAATCAGCCTCGGCATCGTTGCTCAAGAGCAGGTTTCGGTTGGTTTGGTAAGAATTGGTCTGCTGGGCTTCGTTTTCAACTTTGATAAGACCTGAGAAAATCGACTTTGACTCATCGGTCAGAGCATTTTTGAAGGTAAGTCTGCTTTTCCCGTTCGGAGCCAAATGATGCTGCATGGTCCTTTGATCGAACAATTGTTCATTTCTTCCCAAAGTGACGGATGAGTTCTCGAAGTCAGCGCCTTCCCCGGTCAGCACCCCTTTCGATTCCACTCGGGTTTGGGCGGATCCTAGGTGGATGGCAACGTTGCTCAGGAATGCGTTCTTTCCGACGAGCATATTTTCCAAGTTATGAAAGGAACTAAGTTCGTTTATTTCCTGTATGACGATCCTGTTGATCTTCGAGCCTTCACCAGCCTTGATATGCGTGAGGTTTGTGAGCAGTCCTCCCGAATCGCCTTCCGATGAACTGATTCTTTCGACGAGCGTCACTTCTGAAAAGGGTTCGAGCACGATTAGATTCAAATGAAACCTTGCCTGTCCTGAGCAACTTGCCCGGTGGTCTACGAATATGGGGGAGTCCACGCGTTGGTTTTTCTCAACGGTTAGGTAAAAGCCAGCTTCGGAGAAGGCTCTTGCCCAAAAGAAACTTTCGTCGGCGCCTAAGCCAGGACCGTCTAGATTGGGGAGATCGGTCAATACTTTCGGATCCTGTAGAATTATGCGGTCCAACTGCTCGAGGGTCACCCCTGTTTGATCAGGGCATTTGAATGCAATGCTGTCCTCGGATTGAGCAAGCCCGGAAACTTTCGAATAACCGAAGCGAGCCTTGGGAGAGAAGCGCCAACGATCATCTTTGGCGTTTGCGGGCAAGCTTTTGGTTTTTTCCCAGTTTTCCCTCCGGAAATCGACAAGCCAACCTGGTTCCCAGGATCTTTTTTCTGCAAATTCGTCGAAAAAAGAGTCAGAGGAAAGAACGGAGGAACCCGATCCGGTTGGGGCTGAAGAAACGCTCATGTTCGTACGACGGCTTAACCGACGGAATCTTCCATTTCCAAGTCGATGAGCCTTTTGAGCTCGACGCTATATTCCATGGGGAATTCCCGGATTAGATCATTGACGAAACCATTCACGCACAAACTCATGGCTTCCCCTTCGTTCATTCCTCTTTGTTGCATGTAGAAAATTTGCTCGGCGCTCACTTTCGAAACGCTTGCCTCGTGCTGAACTGAATTTTCACTGCCTTTGACCGTAATGGCCGGATAGGTGTCCGTCTCGCTCTCTCTATTGATCAAAAGAGCATCGCATTCCGTGTTGTTGCGGCAATGCTTGAGATGGCCGGGGATTTGAACCAAGCCACGGTAAGAGGATCGCCCTTTGCCAATCGAAATGGATTTGGCGATCACGTTGCTTGAGGTTTCATCGGCCGCGTGCACCATTTTCGCACCTGTGTCTTGGTGCTGGCCTTCGTTGGCCAAGGCAATGGACAAGACTTCGCCGCGTGCTTTTCGGCCCCGGAGGATTACCCCCGGATATTTCATAGTAAGTCTCGATCCAATGTTGCAGTCAATCCACCTGACTTCCGCCTCCTCGTGAGCCATCGCTCTTTTGGTGACCAAATTGAATACGTTGTTGGACCAGTTTTGAACCGTAATGTATTGAATTTTTGATCCGGGAAGGGCCACGAGTTCCACCACGGCGCTGTGAAGGGTGGAAGTCTCGAATTTAGGTGCGGTACAGCCCTCCATGTAAGTGACTTCCGATCCTTCGTCCGCAATGATCAAAGTACGTTCGAACTGACCGAAGTTTTCCGCATTGATACGGAAATAGGCTTGAAGCGGTTGCTCCAGTTTGACGCCCGGCGGGATGTAAATGAAACTTCCCCCGCTGAAGACCGCACTGTTGAGAGCGGAAAACTTGTTGTCGGAGGTGGGAATGACCTTGCCGAACCATTTCTTGAAAATTTCCGGATGATCCTTGAGGCCTTCCGTGGAACCTACGAAAATCACGCCCTTTTCCTCAAGGTCGTCTTTCATCCGGGAATAGGCGGCTTCGCTGTCAAACTGGGCTTCCACGCCTGCTAGAAATTTTCTCTCCTGCTCGGGGATACCCAATCTTTCGAAGGTATTCTTGACGTCGTCCGGTACTTCGTCCCAGGTTCTGCTCGGTTTTTGCCCTTTGGACAAATAATAGCGGATGACGTCGAAATCGATGTTTTCCAAGTCCTTGGTGGCCCAATGCGTAGGCAAAGGCTTCTTCACGAAGGTCGACAAACCTTTCATTCTGAAGTCGAGCATCCATGGGTCTTCTTCTTTTACTTCGGAAATGTATCTGACCACGTCTTCGGATAGCCCCGTTCCTGCATCAAAGGCATAGTCGGTGTCGAAGTGGAAATTTCCCTTCTCCCGATCGACGTCAACATCGGCTTGCGACGTCATGGCAGCAAAAGAAAATCAAAGTTCATGGTCATTAAAAGCAACTCAGGCTGCAACTTCAGGGCGAATCCAATCATAACCCTTGTTTTCAAGTTCGACGGCCAAGTCCTTGTCACCCGACAATACGATTTTTCCTTCACACATGACGTGGACTTTGTCGGGTACGATGTATTCGAGCAATCTCTGATAATGAGTGATTACGAGAAAGCCTCGGTCCGGTGCTCTCATTCGATTGACGCCTTGTGAAACTTCCTTGAGAGCATCAATGTCCAAGCCACTGTCGGTCTCATCAAGAATGCAATATTTCGGGTTCAGAATGGACATTTGCAATATCTCGCATCTTTTCTTTTCTCCACCAGAAAACCCTTCGTTGAGAGAGCGAGAGGTGAATTTTCGATCCATGCCCAATTCATCCATCTTCTCATACAAGGACTTGTAGTATTCGACGGCCTTTACGCTTTCGCCCTCAGGGAGGCGGGCCTGGAGGGCTGAACGTATGAAATTCGCTATGCTGACCCCCGGTACTTCTATGGGGTATTGAAAAGCCAAAAAAAGTCCGAGACGGGAAATTTCGTCTGGTTCCAACCCCAAAAGCTCTTGATCGTCAAGTTTTGCGGTTCCTTTCAAAACCCTGTAGTCGGGATGACCGGCCAACACTTTGGAAAGTGTGCTTTTGCCACTACCGTTGGGCCCCATGATTGCATGAACTTCTCCTGCCGGAAGTTCAAGGTTCAGGTTCTCCAAGATGTTTTTGCCATCGATCGAGGCAGTCAAATTTTCAATTTTAAGCGAACTCACTGTATTGGTTAAAGGTTGAGAAAAAGGGTATATTAATGCAAATGGTTCGTAGAACCGACGAAAGAAAGATCAAAGTTTTCAGCCAAAAAACCTTTTGGCAGAATGGTCTTAAGGTGTTCCACGGTATTGGGATCCATCGGCAGATCAAAAATTTCCCCGGTTCTGCTGCACTTGAAATGAGCATGGGGGGTCAAATTCGGACAGAAGCGGGTAGGGGCTCGGTCAAAGTTCACCTGCCTGACCAAACCGCACTCAACCAAAGTTTCCAGGCAGTTGTAAACGGTTGCCAAAGAGATGGTTGGCAATTCTCTGCGAACCCGTACCAAGACTTCGTCTGCGGTTGGGTGATCTTTTTTTCTCAGAATAACTTCATACACGGAAGTCCTCTGCTTTGTCGGACGCAAACCCTTGCTCTTCAAAGCGCTATTCAAACCTTCCTTGTCTTTGTCGGAGAGAGAATAAGCCATAAGATACCTACAATACTGTGATAAGCTTTCTTTTCAACAAAAAATAGAATTATTCTAATTATAAAAAGATGGTATGAAAACGGTGATTAAGTGTGCTTATCTTAGTCTACCGAGAGAGGCGAGGTACCTTAATAATCGGTAAAGGTAAACAACCCCCAAAGGAAAGACGTCTTGTTCCCGCTAAAATCGCGACGGTACCATAATTCTTCGGACTGAAGCCTAATGGTTCCCGTCTCGATGGGGGCAAAAGAATTGGGTGAGTGCGTAACAGCTCCAGCCACGTTTATGTTCTTGGAAAGGTATTTTTGGGCGCTTGGGAAAATCTTGCAGCCTGATCCGAAAAGGCAGACGCAGGTAAGACCGACGAAAATCAGGATTTTGGACAAGGGGCGCACAGAAGCTTTCATTCGTGAAATACAAATGAGTTAGCCTTGATGAGTCAATTCGCAATCTTCGAAATATCCGGATTGAGTTCTTGGTTGAATGGGACGGAATTGTCGGATATTTAAATGACCTTTATTTTTATGGCCAAGGAAACTAGTTTACTTGATGAAATCGTCTCCCTTGCGAAGCGGAGAGGTTTTGTCTTTCAATCTTCCGAGATTTACGGAGGTCTCAACGGCTTTTTTGACTACGGTCCCTTGGGGGTCGAGTTGAGAAAAAACATTAAGGACGCATGGTGGGAAGACATGGTCAGGCGACGCGACGACATGGTGGGTTTGGACTCGGGGATCATCATGAATCCGAAAGTTTGGCAAGCTTCCGGTCATGTGGACGGGTTCACCGATCCAATGGTCGATTGCAAGGAATCGAAGATGCGCTACCGGGCGGACCAACTGTTCGCTGCCGAGGTAAGAGTTGAGGGTGTCAGCCTCGGGTGGATCTCGCTCATTGAATCCGAAAAAATGGAGGAAGAAGCGAAGGAAAAAGCTGACCTTCTCAAAAGAAAAGCTGCGATGCAGGGTTCGTTGGATTCTCTGAACCTGAGGCCTTATGACGAATTGGAAGAAGGGGAGCAATCCCAGGTTCCCTCGCCGGCTACCGGCAAGGCGGGTTCGCTTACTCCCCCCCGGGAATTCAACATGATGTTTGAGACTCACGTCGGAGCCTTGCGCGACGGATCCTCTCTTTGTTATCTTCGGCCGGAAACCGCCCAGGGAATCTTTGCGAATTTCAAAAACGTTGTGGATACCGGTCGAGTAAAAGTCCCCTTTGGCATTGCCCAAATCGGGAAAGCCTTTCGAAACGAGATAACACCCAGGAATTTTATTTTCCGGTCCCGTGAATTCGAGCAAATGGAAATCGAGTATTTCATCCCTCCAGGCGAAGATCAATGGCGGCGGTATCACCGGGAATGGATCGATACTAGAAAAGCATGGTTTGGCTCCATAGGGTTGACGAAAGACTTTTTGGGTGAGGAAATACACCCTAGCGAAAAGCTTGCCCATTATGCTCAAGCATGTACCGACATCACTTTTAAGTTTCCTTTCGGTGAGCATGAACTGGAAGGAATTGCCGCCAGGGGGAATTTTGACTTGAGCCAACACCAGGAGCATTCGGGAAAAAACCTCGAGTATTTCGACGAAGCCCTTAAAGCCAAATATTTGCCCAATGTGATCGAGCCCAGTCTAGGGGTGGATCGAACCTTTCTTGCCGTGCTTTGCTCGGCCTATCAGATAGACGAAATTGAAGGAGAAAAACGAACTGTCCTCCGTTTTCATCCGCGGGTCGCCCCAATTAAAGCCGGAGTATTCCCTCTGGTCAAAAACAAACCCGAGTTGGTTCAGAGGGCAAAAAGTCTCTATCATCGCCTGCAAAGAAAGTGGAACGTTCTTTACGATCAGGGAGGAGCCATTGGCAGACGATACCGCAGAATCGACGAGATAGGCGTTCCATTCGGTTTGACCGTGGATTTCGAAACCTTGGAGGGAGACGGAACCATTACGGTGAGAGATCGAGACACGACAAAACAGGAGAGATTATCCGAGGATGAGATCATTTCCTTCCTTGAGGAAAAAATCGATCCTTAACCGCTGACGCTGAGTTTCCAGTCCTGCAATTCCATTTGCAGGTTTCTCTGACCATTCCAATTGTTCCATTTCAAGCGGAACGCCAAATCTATGTTTTGATCCGATGGCGGCATTCGCTCGGCCATTTTCCACGCAATGCCGGAGACGGAAGTTGATCCGTTGTGCACTGAAAATTGAAAATGCGATCCATCGCCAACCGTTCGTGGTTTTTGAGCTAACCTAATATTTTTCAAGGCAAGAACGGGTTCCGGGTTTTCTTGTCCGAAAGGCGCCATCTTGACGAGTTCGTGTAGAAGTTCCGGCCTTAGGTCACTTTGCTCGATGGTCGAAGCAATGTTCAGACTGACTGGAGCGATCTTGCCTCCGGTCAGGATGTCCACCGCGGCAACAAAGGCTTTGGTGAAGGGTTTGAGGTTTTCCTTTTCCAAGGTCAAGCCTACGGCGACTGGGTGTCCTCCCCACTGAGTTAGAAATTTCTGGCATCGGGACAATGCGTCCACAAGATCAAGACCTTTGACGCCACGCCCCGATCCCTTGCAGGTTCCATCGTCCGATTGGGCCAGCACAATGCAGGGCTTGCCCAACGCATTGGACATTTTCCCTGCAACAATCCCAACCACTCCGGGATTCCACGCTTCACCCATGCCGCACACCACGACCGCCGGTTTGTCCGAAAATCTTTGATCCGCTTGTTCGAGAGCATGCTCAGTGAGTTGGGCTTCGATTTCCTTCCGGTCTTCGTTGTAACTGTTCATTTTTTGAGCCAATTGCCGGCAAATCGTCGAGTCATCCTCAAGCATGAGAGCGGATGCAACTTCGGGGTCGTTTAATCTACCGCAGGCATTGATGCGGGGAGCGAGCTTGTAGGTGACGTCTTCGATTTCGGGGGAGGAACCGACTTCGAGACCTGATTCCTCCAACAGAGCCTGCAAACCGATGCTAGGTTTGTTGCCCAGGTGCTTGAGACCAAAGCGAGCTAAAATTCTGTTTTCCTCTTTCAAGGGAACAAGATCGGCAATTGTGCCCAAAGCCGCGAGCGGCAGGCTTTCGGTCGGTTTGACTTCGAATGCCCGACTCACTTTCCGTTCCCTAAGGTGTTTTAACAAACCGTGAATGAGCTTGAAGGCCAAGCCTGCCGTGCACAGGTTTCTCCAAGGTTCCCCCTTGTCGGGGTGAAGATGAGGGTTCAGTATGATCGGCCCTTCCGGCAAATCGCCTTTAGCTTGATGATGATCGACGATAATCAAGTCGATTCCCTTTTCCTTCAACTCATCTGCTTGTTTGCATGAATTTGTGCCGCAATCAAGGGCAATGACCAATTTGAAGTTTGCCAACTGGAGACCTCGATCCAAGACTTCCGAAGTGAGACCATACCCTTCGTCTTTTCTTTTGGGAATGACATAGTGGGGATCCATTCCCAATTGCTTAAGGTTTTGTTTTACGATTACCGTGGAGGTGATGCCGTCCACGTCATAGTCTCCGATCAAAAGAACCGGTTCGTCCTCTGCAAGAGCCTGACTGATTCTCAATACCGCGTCCTTCAAGCCCGGAAGGTCAAACGGGTCGGCTAGATGAGCGAGTTTCGGTTCAAGAAAACGATTTGCCTGATCGTTTTTATCTATTCCCCTGATAAGGAGAAGGCGAGCCAACAAGCTTGAAATTGAAAGCGATCGGGAAAAGGCATCGATTTTCTCGTCGTCGATATCCTTTTCAATCCAAAGCATCGGTCAGGAATGGATGATACCAGGCGAAATTCGATGTTTCAGGTCTTGGTGTTAGTTCTTAGTGGTGGAAGTATGCCAATCGTATTTGGGCAAGATCTCCCCTTCTTCAACGTGTTTTCTGTCTCCCTTGTGCCAAAGGAAGAAGATGGGGCTTGCGATGAAAACAGAAGAAAAGGTACCGGTTAGAATTCCGATAACGAAGATGAAGGCGAAATCATTGATTACCCCAGCACCGAAGACCCAAAGGGAAACAGCGGCAAGAAGTGTCGTAATGCTGGTAATGATGGATCGTGAGAGAACGCGGTTGATGGCAATCGTAATGATTTTCCTCAAGTTTGTAGCCGGATTCATTTCCAATTCCTCGCGAATGCGATCGAAAACCACGATGGTATCGTTAATCGAATACCCGACAATCATGAGTACGGAAGCAAGCATGGGAGCAGTAAATTGACCGGAGCAAATCGTCCCACCCGAAAGTGTGCCGAGCAGAACGAAGAGACCGATCGTCATGAGAACGTCGTGAATCGTCGCTACGACGGCTCCGACGGCATAACCCATCTCAAAGCGGATGGCCACATAGAGAAGAATGCCCAAAAGCGCCACCAAGACCGAAAGAATGGCATCATATTTGATTTGCTCGCTTACGGAACCACTAATGGCGGTTTCTCCGCCACCGTCTTCCACCGAGAGACCGTTTGCAGGGAATTGTTCCTGCAAAAGGGCCAAGGCTTGAGCAGATTTTTCAGGTTCGGTTTGAAGGACTAACCGGGATGCGTCCTCACCGGTGCCAACTTCCGAACGATAGACGTGCTGAACTTCTCCAATATCCTTGTTCTGGCTGAAGAGTTCATCGATCTTGGCGGGTTCGATCATTTCGTCAAAGGAAACGATGAGTTCTTCTCCTCCCCGAAAATCAATGCCAAGAATCTTGTCTTGATTTTGATAAACCGAAAAAAGTCCGATGCCGACAATCAGCCAAGAAAGGAGCAAGGCCGGATTGCGGTATTTCAAAAAGTCGAAATCAGTGATTGATTTCTTTTTTTCTATCGCTTTGACGCTGATCAGATTCTTAAGGCCAGTTTGAACCAGGAGTTTCAAAAGCGTTTTGCTTATGAAGAGGGCGCAGAAAACGGAAGTTACGATGCCGATGGCCAGGGTGACGCCGAAACCTTTTACCGGTCCGGTTCCAAGCCAAATCAAAATCGAGGCCGTGATCAAAGTCGTGACGTTGGCGTCGATGATGGTAGAGAACGCTTTGGCGTAGCCACCTTCGAGTGCATTCTCCGTACTCTTGCCCGCTCTGAGTTCCTCTCTGATACGCTCGAAAATCAGGATGTTGGCATCCACCGCCATGCCTATAGTTAGGACGAGAGCCGCCATGCCGGGAAGGGTGAAGGTCGCCTGAAAAATACCGGCTAACAAGGCAACGACCAACAATACGTTCGTTCCGACCGAAAAGACAGCGACAAAGCCACCCGACTTGTACCAGAGAATCATGAAGGCGATCACAAGAAACGCGCCCAAATAGCAGGCCGACAAACTGCTGTCCAAGGCACTGGTTGCAAGAGTAGGGGAAACCTCGTATTTCTCTCCTATTTCGAGGGACACCTTAAGCGGATTGTTAAGGATGTCGGCAAGAAGCTTGGCTTCCCTGTAGCTAAAGTTTCCGCTGATTACCGCACTACCTCCGTCGATTCGCTGCTTGACGGTGGGGGCGCTTTCCAACTGATTGTCCAAAACGATGGCAAGCCTCCCGGGAGATCCAGTAATCGAATCAGACATTTGAGCGATTTCTCCCGTGAGGTTTGCGAATTTCTCTCCACCTTCTTGAGTGAAATCCAATCCGACTTCCCATCCTCCCATTTGATCTTGTCGGGGGAAGGCTTCCTTTACGATGTCACCGTCGGCCGAAGACAGTTGTTGCACCCATATGGGACTTTCGTTCGGTTCGGCGTCGCTCCTGAGCATGGAGCGATAAAGGATTCCCTCGTCGTCGGTCCAATCTTCGTTTTCTTCAGTAGGTTGCCTGACGCTAGAGTCGACGTTTACAATCCGGAATTCCAACTTTGCCGGCCTTTGCAAATCTTCTATCATTCCGGGATTTTGCTTGGTCGTACGGTCCGGAATCTTGATCTCGATTGCTCGATCACCCTTTTTTTGAACTACGGTTTCCGCAACCCCGAAAGCATTAAGCCTCTCGTTCATGATTTCCACGACTTTGTCCATTGCCGTCGCGCCGGATGGGTCACTTCCGTCCGCGGTGACGTTCAAGTCACGAGCTTCCATGGTGAAGGCAATTCCCCCACGGAGATCAAGGCCAAGTTTGATGGCGGCTTGTGAATTCCTTAGCAAAGTTCTGAGCACCATGTCATTGCGCTTTTCACGATCCTTGACGTGCCCTGCCCGAATTCCGGGTTTGATCCAAAAAGGAAAGATTCGCGAAAAGATGGTGTTAAGTACTCCTTCGGGTGGTTGGAAGTAGGCCGAATAGTCCAACTTGTTTTCTTTACCATAGTTTCGGAGACTTTCGAAATCGATGGGCTGGCCTTCTTCCAATCCGGTTCGGATGCCGGTGGTAACGTCCGAGAACGAGACGTGATCGGGGTATTGGGTCGGATCGGCGGTTGTGCTAGCCTGGGCCTCGGCATATTCACCCAATTCCCTGTCCTCGAATGGAGAAATGAGGGAAAAGCTGACCAGCAGGATGCCGAAGATGAAAATCAATTTCCAGATGGTGGACTTTTTCATGGCTGGATAAGGGGTAAGGAAAAAGGAGGATCGAATTTAGTCTAGCTTCTCGGCAACGGACTCTTTGGCGATCTCGATCTTCACGCTTTCGGCAATTCGTAAGACAAACCGATCGTCTTTAACGCCGGTGATGGTGCCGAAAAGTCCTCCGGCAGTCTTGATCTTGGCTCCTTTTTCAAGAGCTTGCAGCATCTTGGCGTGTTCCTTCTGCTTCTTTCGTTGCGGCGCAATCAGCAAAAACCAAAAAGCAACGAAAATCAGAAGCATGATGATGATTTGCATATCAAAACCGCCTGCCCCCGTTGGGGCGGCTTGCGCTAAAGATTGCAGAATGAGCTGTAAGTCTGAAGTTTGCATGTAAGTAGAAAAAGGTGTTAATCAAAACCCTAAATGGATCATATGGCAAGCTTGGAAGCTTAGGCTTGTCATTCCCAATTGCAGCCTTTCATCAAGGCAAACGGTCTTTGAGCTCGGACGGAAGATTCTTGATATGAAGGTCGCGTTGCGGGAAGGGAATTTGGATGCCATTTTCCTTGAATTTGTCCCAAATCGCAAGCATGACGGCACTCCTTACGTTTCCAACGCCATTCGAAGGATCGTCTATCCAAAATCTTAACTCCAAATTAACCGAATTATCCCCAAAGCCAGTCAAAAGACAGCGGGGTTCAGGGTCTTGGAGCGTTCGGTCTACAGACTGGGAAGCCTCCAGGCAAAGCCTTATTGCCTCACGTGGATCATTCTCATAGGAAATGCCCAAAGGTACGCGGACGCGCACGTTCCGATCGCTAAAGGACCAATTGACCACTCGGTTCGTTATGAGATCCTCGTTCGGAATGAGGTGTTCTTTTCCGTCCCGGGTTATGACCGAGGCGTAGCGGGCTCTCAGGGAATTGATCCAACCGTAGGTTCCGTCGATTTCAATGACGTCGCC
>JAYOMW010000005.1:43190-47990 GCA_038121045.1 Opitutia bacterium
ACCGAAATCGTACGGTCTCCGACCTTGAAAGAAATCAGCTCGAGTACTTCCATCGTGGCTTCCAGGAGTCCGAAACTGTGCAAGGCAGCCAGGCCGAATGCAATCACGGCTATGAGGCGGAGCCAAGCCCGGCTTTGGGTGAAACCCGAAACCAGACGGTAAATTGCCCAAGCGGTTGCGGCACTGGCAAAAGGCCGAATGAGAGCTTCGGATCCAAGGTCCAGAGGGCCGGCCATGGCCAAGCTGGTTAAGCATAGGAGAATCAGGTAGACTGGGGCAAGCATGCGCTCCGAGTGTTTCCATGCTTTTTGCGACCAGCTGTCTGATGCGGAATTTTCAGAGAGGCTTTTGAGCAGGGGTTTCGTCAATCGTGTCAACAGAATCACGACCAGAAGCATGCCCAAGAGTATTCCGCCCTGAATGCCAATGGCGGGATCCAACCAAAAGTTTTTGATGTTCTCCCAGTTCAGCTTTTCTAGAAAAATTTTCGCGTTCAAGATAGTTTTAGATTGGAGCCAATGTCATGGGAGGCAACAAGCAATTTACGCCGAAATGAAGTCCGGGGAGGGTAGAGGGACAAGAAACCCGTCAAGCTCCAATCAAAGTCAAAGCCACTTGGGCGCATCCGATCAGGAAGCCTATGACCGCTCCGATCACCTCGATAAACCGAAATTCCTTTTTCATAAGGGAAGAGAGTAAAGCCTCCAGTTTGTCCGAAGAGAACGCTTCCACTTTTTTCCGCACCATCTCCCTTACGTCCAAGTCTTGCTCGATCTTTTTGGCCACACCATCGGCCGACTCTCTTATGAAGTCCCTGAGCTCTTCCTTGAATAATTTCGTTACCTTCTCGACCATGTCGTCACTTAAAAACATGGAAAGCATGGGGAAGCTTTGGACCAATTTTTCCCGGATCGTTTTTTCAATTCTCCTTCCGATCAAATCCATGGTCTCTTGGCTGGTGGAAACTTCCTTGATACGATCGGTCACTTCCTCTACGGAGAACAATTCTTCGGAGACCAAGTCACCGAGTTTTGCGGCAAGTTGAGCTTGTCGCTTGGGAAAAACACCTTGGACTTCAAAGCCAAAAATGGAAATGGGGGCCTTGGGGTGAAAAAGCATTTTTACCGCCAAGAAGTTAGTCAACCATCCGATCAAGGCTGCAATCGGCGGCAGAAGATAAAGAACGTACTCGCTCGACAGATTTCTTGCCGTCGTACACAAAATGGGGAGAGGGGGATGGCAGAGGTCAAGCAATGGCAACATGTGGTTGTATTTAGTGGTTGATGAGCGGTGCGGTCTACTATGTAAAAGCATCCGTGGGCAAGCATCTTTTATCTGCGTCCTCTTTACGCTCGCCGGGGTCCTGTGCGGATGCAGTCAAGTCGTGACTTTGCCCGTACGAACCGTGATCGATCTCTCCAACCCTCCTGTCCACGTCGAGGCGGATTCCACCATCGACTTGGCCGACGAACCGGAAAGTACGAATAACAATACCCCTTGAGCCATTCCGCCGGAGAGGACATTCGAACATCAGGGCACAAAAAAACCACCGGATGGGTGGTTTTGCCAAAGAATAAGAGCGTTGCTACCTAGTTTCCTGAATGCACCAATGAACCAATGATTATGCGTGCCCCGGCAAGATGCATTGCGCCCATGCTGATTTATCTGCGCCTGCGTGAACCGAAAGAAACTTGTTTGCCGAAACCGCGGTTGCGTTTTTTGGAAACCGCGGCCCCAGTTGGGACCATCTCCGCAGGAGAATCACGATAGGAGAAATCATCGACAAATTTACGAGGCAAGGGGTTGCCCAATAATTTTTCGATTGATTGAACCAGAGGCAATTCCTCTGGCTTGCAAAGGGTAAAGGCTTCCCCTTCCGTTCGGGCTCTTCCGGTCCGGCCGATTCGGTGAACGTAGTCTTCGGAATGTTGAGGCACGTCGTAATTTATGACATGCGTGACGTTCGAGATGTCCAGACCCCGTGAGGCCACGTCGGTGGCCGAAAGGATCTTGACTTTGCCGTCCTTGAAATCTTGCAAGGCTGACATTCTGTCACGTTGCTTGAGATCCGAATGGAGAACGCGGACCTCTTGTCCGTGCTCAGTCAGCCATCGACTGATCTTATCCGTTCCCCTCCTTGTTTGGAAGAAAATGATCAAGTTCTCGAACTCGATCTTTTTCAGCAAGGCGATGAGTAGATCGAATTTTTGAATCGCGGGGACGGGGTACAGGGCATGGCTGACCGTGTCTGCGGCTGAAATCTTGATGTCGATTTTGGCTTCGGCAGGGTTGTCCAAAGCCCAATCCGCCAATCGCACCACGGAATCAGGAATGGTGGCCGAAAACAAAAGAGTTTGGCGGGAACGGGGGGTTTTTTGAATGATTTTGGTGACGTCCTCGATAAAACCCATGTCGAGCATACGGTCTACCTCGTCGAGAATGAGAACCTCGATTTTCTTCAAATTCAAGTTGCCCTGACCCAAGTGGTCAAGCAAACGACCGGGCGTTGCGACCACGATATCGGGCTTGTTGCGCAATTGCTCGAGTTGTTTGCCATATTTTACTCCCCCGTAAAGAAGGGCCATGTTCATACCCAAATGCTTGCCGTAAATGCGAAAGTTTTCTTCGATCTGGATGGCCAATTCACGAGTCGGAGCCAAGGCCAAGGCCCGGCATTCCCCGGGTTTTTGCAATCTTTGGAGGGTGGGCAAGGCAAAGGCTGCGGTTTTTCCCGTTCCGGTTTGGGCGGAACCCACCATGTCCCGACCTTCCAAAATGGGAGGAATGGCTTTTGCCTGGACGGGTGTCGGTTCCTTATATCCGAGTTCGTCGATGACTCGCAAAAGTTCAGGGCACAGGCCCAAGTCTTTAAAATTCATAGTCTTGTGTATCTAGAGAAGATCTTCTCGTTGCGCAAAGGCTTATCTAAAGCTTACTTTTGTCAAATGAGCGAGGAGAAAGAGAAAAAAAGGTATCGGGGGCGTTTGGCTCCGACTCCTTCGGGGTATTTGCACGAAGGACATGCGATGACTTTTCGCGTTGCTTGGGAAAGGACGGTTTCTCATTGTGGAGTTCTGGTTTACCGGAATGACGACTTGGATCCTTTGCGTTGCCGCGAAGAGTTCGTCCAGTCGGCCATGGATGACTTGAAATCTTGCGGTCTGACTTGGTCCGAAGGTCCGGATTGCGGAGGGAGTTACGGTCCCTATGATCAAAGCAAGAGAGGTGCTTTTTATCTTTCAATCCTGCGGCAGTTGGCGGAAATGAACCTTGTTTATCCATGCCTGAAAAGCCGGAAAGAAATTCGAGAGGCAGGTTTGTCTTCAACGGGGGGAGAGGAGTTTCTTTTTCCGGAAGAATTTCGTCCGACCGGTAAGCTTCGCATCGAACCTGATTTCCCCGGAGGAGTCAATTGGCGCTTCCGAGTCGAGTGGAACAAGGAGATTTCTTTCTTCGACCGGGCAAAGGGAATGCAGCGGTTCATTACAGGCAAGGATTTTTCGGACTTTTTGGTTTGGCGCAAGGAGGGCGTGGCTTCTTATGAGTTGGCTACCGTTGCCGACGATCATGCCATGGACATAACCGAGGTCGTCCGCGGAGAGGATCTTCTCCTGTCGAGCGCAAGGCAGTGCTTGTTGTTCGATGGACTCGGGTGGTCCCGTCCGGACTTCTATCACTGCGAACTGTTGCTTGATGAAGAAGGGAGAAAGCTTTCCAAGTCGGAAAGAACCTTACCTCGCCTTTTCTCTTCCCCTTGAGCGTTCCCTTGCTTTGACCACGGTTAGGAACTCGTAATGGCCATGTAACCGGGCGAAGACGTAACCGGGCCAACCATCAAGAAAACCGCCTTGCCAAAGATATACGTAAAGAAAGCGAAGGGTCGGTCTGAAAGGAAGGGTTCTGAAAACCCGTCTCAAGAACCGTTTTCCTTTGACTCCTTTGTGTTGAAGTGACCCTGCCTTGTCTTGGCTCGTACTTTCCACGACAGCTTCCCAGTTCGAGTATCTGTTGTGTTTTTCCACGAAACTTTCGATCGTTGGAAAGGCGTGGTGGTCCATGATTGCTTTGAGCTTGCCGGTCGTACCCTCTACGACCACGTGCTCGTGAATCTCATGATCTCCGCTGTCAGTGTCGCCTCCCGTGATCTTTTCGTATCTTCCGAGTCGATGCTTGAAGAGTCGAAGGTTCCAATTGGGAAAGTAGGCATGCTTGAGCGGTTTGCCCATGAAGAAATACCGGCGGTTGATCCAATAACCGGAATGACTCGAATCCGAGTTCTCAATGATCTTCCGTATTTCCTCCTCCGCTTCGGGCGGCAAGCATTCGTCTGCATCGAGGATGAGAACCCATTCGTTTTTAAAAGGCAAGTTGTCGAGAGCCCAATTTTTCTTTTTTGGCCAACCTCCCCGGTAGTTGAATTGCACGACTTGAGCACTTTCTTGCTCCGCGATGGAAATCGTACGGTCCGTGCTTTTGGAGTCTACGACGAAGGCTTCGTCAACCCAATTAACGGAACGCAGGCATCGTTGGATGTTTTTTTCTTCGTTCTTGCAGGGAACAAGGAGTGAAACGGGAACTTTTGTCGAATTCACGATTGAAGGATTTCTCGTATGTCGGATGAAGTGAGAGGTCCCGCTTTGCTCCAAGCAAGGAGGTTGTTCGTTTGGTCGGAGACTTTGGCGTTTCTATCCGCATCCCGGGTTTTGAGAAGAAAAGAATATAAGCCGGTTTTTCTCAGGCAATGCAAAGGCGCGTTAAAAAAAAGAGGCAGGCTCACGACCCGAAGGATCCTTCCATCAC
>JAYOMW010000006.1:0-21626 GCA_038121045.1 Opitutia bacterium
CGAAGCCCGGGAACGAGCCGAAAAGTTCCGCAGGAATTTGGAGGCGCGGGCCGGAATCGAACCGGCGAATAGAGGATTTGCAGTCCCCGGCCTTACCACTTGGCTACCGCGCCGTGCTCCAAAACCCTTGATAAGTATTGACTCCTCCCCCATCGAGCAAGCAAAAAGCCCTTTTGCAAAGTCCTCACCATGAAAAAAACACCCGTACTTCTTTCCCTTCTCTCCTTCATTCCGTTGCTTGGCTTGGCGGGCAAGCGGCCCAACGTCATCATCGTGATGGCCGACGACATGGGCTGGTCGGACATCGGTTGTTACGGAAGCGAGATCGAAACCCCCAACCTCGACCGCTTGGCCAAGAACGGCTTGCGCTTCACCCAGTTTTACAACACCGGTCGTTGCTGCCCGACCCGGGCCAGCCTGTTAACGGGAACCTACCCACACCAGGCGGGCATCGGATGGATGATGAGCGACAGTGGACTTCCCGGCTACAAGGGGGACTTGGGAAGCAACGTGCGCACAATCGCCGAAGTTCTCAAGCCGGCCAAGTATTCGACTTACCTTTCGGGCAAATGGCACGTCACCCCGAAGATTTACCCCGGGAATTCGCAACACAATTGGCCCAGACAGCGTGGATTCGACCGGTTCTACGGAACCATTCACGGAGCGGGCAGTTTCTTCGACCCGAATTCCCTGACCCGTCAAAACACCTTGATTTCGCCCTACGCCGATCCGGAATACAAGCCCAAGGAGTTTTACTATACCGATGCAATCAACGATCATGCCACCCGGTTCATCAATGAACACAAAGGGGATGATCCGTTCTTCCTGTATATTGCCCACACGGCTCCGCATTGGCCCATGCATGCCTTGCCCGAGGATATTGAAAAATACAAGGGAAGATACGACGAAGGTTGGGAAGCCATTCGGGCGGCCCGTTACCAAAGACAATTGGAGATGGGATTGATCGATCCGAAATGGAAACTGTCCAAGCGGGATGCGGAAGCATGGAAGGATGCAAAAAACAAGGAGTGGGAAATTAGCCTGATGGAGGTGTATGCCGCCATGGTGGACCGCTTGGATCAGGGACTCGGCAAGGTGATCGGAGCTTTGGAAAAAAGAAAGATGCTCGACGATACGCTCATCATGTTCATCGCCGACAACGGAGGATGCGCCGAGGGGATGGGACGGCGCGAGGGCATTCAGTTCAAGGACAAGGACCCCGACGTCCTCAAGCCCATGAAGGCGACCGACTTGCAAATGGACATGATCCCGAAACGAACCCGCGACGGGGTGGTCGTAAAACAGGGAACCGAGGTCATGTCTGGAGGAGCGGATACCTATCATGGGTACGGACAGGCTTGGGCAAACGTCAGCAACACGCCCTTTAGGGAATACAAGCATTGGGTACACGAGGGCGGAATCAGCACGCCGTTGGTCGCTCATTGGCCCAAGGGAATCGCTCCTGATCTGCGGGGGAAATTCGAGCATCAACCCGCTCATTTGATTGACCTTATGGCGACCTGCGTGGATCTCGCAAAAGCGGATTACCCAAAGGAATTCAAAGGGCAAAAGATCGTACCCTTGCAGGGCGTGTCCTTGAAGCCGGCTTTCTCCGGCAAAAAGTTGGGCCGAGAAAACCCGATTTATTGGGAACACGAAGGAAACCGAGCCATTCGAATCGGCAAGTGGAAACTGGTGGCCAAGGGAGCGAATGGAGCATGGGAACTGTATGACTTGGATGCGGATCGTACGGAATTGAACAATTTGTCATCCGCGCACGAAGATCGCGCAAAGGATATGGCCGACAAATGGGAAGCATGGGCCATCGAAGCCAAAGCAAAGCCATGGCCTTGGAACCGTAAAAAAAGCAACTTAAGCAAGAAGAAAGCCTTCCACTTGAAACCCGATGCGAATTTGCCCATGGGAACTTCCCCCATGATCGCACAGAAGGCATTCGAAGTGGAGGTGCGGATCGAAAAGCCTGGAAATGGTATTTTGGTTGCCCAAGGCGGAGATGCCCATGGATGGGGACTCTCCCTTGAAAACGGAATCTTGCGTTTTTTCGTCTGCCTGAATGGAAAAGTGGAAACCGTGACCGCCAAGGAGAAACTGAGTGCCAAGGATTTGAAAGTCATGGCAAAACTAAACTCTTCCGGTGAGGTGGAACTGCATGCCGGCACCCGTAAACTTGGGGGCGGAAAGCTGAGCAGCCTCGTGAAATCGATGCCCGTTGACGGGCTGCAGGTCGGAAGGGACGAAGGAGGAACGGTAGGCGACTACAAAGATTCGTTTGCCTTCGACGGAAAAATCAAGCAGGTCAAAATCAAGATCAAGTAAGTTTCCATGTCTTTTATTCACGACGATTTTCTTTTGTCCAACGACCAGGCGGTCCGTCTCTATCACGCTTATGCGAAAGACGAACCGATCCTCGACTTTCACAACCACCTCCCCCCGGATGAAATCGCCCGAGACCGCCGCTTTGCCAACTTGGCTGAAATTTGGTTGGAGGGCGACCATTACAAATGGCGTGCCATGCGGGCAAACGGCGCCCCCGAGGAACTGGTCACGGGAGACGGGGATCCAAAAGAAAAGTACTTGGCATGGGCCGCGACCATTCCTCATGCCCTGGGCAATCCGCTCTACCATTGGACGCACCTCGAACTGAAGCGCTGCTTCGGGATCGATGCCCTGCTTGGTCCCGACACCGCTGAGGAAATTTGGGAGCAGGCAAACGAGCAATTGGCCGACCCGTCTTTCTCGGCCCGGGGGATGCTCAAGCGCTTCGAAGTGAAAGCTCTTTGCACGACGGACGATCCGGCCGTCCCCATCGTCCACCACGAGGCCATCGGCAACAACCCGGAAATCGAAACCGGGGTCTACCCCACGTTCCGTCCCGACAAGGCTTGGGGAATCGGATTGGCCGAGCCTTTCAAGAGATGGCTCGAGGGACTTGAAGAAACGTCCGGTATCTCCATTTCCAACTTGGACGATTTCCTGGCCGCGCTGACCAAGAGAGTCGAGGATTTTCATGCAATCGGTTCCCGTATTTCGGATCATAGCTTCCCCTACTTCTTTTGCGATTTCCCAAACGATGAGGACGCGAAGAGAATTTTCCAAGACACCCTCCAAGGCCAAAACGCCGAGCGACCGGAAGAGGAAGCCTTCGGCGCTTACGTCATGCTTCATCTGGCCAGGCTCTATGCCAAGAAGGGATGGACCATGCAAATCCATCTCGGACCCTTGCGCAACAACTCGAGCCGGTTGATCCAATCCTTCGGACCGGATGCGGGCACCGACTCGATCGGAGATTGGCCGCAGGCCGAAAGGATGGGCCATTTCCTGGATCGTTTGGACTCGGAGAATGCTCTTCCCAAAACCATCGTTTACAACAACAACCCTTCGGACAATTTTACGGTGGCCACGATGCTCGGAAACTTTCAGCGCGAGGTTCCTGGCAAGATGCAGTTCGGGTCAGGCTGGTGGCACCTCGATCAGCGCGACGGGATGGAGGAACAACTCAAGACCTTGGCCAACCTCGGCCTGCTTTCCCGATTCGTGGGCATGCTCACTGATTCACGCTCTTTTCTTTCCTTCCCACGCCACGAATATTTCCGAAGAATTCTGTGCAACCTGCTGGGAACCTGGATGAAGGAGGGGTTCGTGCCGAACGAGCCGGAAATGATCGGCGATCTGGTCAAGCGGATTTGCTACTCGAACGCCCGCAAATACCTGAAATTGGGCGAGTGACAGACCCTCAGCGGGTGGGAACCCGTATCTTCACGATGCCGGAGGATCCTTTGAGAGAATGAGTTGATTTCACTCCCAAGGGAGAATGAATCGTTACGCTCTCAATCGGGTTGTCCTCGGTTTGAGCGAGAAAGACTTGGGGTTCGGGGGAAGAAAGATACGAACTTCCCAAGCTCAATTGGCAGGACTTTCGCCGGCCATTGCGGTAAAGCAAGCTCAAGCGCGAACCGGCTCCGCGAAGGTTTCCGGGATCGCCCGATATTTTCAGGCAAAGAGGAACACCTCGGCCCGAATGGTTGATCAAGGCCAGGGGTTTTCCCGAGTTAAAGGCGGCAATGAGATCGGGCCTGCAATCGTCGTTCAAGTCTTGAGCGAGCAAGGCTCTGCCGTCTCCTTGAAAAAGGATACCGCTTTCACGCTCCATCAAGGACCTGAAGCCTCCTTTCCCGTCTCCCAGCAAAAGAAGGCCGGTTCCTCCGTTCAGGCGGCCGGTTTCGGGTTGCATGGGAAAAAAGTTTTGATTCGCCGCCAGGTCGTCCCACCCGTCCCCGTCGAAATCGGCAACGGCCATTCCAAAGAGGGGCGAGGTTTGGGCCAAGCGGGGCAACTTCCTGAACTCAAAGGTTCCCTTGCCCGAGTTGACGAGCAGGCCCGAAGCCAGCTCGTTGATCTCGAGTTTGCGGGTGCGCTTGAGAATCTCAGGTTGGTAAATTTCGGAAAGACCGGCCGAGGCAAAAGCATGAAAGGTCCTGAATTTTTTGGCGAGGCTGGGGATTGCCTGAGTCGAGCAGCTTTTTCCCCGTACGGGATAGACGTGTCCATTTTCCTTGCAGGCTTCCACGAAACGCGACTGACCCGAGCCATCGACGTCTCCCCAGTAAGCCAAATAGGGATTCTCCGCAGAAACATGGTATTTGGTGTTCAGGCCCATGTTTCCGACCACGTAATCGAGGTCGCCGTCGTTGTCGAAATCGGCATGGGCAACCGAAGTCCACCAACCCAAACGGTTTGCGGTACCCGCCTCTTGCGTACGGTCGACCAATTTGCCCTTCTCGTTTTTCCAAAACTCGACGGGGCCCCATTCCGTGGTCAGAACGAGATCAGTCCACCCGTCCGAATCGAAATCACTCCACAGGGACGAAGTGACCATCCCGGTACTCTTGATTCCTTGAGCGAGCGTATCCGTGCGGTCCACGAACTTTCCTCCGTCATTCAAGAGGAGAGCGCTTCCCGGTGTTTCGGGATATTTGCCCCGCGTCACCCGACCGCCGACAAAGAGATCGAGGTCGCCGTCACGATCGAAATCACAAGCCGATACGCTCCCCCCGCTATCGCGCAGGTTGGGCGTGTTGGGCAAACCCAAGGAAAGCGTTCCCTTGCCGTCGTTTAGAAAAAGACGGTCACGGAGATAAAGAGGAGAAACCTGAGGACTGTATCCACCGGAGACCACGTAGAGGTCCAGATCGCCGTCCGAATCGGCATCCAAAAAAACGGAACCCATGTCTTCGAAGGGAAGAAGTTCCCGGGCGCTGAAATAACGCTGAGGAATACTTGAAAAACGCGCTCCCTCCTCCCCTTTCAGCAATCGCGAACCTGTGCCCCCTCCTTGCCCATGAAACAGATCGGTTTTTCCATCGCCGTCCATGTCTCCCGCACTCAAGCCGGGCCCCAAACGGGACGGACGGAAGGGAAGAAGCGGTTGAATGGAAAAATCATCGACAAGGTTTTCCCGGTGTTGCAGATCGGAAGGAAAGGTCTGCAGGCTTTGTTTACGAAAAAGAACAGCTCGATCTTCCTTTTTTTCGGAGCGGGACAAACCCGCATCGGGTTGAACTACGATATAACGCCTGTCCACCGCAAGGTCTTCGAATTCCTGAATCTCTCCCCTGGGCCAAGTCACTTCCATTTTTTTGATGGCTTTGGCTTTCCCCAAGCCAAAATGAAGAAGCGGAGCGTTGGCGGATGCGTAGCCTTGCGAAGACGACAAGGTCCGCCAATGACTTCCCAGTTCGGTTTCGATCCTGATCGTGGCCCCGATGCCCCAGCGGTTTCGGTCCCGGCCCATCAAGCGAATCAAAACCGTTGCCCCCTCTTGGGAATCGTTCCTGTATAGAAGATAAGGATTTTCCATGGACGCGACCGCCGCATCCAAATCGCCATCCCGGTCGAAGTCCGCCAAGGCCAGTCCGTAACTTACCCCGGCCTCGTCAAAGCCCCATTTGCGGGAAACCTTGGAAAAAGAAATCCCCCCAAGGTTGCGGAAGATGAAGTTTTCGTCTTTCTTCGGGGGAGAATTCCTCCAAAAGTCTCTCTTTGCCTGGGCTGTTGGAAGTGCCTGAGCCTGATTGAGAAAATCCGAATTCGTCCGGTCCTGGGTCATTCCGTTGGTTCCGATCAGGTCGATCCATCCATCGTTGTCCAAGTCGCCGAACTTGACCGACCAGGTCCAGTCGGTCCCGGCAAGCCCTGCCATGTGAGCGACTTCGCCAAACGCCTTGCCCCCGGTATTCAGGTAGAGCGAATTGCGCATGTACTGGCGCGGGTAAGCGGTTCGCAGAAACCAGCCGTCCTTTTCCATGTCGCCCATTCCGAGCTTGCTCAAGTAATGATTCGAGCCAGCCATATCGGACGTCATGAGATCCATCCAACCATCATTGTTGACGTCGCCTTGGTCAACGCCCATGGAAAACCAGGGAAGATGCGGCAGCACTTCCTTTGCGACCTCCGTGAAGCCTTTCCCTTGGTCGTTTCGGTAGAGACGGTCAGGACCGTAAAAATCGTTGGCGACGTACAAATCGATCCAACCATCCCGGTCAAAATCAAACCAAACGGCGGCCAACCCTTCGTCCGCCCCTTCGATTCCAAGCTCCCGTCCGATTTCCCGGAACCGGTCTCCGTCGTTGCGGTAAAGAAGGTCATATTCACCGGCCTTGACGACACGAACCCGCTCGGTCGGATGAGGGACCAGGTTAAAGATCTCGCGGAATTTTTCCTCCACCTCGAGACGTCCGTCGACAACCTTCCCCTTGACCTCGGTGCCTTCGCCCGGGGCTGGTTTGTCGGACAACCGGTTGGTCACCAGAAAGGCATCAAGATCCCCGTCCCGGTCATAATCGGCAAAAGTCATTTGCACGCTTGCCCCGGTTCTTTCCAAGTGCAATTCCTTGGCTACGTCTTTGAATTTTCCATTCCCCAAATTGCGAAGAAGCAGGTTGCGGTCCCCCGTTCCCGCGACGAACAGGTCAAGTTTTCCATCGCCGTCGAAATCCGCAAAACTGCAACCAACCGCCCAATGACCCTCAAAAAGAGCTTCCAAGCCCGCCTTGACCGTTACGTCCACGAACTTAAATCCGCCCAGGTTACGAAACAAGCGATGTCCCCCGTAAGGATGAGCAAAGAACAAATCGTCCCAACCATCCCCGTCGAAATCGCCCGCGCAAACCCCGCGGGCATGGCGGGTCGTCATGAAATGCGGATTTTTTTCCAAGAATTCGGGTTGGTCCGACACTCCTTTTGAGGAAAGGAACCTGACGCCGCTTTGTTCTTCGGAAATTTTGGAAAAAAACGGAGAACCTGCCTTTCCCATTGAACGTTTTTCGAGCGGAAATTCCTTGATGCTTATGCTTTCGACTGCAAAACAAAGAGAAAGAAATGCTCCAACAGGAACATAAAAAAAAAGCAGGCAAAGACAATGCGTCAAGCGCATGAAATCAATGAAAGTTTCTCAGGTAGCCGAATCAAGAAAAAAAATTGAAACTTACTCATGAGAAAAGCGTTTAAGTTCATAACAATAACCCATAACCCAAGGAGAAAATCCATATGAAAAAGTTTCTAACCCTTATGACCGCGGGCATCCTCGCCTTCGGATTGAACGCTAAACCAGAAAGAGAAGGCGGAAAGAAAGGCGGACCGCCCGAAGGACGTCCATCCCGCGAGGAAGTCATGAAGAAATTCGACAAGGACGGTGACGGCAAGCTCAGCGAGGAAGAAAAAGCCGAACTTCGTAAAGCCATGGCAAAGAGAGGAGATCGTCCGGGAGGGCGCCTCCCTCCGCCCGAACTGATGAAAAAGTTCGACAAAGACGGCGATGGCAAGCTCAGTGAAAGCGAGCGGGCCGAGATGCGCAAAACCATGGAAGCGCGTCGCAAGGAATTCATCGCAAAGTTCGACAAGGATGGCGATGGCAAGCTGAACGAGGAAGAAAGAAAAGCCGCCATGGCAGCCCGGCCGAAACCAGGCGAAGGCAAACGCGGTGGAAAGCCGGATGGTTCCGGCGAGAAAAAAGGCAAAGGAAAAAAGGAGGGCGGAAAGAAGAAGAAAAAAGGTGGCTTGGACGCCGCCGAAGCTCCCGCTGAAGAGTAAAAGTTTTCATTCAACCCGATTCTTTGAAAGAGCCTCCTCAGGGAGGCTCTTTTTTTGATTTCTTTGAAGAGTGGAAACGAAAATTCTTCACCCCCTCCTCATCTTCCGTTAATCTTCGGTACATGAGTGAAGACATCCCCAGCCTGATCGAAGACTTGGCAAAGAAAGCCAAGCAGGCTTCCCTTGAATTGGCCGCCTCCAGCACTTCCGATAAGAACGGAGCCTTGCAGTCCATAGCCCGCGGACTCGAGTCCAACCGAAAGTTTCTGCTCGAAGAAAACCAAAAGGATATCGATGCGGCCGAGGAAAACGGATTGAACGAAGCCATGGTGGACCGTCTTCGACTGACCCATGAAAGGATCGACGGCATGGTCCAGGGATTGCGCCAACTGATCGGCCTTCCCGATCCCGTCGGCAAGGTCATCGAGGAAAAGAACCGGCCCAACGGACTGAACATCCGCAAGGTCAGAACCCCCATCGGGGTCATCGGGATCATTTACGAATCCCGCCCCAACGTGACGATCGACTGCGCCGGACTTTGCCTGAAATCGGGCAATGCGTCGATCCTGCGCGGAGGGAAGGAAGCTCTTCATTCCAATCAGGCCCTTGCCTCCGTCATCAAACAATCCCTGACCGGTTCTCCAATCCCCCAGGAATCGGTTCAACTCGTTCCCACCGTTGACCGTGAAGCTCTCAATCATTTGCTCACCCTTGACCAGTACGTTCATTGCATTATCCCCCGGGGAGGCGAAGGCCTGATTCGATTCGTTGCCGAGAACAGCAGCATTCCCGTCATCAAACACTACAAAGGAGTCTGCAATCTATTCGTGGACGCTGAAGCCAACTTGGACATGGCCAGACAAATTGCAGTCTCCTCCAAATGCGGGCGACCGGGCGTATGCAATGCCATAGAGAACTTGATCGTGGACGAAAAAATCGCTCCTGAATTCCTGCCCCCATGCGCCAGGGAACTCGTGGACAAGGGCTGCGAACTCTTGGTCGATGAAAAGGCGGGTTCTCTCCTCGGGGATTTTTCCACCAAACCGGCAACGGACGAGCACTACGAGGAGGAATTCCTCGATCTCCGTCTATCGATCAAAGTCGTGGATTCACTCGACGATGCGATTCTTTTCGTCAACCGGTTCGGAAGCGGTCACAGCGAATCGATCATCACGGAGGACAAGGAACGAGCCGAGCGGTTCTTACGGGAAGTGGATGCTTCCTCGGTCTACTGGAACGCTAGCACTCGCTTTACCGACGGGTTCGAATTCGGGTTGGGAGCGGAGATCGGAATCTCCACCGACCGCCTTCACGCGCGGGGACCGATGGGTCTTGAGGAACTTTGTACCTACAAGTATTTGGTGACCGGAAACGGGCAATGGAAGTAACTCCGACGTCGATGCCTGCAACGGATACCAAAGAATGAGCGACCTCCTTATTACCGGGGGCAGGATCGTGAACGAAGGACGGTCCTCGGAGCAAGACGTCCTTGTGCGGCAAGGAAGAATCGAACGGATCGACTCCTCGATTCCCCCACCCTCGCCTTCCTGCGAGATCATCGATGCATCCGGCAAATTGGTCTTGCCCGGACTGATCGACGATCAGGTTCATTTTCGTGAACCGGGACTGACTCACAAGGCCTGCATAAGGACCGAATCCCGGGCAGCGGTGGCTGGAGGGATCACTACTTTTTTCGAAATGCCCAACGTCTCGCCCCCGACCCTGAACATGCAAAGACTGGAGGAAAAATGCGCCATCGCGGATCGAGACTCGGTCGCCAACTACGCTTTTTTCCTCGGCGCAAGCAACGAGAACATCGAGGACGTCAAGGCAGCCGATCCCGCCAAAATCGCGGGGATCAAAGTCTTCATGGGATCCTCGACCGGAAACATGTTGGTAGACGAGGAGGAGGTCTTGGAAAAGATTTTCCGGCATGCTCCGGCGACCATTGCCACCCATTGCGAGCACACCCCGACCATACTTCGAAACGAGGAGGAAGCCCGAAGGAAGTTCGGTGACGAAATTCCTTTTTCCGAGCACCCGGAAATCCGTTCGCGCGAAGCCTGCCTGCGGTCCTCGAGCCTGGCGGTCGAATTGGCCCGACGCGAAGAGGCCAGGCTCCATGTCCTTCACATTACGACCGAAGAGGAATTGTCCTTGTTCGATCCCGGCCATGAACGAATCACCGCGGAGGCTTGCGTACATCATTTGTGGTTCGAGCAATCGGGCTATGAAGTTCTCGGTTCCCTCATCAAGTGCAACCCCGCAATCAAGTCGGCGAATGATCGCGCGGCGATCCGCCAAGCGGTGGCCGACGGAACCATTTCCGTTCTTGCAACCGATCATGCCCCGCACACTTGGGAGGAAAAACAAGGAAGCTATTTTCAAGCTCCCGCCGGACTTCCGCTGGCCCAGCACAGCCTTCTTCTGATGCTCGAGATGGCGAAAGAAGGATGCTTTCCGGTCGAAACGGTGGTGGAACGAGCTTGCCATGCCCCAACCCGGATTTTCGACGTTCGGGATCGAGGATTCCTCCGCGAAGGGTATTGGGCCGACTTGGTGATCGTCGACCCGGAGAAGGAGACGGTGGTGGACGAAAGCGAACTTTTCAGCCGATGCAACTGGTCGCCGTTTTCCGGAACGCGTTTCTCCCATTGCGTGGATCTGACGATGGTTTCCGGCCAAGTGGCTTATGCGAATGGCAAGCCAGCGGACGAACCAATGGGCAGACGGGTGGAATTTGCAAACCAACGCAGATCGTAGAAGGCCTACTCTTCGCGGACACTTGCTTTTAGTCAAAGAGAGCGCTGATCGAATCGCTCAAGTCCGTGCCGAAGAGAACAAGAACCGTAACCAACCCACCCATGAAAAGAGCCAAGAGGAACAAGACGATCCATTTGCGCCAACGGGAAGGTTGCTTTACCCGCCGCCCTCCCCCCATCCGCCTGAGCTGCATTTGAAGGTTGAGCATACGGTCGGAGATTTCCTGCTCTTCTTCCCGCGCCTCATCCAGGGAAGGGTCGGTAACGCCGGCAGCCAACACGGTGCGTCCGAGTCGGGCAAAAGCTTCCGAAAGCCCGTCTTCGTTTCCTGCCGCTTTCATTTTTTCGACCTCCGCCCAAGCTTCCTCGATCTCTTCGTCACGAAGGCCTGACTCGAATGCTTTTTTTCCGATCAACTCGGGAAACGTTTCGCGTCGGGCTCTCAGTTGAGCCATCTCTGCTTCCATCTCTTCATAGGACGGAGGCTTGAAGTCATCTTCCCGGTAATTGGCAAAAGCATGACTTGATTGCTCCTCCTCTGCTTGCTCGATCGGTTCCCCAGACCCTTCCGGAATCAACTCGCCACCGGACGTTTCGGCTTCCTCCTCCTGTCCCGGATCCCCCGTTTCTTGTGGAGCCACGGGTTCGGCTTCCGCAGGGCCCGGCTCATTCGCGGGAGCAACTTCTTTCTCCGCGGGAGCCGCAACGGCCTTGGGGGGAGGAGCCACGATCCCCGCCTCCGCCCAAACCGGATGATTCAGCGGAAGCCAGTCCGCCATGCCTTCGCGCCATGCCGGAGTGGCGGAGTCCAAGTCACCGGAAACCAGACGGGCGGCAATCCGGGGCAAACCGAAAGGCCCCTCCTGTTTTCCATTCTGAAATAGATAAATCTGCATGAATCTCAGGGTAGCCAAGGATATTTCGAAAAGTCAGGCGATCTTTTTTCCAAAAAAGCTTTTTTTCCTTCCGCCCCTTCCTCCGACAAATAATACAGCAACGTCGCATTGCCGGCCAATTCCTGAATACCGGCCTGACCGTCGCAATCAGCGTTGAAGGCCGACTTGAGGCAACGGATCGCCAATGGGCTTTTGGCCAAAACTTCCTCCGCCCACTTCAGCCCTTCTTCCTCCAAGCGGTCAACGGGAACAACTTCATTGACCAAGCCCATTTCGAGGGCTTCCCGAGCGTCGTACTGTCGGCATAGGTACCAAATTTCACGGGCTTTCTTGTGCCCGACTATCCGAGCCAGGTAACCAGAACCGAACCCCCCGTCGAAACTGCCGACTTTCGGTCCGGTTTGCCCGAAAATCGCATTGTCGGCCGCAATGGTAAGGTCACAGACCACGTGCAGGACGTGACCTCCGCCAATGGCGTAACCGGCGACCAAGGCAATGACCACTTTGGGCATCGAGCGGATCAAGCGCTGCAAATCCAAAACGTTCAATCGGGGGACTCCGCCTTCGTCCACGTAACCGGCTTGTCCGCGCACGCTTTGGTCCCCTCCGGAACAAAAAGCGTATTTTCCGTCGGAATGAGGGCCCGCTCCGGTCAGCAGCACGACTCCAACCGAAGAGTCCTCACGGGCATCAAGAAAGGCTTCGTACATTTCGCTGACCGTCTTGGGACGGAAGGCGTTCCTCTTCTCGGGACGGTTGATCGTGACTTTGGCCACGCCTTCCCTCTTTTCGTATAAAATATCCTCGAACTGCCCAAATGTTTCCCAAGTCATCCTTGTTCGTCCTCCTTTGCGATTCCCACTCCGGGTTCTTCCTTTTTCAGAGGCCCGGGCTCGATTTCCCTTCCTTGCTCACCCCATTTTTCACGCAGGTATAAGCGTTCCTCTTTCCAATCGGCAAAGGGCTTGCCACGCAGGGAAAGCAAATCGTCAAGGGGTTGGTCGCCTGTCTTGTTCTTGTCTTCTTCGGTCATGGATAAAGTCTCCGCGTACTCCAACCGTTTGGCTCGGTCCGTTCAAACAAAAAGCGGTCGTGCAATCGATGCGGCCCGCCTTGCCAAAACTCAATCGTCTGGGGCTTCAAGGCCAAGCCACCCCAATGCGATGGTTTGGGAGGGTCTTCGCCGTATTTTTCACGAGCCTCGATAAAGGCCTTTTCCAAAGTCTCCCGCGAATCAAGATCGTCGCTCTGTTTCGACGCCCATGCCCCGAGCTTGCTGAAATAGGGCCGAGAACGGAAATACTCTTCCGACTTGGAGTCGTCCAAGGGGATGACCTGGCCGGTCACCACGACTTGCCTCTGCATGGCGAACCATGGGAAGTGCATGCTGGCCCATGGGGACTTGCGCAACTGAACGGCCTTTCGGCTGTTAAAGTTGGTGTAGAAGACAAAGCAACCGTCCTCCAAGCCCTTGAGCAAGACCGCCCTGGCAACCGGTCTTGAGTCATCGTCCACGCTCGCGAGACTGCAGGCGTTGGAATCGGGTATGCCGGCCCCGACAGCTTCCTCAAGCCAAAGGGAGAATTGCTCCAAGGGACATTCCTTCAAATCACGCTTGCGCAAGGGAGCCGAATCATACTCCTCTCGCATTTCACGCAGTTGTTCGTTTTTGTCGGTCATTTCAAAACCTTGAAGCCGAGTTCAGGCGTTTGGCAATGGAAAAGAGCCCTCTTCATTCCTCCATTGCCCGAAGGACGTTTTCCCCGGCCTTGGTCGGCAGGGCTTTTTCCCGTATTTTTTTGCGGGCTCTGATGTTCCAACGGATGAGCTTAATTGCCAAATAGCCACGCAAGCTTCGGCGAAACCAATGCAATTCTCGAACCGGTTCGACCCGGGAAGACCATTTTTCCTTGTAGTCGTAATTACCAGGCAGAAAGTCTACCAAGCGCCTCTCCTCCCATGCTCGCCGAAGGTTTGAAATCAGTAACTGCTTGCCGGGTGAAAATTTTGCATAGGCTTGGTCGAAGGCCAAGTGATGAACACCGGCGTAGCCCGCATCAAGCAAGTCGATTTGCCAAGCGATGGGTTGGTCGTCCAGACGCATGATCGAGACCCTGGCCCTACCCGATTTAGCCAATTCGGGAAGCAACTCGAAAAAGAATCCCCGTTTGCCGCGAATTGAATAAAGACCGGCCCCTTCCTTGCTTTTCCAAGATTCGACTTCAACCAGACAGGTTGCGGGCATGATGGCCCGGACATCCTTCAAAGAATCTACGGTCTCGATGGCAACGTCTCCCTGCTCGGCCAATTTGCGCTGATCGTAACGAAGGGACTTTCGACTTTTTGCTCCGAGCTTTTCGCCAAGAAAATCCTCGAAGCTCAGGTCGTCGACCGGGGGCTCGATCAAAGCGGTTTTTCTGGGCATCCTGGTAAGTGTGAGAAACTTGCCCCGTTGCGTTTCCGGCTCCAAAACTTCTTGCCAAAAGGAATTGCGCATGAGCGGGACCCAGCAAAAAAGGAAATGTTTGAGTTGAGTTTTCATTGCCCGGACCAATGCACGGGCTCCCTTTGCGGTGGCCAAGGGATCGAAATAATTGGCCTCGTCGTATACAAAAGGCCAAAGCCCTTTGGACCCCAACAAACCCGGACGTTCGACAAAGGGCCAAAACCCGTCAAGACGTCCCTTCTCGGTTCGGGCCAAGAGGAGAAGAGGGCGGATCTCATCCGGTTGCCGGCTTAACCAAGACTTGAGCCATTCGGGCGAAAAGTACGGGTTTCGAATAGTCGCCCGGCCATGCAAATCTTCCAAATCCGAGAGCAATTCCGAACAGGTTGGGTCTTTTTCGAGAAAAATCGATAGCTCACCAGTATCCGCGGGGTTTTCGCGAACCTGATTTCCCGGTTTCACTCGGGTCAGGCGTTCAGGTTCGAGAAGTCCTCGAACTCCGCCCGGAAACCACCATCCACGCCGCGGCAAAGCACGGCCACCGCATCATGCGAATGAAGAGACTCGAAGTGGGAGCATACTACGCGAAAGTCAATGATTCGAGACTCTTCGTTCAATTGGGCGAAAAGCAAACGGGCGGCATCCTCGACGAATTTGACCTTGGCTCCGTTCAACTCGGCAAAGGCTTGCTCGTCTTCCCTTCTGACCATGACTTGAGTCTCCGTGCGAAGCGCGTTAATGCAAAGGTCACGCAAATCAAGAAGAGAAATTTCCTTCTCCGGATGAACCTCGACGCTGATTCGGGCCTTGCTCCGTTGGGAGTGAGGGATGGCAAGAAGGTTCCTCTTTTCCCTGGCATGCTCGGAAAGTTCCGAAGCGCAGGGACAGGCCGACGAATAAACGAAGTCAAAATGAATGATTTTTCGAATCCTGTCGGCGCAATCGATGACACCCTCGAAGCAGCAATCATAAAACTGAAACCCCTGCAAGCCGCTGCGAAGGCTTTCCTGCAACATGGGGTAAGAAAAGTTCGCCTTCAGGCGGGCTTCCTTCGAATCGAGCTTTTCCTTGTAATGCCGGAGAATCTTGCCCAAGAGCTCGGGCGAAAAAGTTTCATTTTTGTATTCGTAAAAAATACGGATGATGCGGGACATGTTGATTCCCTTTTTGTCCGCATCGAGGCTCACGGTGCCAGTGACCGAGGTTTCGATGTTCAGCGCTTCCCCGTCGGGACCGACGAAACCCAAGGGCAAGCGAAAGCCTGAAATCCCTACCTGAAGAATGGGAACCGGAGCCCCTTCGAGACCGGACGCACCGGAATTTTGCACGTCGGGCAGTGAATCTCTGTACTCGGGGGTAACCAAGAAATTCTCGTCGTACTCGCGGCGCAATTCGTGAGGCTTGTCGGATTGAGTGTCCATAGTGAAAATTATGTTAAAAAGTCCGACGAAAGCAAACTCACTTCGCCTTGCCTTGGTTGGCGACCGCCTCCATGGCCTTGGCGACTTTGTCCGGATCGCCTAGGTACTGGCGGTTGATTGGCTTGAGGTTCTCGTCCAACTCGTAGACCAGAGGCATGCCGGTCGGGACGTTCATGCCAAGAATATCTTCCTCGGATACCTCGTCCAAATACTTGATCAGGGCACGGAGGGAATTGCCGTGAGCGGCAATCAGGACGTTCTTGCCCTTCCTGATTTGGGGCGCAATGGTCGACTCCCATAGGGGAAGAAAGCGGGCCACCGTGTCCTTGAGGCACTCGGTGAGAGGAATATCGGATTCGTCCAAGTCCGCATAGCGACGGTCTTTGCCGGCATACCCTTCGTCATCCTTGCTCATCGGGGGCGGCGGAATATCGTAACTCCGGCGCCAGACGAGAACCTGCTCGTCCCCGTGCTTCTCGGCAGTCTCGGCCTTGTTGAGCCCCTGCAAGGCGCCATAGTGACGCTCATTCAAGCGCCATTCCCGGTGAACGGGAATCCAAACCTGATCCATCTCGGTCAGGGCCAACCATAAAGTCCGGATGGCCCGGGTCAGCCGAGAGGTGTAAGCGACGTCGAAGGCAAACCCGGCCTCCTTCATCTGACGACCGGCCTCCCGGCCTTCGCTCTCACCCTGCTCGGTCAGGTTGACGTCGTGCCAACCGGTGAAGCGGTTATCGAGGTTCCACTGGCTTTCGCCGTGTCGAAGCAATACTAATTTGTGCATGATGGAAAAGGTTAGCCTTTAATCATAGGGGATTTATCTCCCCCCGTCACGACTATATTGCAGGCATGGCCATGAACCGGAATTCGAATCCTTTGTGTTCTTTGCATTGCTCCGATCTTGAGCGAAAATTGGAAAGGGATTATGAACGAGAGCGTTTTACTCGTGCTGTTTTCAGGCGGGCAAGTTCGTTACGGCATGGGAAAAGAATCCATCCGACGGTTGGCCGGCCAAGAGAGCTTCGGAAGGATTCGCTTGCCTAAAAAGAAGCCACAATGAGGAAGAAAACCGCTCCTTGTTTGCGGGCAGGCAAAACGAGATTCTCGACCGGACTTCCCGGACTTCGAGATTTCATCCGGATTTTCTATAATCCTTGAATATCCTCTGTTTTCGAATAACCATATCATCCATGTTCGGAAGGCTTCTTCTTCTTTTTATCTTCATTCCTCTCGCAGAGCTTTATCTGCTTATGTTGTTGGGTAGCCGAATCGGCCCCATGCCTACCATCGGCCTCATTGTGCTGACGGGTTTCATCGGAGCCGGACTGGCCAGGTCGCAGGGGCTCTCAACCATGAGAAAAATCCAAGAGGAAATGAGACAAGGAAGGCCTCCGGCCCAGGAATTAGTCGAGGGAGTGATGATTTTAATCGGTGGAATCGTACTGCTGACTCCGGGAATTTTGACTGACCTGTTCGGTTTTACCTTGCTCCTTCCCGGCATCCGCAAATCCATTGCCCGGAAACTTAAGGAAAACCTCGTGCAATCGGTCGCCGCGGGCAAACCTCCCACCGACCGTTCGTCTGGCCCCCGAAAGCGGGACGACAACGTCATAGACGTTTAGGTCCATACCCTCAGACCGCATGATGATCAAGGTGTTGAAGATCTGGATATCCAGAGGGCATGACTTCAAAGGGCGTCATGGCAAAGGCCGTATGAATTTCCATACAGAAAGCCGAGATAGGGTCGAGCTAGTCGCGAACCGGGGAATCAAGGGTGACCGGTATTTCGACTACAAACCTGATTTCAAGGGCCAAATCACTTTTTTCTCCGAGGAAGTGGCCCGGCAACTTGAACAGGAACTCGAACTGCCTGCAGTGGACCGTTCGGCCTTCCGGAGAAACGCCTTGGTCAGCGGAACGGACCTCAATGAACTGGTGGGACGCAAGTTTATGATCGGCGGAGTGGAATTTTCGGGAAGCGAAGAATGCGCTCCTTGTTACTGGATGGACGAGGCGATCGGTCCGGGAGCCCATGAATGGCTCAAGGGCCGGGGCGGTTTGCGTTGCCGAATACTCACAGGCGGAGAACTGAGCCTGGGGGAGAAAGAATTATCAATCGGAGACGGAATGTGAAGCTTCCTCCCTTGGTGCCGGTTTCCGAAGTCCGGGCTCTTCTCGAATCAATTCTTGGCCGCCCGGAAACCATTTCCCTTCCCCTCGACGAAGCAGCGGGAAAGACTTTGGCCAAGCCGATCGCGGCCGACCGGGACGGCCCGCCCTACGACCGGGTGATGATGGATGGCTATGCCTTGCGGGCAACGGATTCGAAGCTCGGAGGCTTCGAACTGGGCGGAACAAGCGTAGCCGGTTCAGCCCGGGCGAAGCTTGGGGACGAACCCGGCGCTGCGGTCGAAGTCATGACGGGGGCAATCCTGCCGGTGGGAGCCGATGCAGTCGTGCCCTACGAGTGGACGGTCCGGGAGGGATCGCGAATCAAACTGCTCGAAGAATTTACGATCGAAAAGGAGCAGTTCGTTCATCTTCAAGGATCGGATTACAAGAACGGAGACGTCCTGTCCGAAGAAGGAACTTCAATCGGCCCTGTGGAAACAGCCATTGCGGCGACCTGCGGACACCTCACGGTCGAAGTTTCGAGGCCACCAAAAATTGCCATCCTCTCCACGGGAGACGAACTGGTCCCCGTCTCCGAGACCCCGATGGAACATCAGGTACGCCAATCAAACGCGAGCGCAATGCAATCGACCTTGACTTTGGCGGGGTTTCCTCCGGTTTATTCGAGCCATTTGAGCGACGAAGCCAAGACCCAAGCCGAACGGCTTTCGGAGTGCATTTTTTCTCATGAGATCACCATTCTTTCCGGCGGGGTATCGAAAGGAACGAGAGACTGGATTCCCGGGGCCCTCGACGATTGCGCCAAGAGGCTTTTTCATGGCGTAGCCCAGAGCCCCGGAAAGCCGTTCGGGGTCTGGACGATGGAAAACCGCACGATTTTCGCCCTCCCCGGCAATCCGGTTTCCACCCTCGCAGGCACGACCCGTTGGGTCGTTCCTTTCTTGCAGGCCAAGGTCTCGGGCATTTGGCCGACACCCCGGAAAATCCTCCCTCTGGAAAACTTTGAAAACCGGACGGAGATGACGCGCTTGCAACCCGTCAGGCTCGTTGAAGACACACGGGCTCAACCCGTGAGAATCAAAAACTCCGGAGACTTTGCAAACCTCGTGGCCACAAGCGGCCTTCTTGAAATCCCTCCGAAAAGCGATGGGATCGAACCCTCCACCCCCCTGCCCTATTTCCCATGGACGCCTTGAACCCCGGATTATCTCACCTCGATGAAAACGGTTTGCCCAAAATGGTCGACGTTTCGGCAAAACCCGAGACCGTCCGCAGGGCCGAAGCCGAGGCCGTAGTGACCTTTCCCGAAGAGGCTTGGTCCAAGCTTGCGAAGGACGGTTTCACCACAAAGAAAGGAGGAATCTTCGACGTGGCGATCACTGCCGGCACCATGGCCTTGAAGAAAACTTCCGAGACCATTCCCTTTTGCCACGCCATCCCGATCGAAGGTTCGTCCATCTCCATTACCCCGGATGAATCCAAGCATACTTTGATCGTCCGCTGCTCGGTCAAGACCACGGGTCGGACGGGTGTCGAAATGGAGGCGATGACAGGAGCTTCGGCGGCTGGACTGACGCTCTACGACATGACGAAAAGCCTGGGACTCGGCATTGAGATCAGTTCCGTTCGCCTGCTTTCGAAAACCGGAGGGAAGTCCGATTTCAAGCGCAAGAATGTTTGACTGCGAACTATACGGGTTGGTCTTGGCCGGCGGGTTCAGCAAACGAATGAACCGGGACAAGGCGAACCTGATCTACCCGTTTCACGGCAAACCGCAATGGGCAGTCACGGCCGAATGCATCCGGCCCTTTTGCAAAGAAGTCTTCCTCTCCATTCGAGAGGGACAGCATCTCGACGGACTGGGCGATGGATCCTCTGAAACGTTGGTCGACCGCGGCTTGAGCCAAGGCCCGTTCTCAGGGTTCCTAAGCGCCATGGAACGAGTTCCCGGCCAAGCTCTTCTCGTGGTCGCCTGCGACTTGCCCTTGCTCGACGAATCGATCCTGAGGACAATGATCGAGCATCGCGGAGCGGCCGATGCCCTTGCCTTCCGAAGTTCAAGTGACGGCTTGCCCGAACCCCTCTGCGCTCTTTACGAACCCGCCATGCTCGAGGTATGCAGGACCGCTACCAATGACGGGGCTCGATGCCCGAGAAAGCTCCTCATGCAAAACGCGTCCTCCGTTCAACTGCTTGAACTGCCGGTAAAAGAGGCGCTCGACAACGCCAACACACCGGAGGATTTTGATCGACTATGCCGCAGGCTCGAACAAAAGAAGACGATCGCATGAAAATAACGGTTCTGTATTTTGGCCAACTCAAGGAAGAGGCCGGCACGGCTAGCGAAAGCTTGGAAATCGACGCCTCGACCGTGGCAAGGCTCTATGATCAACTCAAGGAAAGACACGATTTGACGATGCCCTTCGACAACCTGAGGGCGGCCCGCAACGAGATTTTTTGCAAAGGAACCGAAACCGTTCGGCCTGACGACGTCATCGCCTTTATGCCCCCCATGTCAGGAGGTTGATCATTCGCTTCTCACTCTCAGAGGATTCCATCGACCCGCTTGCCTTGCGCCAGGCATTGCCCCGCTTGGACGCCGGGGGATATTGTTCGTTCGAGGGGTGGGCTCGGGACAACAACTTGGGCAAGACGGTGACTCAACTGACCTATGAGGCGTATGTTCCGTTGGCCTTGAAACAGGGAGAGGCGGTCATTCGCGAGACTCTCGGACGTTTCGAAATTCTAGACGCTTCGGCCTGTCATCGGACGGGAACGCTGTCTCCCGGTGACTTGGCCGTGTGGATCGGAGTTTGCGCCCCCCACCGGGCCGCAGCCTTCGAGGCTTGCCGCTACCTGATCGACCGGATCAAGGAAACCGTCCCGATTTGGAAATTCGAGGCATACTCTGACGGCACAAACGAATGGCTCGACCCGACTAATTGTGGTTGCGCAAAAAACACAAACCCGAAGGGATGACGGCTGTTATCGATTCGCTCAAGCGCCCGCTCAAGGATTTGCGGATCTCGATTACCGACCGTTGCAACCTGCGTTGCCAGTACTGCCTGCCGGAAGAATTGTTCGGCCCCGGCTTTGCCTTTTCTCCAAGGGAAGAAATCCTGAGCTACGAAGAGATCAACAGGGCCGTCGAAGCCTTTTTGCCACTGGGAATTCGAAAGATTCGCATCACCGGTGGAGAACCACTCCTTCGACGAGACGTCGGCGACCTGGTCAGGCTTTTGCGCAAGACGGCGCCGGATCTGGACTTGGCGATCACGACCAACGGGCTTGGACTCGAGGAACACCTTGATTCCCTTCGCGAGGCCGGTCTTGACCGCCTCAACGTCAGCCTCGATGCGATCGATCCGCCAATCGCCAGGAAAATAGCCGGCAGACCGCTGAATCCCGAAAGAGTCTGGGCTGCGGTGGTACGGGCCCGGGCCATGGGCTTTGGAGTCAAACTGAACACCGTGATCAAAAGAGGCGTCAACGAATGTCAGGTCCTTCCTTTGGCCGAGAGATGCAGGAAAGAGGAAATCGAACTGCGCTTCATCGAGTACATGGACGTAGGCAGAAGCAACGGATGGGATCCGCAAGAGGTGGTGACGGCTCGGGAGATTCATGAGAAAATCAGCCTCTATTATCCCCTGAACGCTCAAGCTCAGGAAGGCCATGGAGCAACCGCCAGGCGGCACCGCTACGTCGACGGGCGTGGCGTGGTTGGTTTCATAAGTTCAATCAGTCAGCCTTTTTGCCAAGGCTGCAACCGGGCCCGCATTTCGGCAACCGGTGAACTCCACACCTGCCTTTTCTCCGAATCCGGGCACCCCCTCAAGCGGTGGTTGCGTGAAGAAAAACT
>JAYOMW010000006.1:21726-23110 GCA_038121045.1 Opitutia bacterium
ACGTAAAAAGGAACGTGATCACCTTGCTCGAGAGCCCTCAGCGCAATGTTGTGAAAAGGATCGGCGGACTCGATGAAATAGGTTTGCTCACCGAAAGAAAGAGTGATCCCCGAATCACTCTGAAAAATCGCCAGGCGGTTGTGCGTATCGTCTTTCAATGCGAAGACTGTTAGTACGAACCTCCATGCAGATCAACGACCAACATACTCATTGCAAAACCAAAGGTCGGACTTAGTCTTCCGTCTCTGATGCTTTTCTTCCCGTACAAAGACGACAACCCGACCCGTTCGTTTCCCTTTCTCAATTGGTTTTTCATCGGCCTGAACCTTTGGGTGTTCTTTGCTTGGCAACTTCCCTTGAGTCCCCTGGAGACCCAAACCTACTTCTCCGTTTTTGGCTTCGTTCCCGAGTCTTTCTTCGGTCAGCTTTCCGCTGCTCCCAACCTTCGGGCCTTGGCTTGGGAATGGTGTACGGTGTATACTTCGATGTTCAGTCACGGCGACGTTTTTCACCTTTTGGGAAACATGCTTTTTCTCTACCTGTTCGGAGACAACATGGAGGATGCGATGGGGAAAGCAAGGTATGGAATTTTTTACCTTTCCTGCGGATTGCTTGCCGCTTTGGCGCAGGGCTTGGCGAACCCCGGGTCGCCGATCCCGATGGTGGGGGCCTCAGGCGCGATTTCAGGAGTCATGGCTGGCTATCTTCTCCTTTATCCGCGGGCGAACGTCCGCTTTTTCTACTGGTTTTTCATTTTCATCGGCACAATTTACTTGCCCGCTTACCTGCTCTTGGGCTTTTGGCTTGTCGAGCAAGCGGTCGCCTTGCCTGAATCGATGCAGCAAGCAGGCGGGGTAGCCATCGCAGCCCACCTGGGAGGATTCGGGGCGGGCTTGGCGCTTACGCCTTTTTTCAAGAGGCCCGGGGTGCGGATGTTCCAAAGCGGATATTCTCGCCCTTTTTCTCGCAATATCCGAAAGATGCGTTAGGTTAGCTCTTTTCTCGCCACTCCCTCTTTCTTTCGCAGCGAGGAAGAAACGGGAAGTTCATTTCATCCTGACAACCAACGACGAACTTAGTTTTCTTTTCCATGGAAAAAGCCTACCAGCCCTCCGAAGTCGAAGACCGCCTCTATGAGAAGTGGTTGAAAACCGGTTGCTTTACCGGAAAAGAAGACAAGCAAAAGCCAGCCTACTCCATCGTCATCCCCCCTCCCAACGTGACCGGCGTTCTGACCATGGGTCATGTTCTGAACAACACCATTCAGGACATTCTCGTCAGGCGAGCCCGACAAGCAGGGCATTCGGTTGTTTGGATTCCGGGAACCGATCATGCGGGTATTGCCACTCAGACCAAAGTCGAGCAAGCACTCCGCGAAGAAGGC